>DASRQX010000210.1:0-18559 GCA_035696165.1 Acetobacteraceae bacterium | reverse complement strand
CTGGTCATGACGCCACCGCGATCACGTGAAAGAAGCTGCCCGACACTAGGCCGCGCCGGCTGCCGGACGGCGAGGGCTCCGCACCATAGGCATCGGAGACCAGCGCGAACGCCGCGTCCCCGCCGCGCGTGTCGATGCTCGCGTAATGAAACTCATGGCCGCGGAGCTGCGTTCCGGCCGACCCCAGACAGGTATCGTCAACCAGGTGGGCAATGCGATAGCCGAGATGCAGTTTGCGCCGGGCAAAGCTGGTCGATGCGCCAAGCAGGCCGGCCATCTTGTGGGTGACGCCATCGGCATCGGTCAACGCCCGCCCGAGCACCATGTACCCACCGCATTCTCCATGGACCGGTCGTGTCTCGGCGAAATCGTGCAAGCCCTCGAGGAACTTGTGCGATCCGGCGAGCCTGCCGGCATGCAATTCCGGATAGCCACCCGCCAGCCAGCACACGTCACATCCGCCATCCGGTGCCTCGTCGGCCAATGGCGAGAAAAACTGCAACTCCGCTCCGGCGGTCCGCCAGCCTTGCAGCACGTGCGGATAGAGGAACGAAAATGCCGCATCCTGGGCGACAGCAATCCTTTGTCCCGGTGGAGGAACGGGCGGGCGCGCGCCAGCCTCGAACAATGCGGGCGAGCCACGCGCAGCCAGCGACCGGATGACATCGATCTGCGTGTGTGCGGTGACGAAATCCGCCATCTGCTCCAGTCGAGCGTCAAGATCGCTGGTCTCGTCGGCCTGCACCAAGCCCAGATGACGCTCCGGCAGTGCCACGTCGGCGGACCGGTTCATTTTCCCGACGACGGGAATGCCGATCGCTTCGATCGCTTCGGTCGCCAGCCTCGCATGGCGCGGACTGCCGACCCGGTTCAGCACCACCCCGGCAATCGTCAGCCGCGTGTCATAGGTCGCAAAACCCTTGGCGATCGCCGCGGCGGATTGCGATTGGCCGCTGACATCGAGCACCAGAAGAACGGGCCAGCCAAGTGCCGCTGCCACATCAGCTGAGGAACCTGTGCGGCCCGCCGGCCCTGGAACGCCGTCGAACAGCCCCATCAGGGCCTCACAGATGATGAGATCGCAGCCGATGCCGACCTGCGCCGCCAGAACAGCGATCAGTGCGGGAGGCATCGCCCAGGAATCCAGATTGACGCACGCTCGCCCGCTTGCCGCGCGGTGAAATGGCGGGTCGATGTAATCGGGGCCGCACTTCGCGCTGCCGACGGCGACGCCGGAGCGACGCAGCGCGCGCAGCAACCCCAGCGTCAACGTTGTCTTGCCGCTGCCCGATCGCGGCGCAGCGATAACCAGGCCCGGCGGGGATGCACTCGGAGACGAAGCGGTGCTCCTCATCACGCCCCGTCCGCCAACGCGACCGCCAGCGGCAACAAAGCCGCGCGCAGCCGCACCATCTCGCCGATCGCGACGATCGATGGCGACCCGAACCCGTTCGCCGCCGCTTCCTCGGCAATCCCTGCGAGCGTCGACACCAGGACACGTTGCTCCGCCGTCGTCGCGCTGTGGACGACGGCCGCAGGCAGGTTCGGCGAGGCCCCATTGGAAATCAGCGCATCGGTGATCTCGGCCAGGCGGCTCATGCCCATGTATAGAATGATCGGCAGCCGCGTCCGCGCGAGTGCCCCCCACTCCAGGCCACGCTCATTGCCGGCCGCGTATTGGCCCGTCACCAGGATCACCCCATGGTTCGTGTCGCGCGAGGTCGCCGGGATGGCAGCGTAGGCCAATCCGGCCAGACCCGACGTCACCCCAGGGATGACACGAAACGCGATACCCGCCGCAACCAGGCCCAGCGCCTCGTCGCCGCCGCGGCCGAAGACGAACGGATCGCCGCCCTTCAGCCGCAGTACCCGGAGGCCCTGACCCGCCAGTTCGATCAGCCGCTCAGTGATGTCGCGCTGGTCGGGTGATGGCCGGCCCCCGCGCTTGCCGGCAAATTCAAACGCCGCGCCTGGCTTCGCCAGCCGCAGCACCGCGTCATGCACCAGCGCGTCATAGAGGATGATATCCGCCTGACCGAGCGCGTTCACTGCGTGCAAGGTCAAGAGGCCAGGATCGCCAGGCCCGGCACCGGCTAGCCACACCTCGCCCGGCCGAAACCGCGGCAGATACAGCGCGCCCAACGCGGGAATGTTGAGTTTCGTTTCTGTATCGAATGATATCACCGCCCACGATTCCTGAGCCTACGATCCCCAAAACCGTGAACCCTGTGCAAAACCGCGGCGGTCCGATAGGACAGCACGCCATGGAGCAGGCTGAGCGCAATCGCGCATTGCGACGCGGCTGGACGACCGGGACGTGTGCTGCCGCCGCCAGCCGCGCAGCGTACCAGGCGCTGCTGACCGGCACGTTTCCCGACCCTGTTCCTGTCCTGCTGCCAGGCGGTACACGCCCATGCTTCGCCTTGGCGATCAGCGAAGGCGCTGCGGGTTTCGCCCGCGCCGGCGTTGTCAAGGATGCCGGAGACGACCCCGACGTGACCCACGGCGCACTGATCGTCGCGACCGTCCGCCTGGCGCCGCGGGGCAGTGGCGTCGTCTTCCGCTCCGGCGAGGGCGTCGGCACCGTCACGCGCGCCGGCCTGCCGCTGCCGCCCGGCGAGCCCGCGATCAATCCGAGGCCGCGCGCGATGATCCGCACCGCGATCGCCGAGGTGGCCGCGCTGCACGGCGGCACCGGCGATGCGATCGTCGAACTGTCGATTCCCGGCGGCGAAATGATCGCGCGGAGGACCCTGAATGCCCGCCTCGGCATTGTCGGCGGCCTGTCGATCCTGGGCACCACCGGCATCGTCGTGCCGTATTCCTGTTCCGCCTGGATCCACTCGATCTATCGCGGCATCGATGTCGCCCGTGCGGCCGGCCTTGGCCACGTCGCCGGCGCGACGGGCGCGACCTCGGAGGCCGCCGTCGCTCGACTGCATGGGCTGACTGAGCAGGCGCTGATCGACATGGGCGATTTCGTCGGTGGCATGCTGAAATATTTGCACCGCCATCCCATCGGGCACGTAACGGTTGCCGGCGGCGTGGCGAAAATGAGCAAGCTGGGTCACGGGTTGCTCGACCTGCATTCGCGACGCGGCGAAGTCGATCTGCAGTGGCTGGCCGCGCGGGCAACCGAGGCAGGCGGCGACGCCGCGCTCGGCAGGCGCATCAGCCAGAGCAATTCTGCAATGGAAGCGTTCGGGCACGCGCAAACAGCCGGCATCGACCTTCCGGCTGGCGTCGCACGGGCTGCCTGGCGAACCGCCGCATCCGCGCTGGGTGGCGGGATGCTGCTTGAGATCGTGATCTTCGACCGGGCAGGACAGTTGCTTGCCGGTTCGGGCTTTCACGCCGCTCATTGATTGCTCGCCACACTGCGGTCGGGACGAAAGCGTCGCTGATACGCGGGATCGTATAGTGCACTTTCCTGGAAATCGCGCGCGCCGAGGACGGGGCCGACCAGGATCAGCGCGGTGCGCTCCATTGCTGTCGCCTGCACCAGTGCAACGATCGTCGCAAGCGTTCCCCGAATCACGTGCTCATCCGGCCAGGACGCGCGGTAGATGACGGCTACTGCACAGTCCGCGCCGTAGTGCGGCGTCAGTTCGGCAACGACCGCATCGAGCACATGGATCGACAGATGGATGGCAAGCGTGGCGCCGGTGACCGCGAAGCCGGTCAGGGTTTCGCGGGTCGGCATCGAGGAGGCGCGCCCGCTGGTCCGCGTCAACACCACCGATTGCGCGACGCCCGGCAAGGTCAGCTCCTGCGCCAACGCCGCGGCGCCGGCAGCGAAAGCCGGGACACCGGGCGTCACGGTGTAGCGCAACCCCAGGCTGTCTAGTCGGCGTAACTGCTCACCCATCGCGCTCCACACCGAGAGATCGCCCGAGTGCAGCCGCGCCACGTCCTGCCCACCGCCGTCAGCGCTCACGAACTCGGCGATGATCTGGTCGAGCGACAGCGGCGCGGTGTCGACGATGCGCGCGCCGGGCGGGCAATGTGTCAGCAGTGCCATAGGAACCAACGATCCGGCATAGAGACAAACCGGGCAGGCGGCGATCAGGTCGCGGCCGCGGACGGTGATAAGGTCGGGGGCGCCCGGGCCTGCGCCGATGAAATGGACGGTCATGCCACGCCCTCCGCCGATCCAGCGATGGCGCAAGTCGCGCCGTCCTGCGCGATCCGCGGGACAATCAGCACCGCGCCGGGTCCGGCGCCTGCCAGTGCCGCAGCTTCCGCCACCGAAGGAACATCGAATCGGCACCTGCTATGCGGTGAGTACGTCTGCACAAATGGCGTCTGGTCACGCAACACTGCGCGCGGCAGCAAGACCAGAGCGAGGCCCAGGCAGTGCGCGGCTTCGGCCAACCCAACCTCGTCGCATTTGTCGGCTATCGTGAACAACCCAATCGATGCTCCGCTGAGCGGAGCAACATCGGCTGGGACGACGCCGGACGGCACGCGTTCGAGTGCCTGGCGGACCAGGGCTTCGATCAGGTGCGCCTCGCATCCGCGACGGCAACCGACACCGATGGCGATAGCCGCGCTCATTGTTTCGTCACCGACCATTGCGTCACCGGCATGGCAGGCCGCATTCCGTGCAACCGGCCGAGCGGATCGGCATGGGCGACCTGGACCGTCTTGAGGCTGCCGCCGTGCTTCTTGAATCGATCGATCAGCGTGGCGTGCGTTTCGATGCTGACCCCGTTCACCACGAGGCGCCCACCGCACCTAAGTGCCGCCCACGCGGCATCGACGGTCCCATGAGTAGTAGTGCCACCGCCAATGAACACCGCATCGGGTTGTGCCAGGTCGTGCAACGCAGTGGGCGCGGCTCCCGCAACGATAACCAAATCCGGCACGCCCAGCGACGCCGCGTTGCGCGCGATACGCGCGGCGCGGGCGGCGTCGCGTTCGATCGCAATCGCCCGGTTAGACGGCGCAGCCAGCATCCATTCGATACCGACGGCGCCCGATCCCGCTCCGATATCCCACAGCATCTCCCCCTGGCGTGGCGCGAGCGCGGCCAGCGTCATCGCGCGGATGTCCTGTTTGGTGAGCTGACCGTCATGCTCGAACCACGCATCGGGCAATCCCGGTGTCAGGGGAATGGCGCGCCCACTCGGTGCGTTCCCGATATCGAGCGCCACCAGATTAAGGTCATCGATGCCCTCAAGCGCAAACTCGCGTGCGGTCGTGCTGCGCAGACTCTCGCGCGGTCCCCCGATCGCCGCGCAAACGGTCATTCGGGCATCGGCAAATCCGTGCCGCATCAGCAACGCCGCGAGGCGGCCTGGTGTCGTCGCATCCCAGGAAAGGGCGAGGATGCGCGCGCGCGGCTGCAGGTACGGAACGATACGCTCAAGCGCGCGCCCATGCAGAGTGACCAGCGCGCAGTCCTGCAATGCCCAACCCAGCCGGCAGGCGGCAAGGCTGAAGCAGGATGCCGTGGGAAGACAGAGCATTTCCGCCAATGGAACGTGCCGCGCCAGCAGGGGACCGATGCCATAGAAGAACGGATCACCGGTGGCAACAACACACACCGCGTTGCCGCGCCGCGCCAGGATAGCCGGGAAGGCACTTTGCGGTGGCGAGGGCCACGCGAGCGTCTCGCCTTTCACTATCTCGGCGACCAGCGCAAGATGCCGCCGACCACCTACCACCAGCGACGCCCGGGCAATCAGGGCCCGCGCAACAGGAGACAGCCCGTCGAGACCATCCTCGCCAATCCCGATGATCGAGAGCCAGTGTCCAATGTCGCTCGACGGGCACGTCACCGACCGCATTCCCGCGGAGCCGACCAATGCGGCTGCTGATTCTCGGCGGCACGACGGAGGCGAGCGCGCTGGCAACACGGATCGCCGGAATGCCCGGACTGCATCCGACGCTGTCCTTCGCGGGACGGACGCGCAGTCCGGCGGTCCCGCCAATTCCGTTCCGTATCGGCGGCTTCGGTGGCATTGCGGGCCTTAAGACCTATCTGGTCGAAGCGAAGGTCGATGCGGTCATCAACGCTACCCATCCGTTCGCCGCCCAAATGTCCCGCAACGCCGCCGCTGCGTGTCGTGATCTCGCTCTGCCGCTCGTGCGTCTCATCCGACCGGCCTGGAGCAAGCAGGAAGGCGACCGCTGGACCGGTGTCCCGACCATGGAAGCGGCCGTTCGTGCGCTGGGCGAAAGCGTTCGGCGCGTCTTTCTGACAATTGGTGGATTGCAGTTGGCGGTGTTCGCCGCCGCCCCGCAACACCATTACATCGTAAGAACGATTGATCCGCCGGACGCGATCGGCTCGTTGCCGTCGCATCGGCTGATTCTCGCCCGAGGTCCGTTCAGCGTCACCGACGAGATCAGTCTGATGAGCGAGGAGGGCATTCAGGTGCTCGTCAGCAAGAACAGCGGCGGTGCAGCCGTCGGGGGGAAGATCGCTGCCGCCCGCACCCTCGGGGTAGAGGTCATCATGGTCGAACGACCCCCGACCGTGGACGTGCCGAGCAGCGGGTCCATCGATGTGATACTGGCGTGGATCGAAAATCATTGCGCGGCCCCGTAGCTTCGCCCGGCCGCGTAACTTCGCGGTGTGAGCAACCACGGCGATCCGCCGGGTCGCTCGATAAACCGTGTCTCGCTCGAACCAATCAGTACTAGCGTGCTCATATCCGCGATTGCCGGGTCTGCCTCGCCCAGAGTGGTCAGCACGATCCGCTCGTCCGGCCGGCCAATGGCGCGCGCGAACGCAACCGGAATGGTCGCTACCCGACAACCGCGCAACAGCGCGAAGGCCTGATGGATCTTCTCCGGCCGTACTTCCGACGCCGGATTGAACAATGCGATCACGAAATCGCCGTCCGCGGCGGCGCGCAGGCGTCGTTCTACGACCTCCCACGATTTCAGGTTGTCGGAAAGTGAAATCGCGCAGAAATCGTGACCCAGAGGCGCGCCAAGCCGAGCGGCGGCCGCCTGCATTGCGGTGATGCCCGGAATGACCGTGATGTTCAATGCGCGCCAACAAGGTTCGCCCGCCTCGATCGCCTCGAAGATCGCCGCGGCCATAGCGAACACCCCGGGATCGCCGCCCGACACGACCGCGACGTGGCGATCCTCGGCCGCCATCGCCAAGGCATGACGCGCCCGGGCGATCTCCCCACGATTGTCGCTGCCGTGACGACGCTGGCCAGCGCGCACCGCGATCCGATCAAGATACGGCAGATAGCCGACAAGATCGCTCGCCGCATCCAGTGCAGCGGTCGCTTCTGGCGCGATCCAGCGCGCGGGACCCGGCCCGAGACCGACGATGAAGAGCGAACCTGTCATGGGCGCCTGCCTTCGCCGGGGATGAGAATGAGTGAGAAATACGGTGCAGGTCCTGCTGCCTTGTTGGCAAGAGGCATCACGATCTCGTCGTCCATCGTGCCACGCTCGACATAGATCGCGCGTGACAACAATCCCGCATGCTCGATGGCGGTACGAACCTTGTCAAAGTTCTGTCCCAGCTTCATAACGACAGTCGCATGCGCGGTGCTAAGCCGTTCGACAAGGCCAGCAAGCGGCAGCGTTCCAGGCATCACAACCAGCGTATCATCGCCCCACGTCATCGGTTGGCCGGCGGCGGCCCAACAACCCGCCATGCCGGTGACGCCGGGAACCAGTGTGACCGGATACCGCCCACGCAGCCGGATATAAAGATGCATGAACGAGCCATAGAACAGCGGATCGCCCTCGCTCAGCAGTGCCACGTCCCTTCCGGCATCGAGATGGGCGGACAACACCCCGACGGCGGCTTCGTAGAAAGCTGCCAGCGTGGCGACGTAGACGGGACTGTCGAACCTGTGTTCGGTCGTCATGGGGTAGTGCAGCGGGATTTCCGTTGCTGTTCCGTCTAGCCAACGATCGACGATGCGACGGGCATTGCCGCGCTGACCTGTCTTGGCGAAATAGCTGACGACCGTCGCAGCCTGGATCAACCGCACGGCCTTGACGGTAAGCAATTCCGGATCGCCCGGGCCGACCCCGATCCCATAGAGACGGCCGACGGTCCCCGCTCCGCTCATTCCCGGATGCTCGCCAAGGCATTGACCGCAGCGGCAGTCATTGCGCTTCCGCCCATCCGGCCGCGCACGACGAGGTATGGCACGCGTCCATCCGCGATTAGCGCCGACTTGGATTCCGCTGCACCCACGAAGCCGACCGGCATCCCGATGACACAAGCCGGAGATGGCGCGCCCGCATCGAGCATCTCCAGCAGACGGAACAGCGCCGTCGGGGCGTTGCCGATCGCCACCACTGCACCGCCCAGGTAATCGCGCCACAACTCCATCGCCGCGGCTGTTCGCGTCGTTTGCCGCTCGGCCGCCAGCGCCGGGACCGAGGGCGCATCGAGCGTGCAGATCACGGGGTTCTTGCGCGGCAGCCGCGCGCGCGTGATGCCATGCGCCACCATGTTCGCATCGCACAGGATCGGCGCGCCGGCCTCGAGCGCGCCAATCCCGGTGCGCACAGCCCCCGGCGCAAACGCGATATCATCCCCTACGGCAACGATCCCGCATGCATGGATGATCCGGACTGCGACCCGCTCTTCCTCCGGAGAGAAACGCGCAAGGTCGGCCTCGCGCCGGATGATGGCGAACGAGCGCCGATAGATCTCTGCGCCATCGCGAATGTAATCGTGCGAGCCGGTCATGGGGGGCCGCCCGATACCTGATCGGCCACCGTCGGTCTAAGCTGATCCGCCGCCTGGTCCACCGTCAGTTCGCGCAGCGCAGGAGCATCGGACGGCACCCCGTTGCGGACTAGATCGTAGCGGCCGTGCCGCGCGACCAGCGTGATCGACGCTGGTTTTGGATGCGCGCAGCCTTTTTCGCAGCCAGAGACATGCAGGATTTGGTGCGACCCGGTGGCGCCGGCGAGTTCAACCGCCAGTCTGGCAGCATCGAGGTGCACCGGCGTCGTGCCATGCGCGCAGGACGGCGCGCCCGGACAGGCGGCGATCCGCCGACGCGGATCATGTGGATCGAGGATGAAAGTGCTTGTCGCCACTGCGCGCGAAACCGCATGCGCGAGCAGGATCGACGGGACCGGCACCAGGATTGCGCGCCAGGGCGTCAATCGAATTTCCCCTCCGCCATTCACGATCACCGCTGCGGCGAGTGCGCCGAGATCCTCGGCGACGATCCTGCCGAAGGGCAGACCAACGCCGAGATAGGCGGCGGATCCAAGCCGGTGCGTTCCCAGTAACATGGACGGGTCTGCCGGGCGTCCAGCAGCACGCGGCGAGCCGGCATGCGCAAGGCCAGCCCGCTGCCCGATCGCTTCGACGCCCCACAAGGCCACGAGATCGCCCATCCGACGAATACTAATTTGGCCGCCTTTTCTGGCATCAAGGAACACCCCGGCGAGCGCGGCCGCAACATCGGCCACCACATCCGGGCCGCAAGGACCGAGCCCGGGCGCATCAGGACACAGCGGCAGCGAGGCCCCGTCGAGGCAAACCGTAAACTCCGGGCCGTCCGCTCCAAAGTGGGCATCGAAACGAACATCCCCTGGCACACCCTCGAGCCCTAACCGCCCACCGTCGTCGATGGCAAAGCCAAATTTCCCTGGAAGTTCATGTAACGCCGTGTCAGTCGCCAGGCGCTGCTCAAGCGCACTGACAATCGGCCGGACGTCCAGCACGGCGGTGGGATCGAGCCCGGCCAGCGGGCTGGATATGACGTTGCGCACGGCCTCGGCAGCAGCACTGTGATCCAGCAGGTGCCAGTCCGCCATCGCATCGTGCAGTTCCGCCAGATGTTGCACCGACAATCCGCGCAGTTGCAGGTTGGCGCGGCCGGTCAAGTCGATCTGACCGTTGCCCCACCGACGCGACCACCGAGCGATATGCGTGGCAAGCCCGGCATCGACGATGCCACTGCTTATCTTCAGCCGGACGATCAGTCCGTCGCCGCTTTCCATCGGACGCAGCGCCCCGGGACACCAGCCTTTGACCATGGCGTCCATCATTTCACCGCGCGCCATCCGGCGGTCAGCGATGGGCGGTTTGCCCACAGTTTCTTCCCGAGCAAGCCGCTCATCGCGCTGGCATTCGCATGTTGACCATGATGCTCGATGCCGAGTTGCGCCGCGTCGCCCAGAGTCCGCGCCGGATCGCCTCGTCGAACCGGTCGGCGATGGCGCGTGCCGCATCAGGATTGGCATCGATCAGAAAATTCCGGACAGTCTCATCGCCGATCGTCGCATCGAACAGCAGATCGAACTGGCGGTCATCAGTCACGTCGGTCAGCGCGGCGTGGGCAAAAAAGTTATCGACGGTCTCGGCAATCTCCGTGGCACCACGGAACCCGTGGCGCATCTGCCCGGCGAGCCAGAGAGGGTTTGTTGCCCGTGCGCGCAGCACCCGTGCCACCTCCTCGCGCAGGGTACGAATTCTGGATCGTTCCGGCATCGTGGTATCCACATGATACAGCGCTGGATAGTTGCCGAGGGACGCTGCAGCCGCCGCGAACCCGCCGCCATGCTCGGCGAACGCGTCGGCGTTCAGCACGTCCTGGCCAGGCAGATCCTGCACGTGCACGAACGCTTCCGCCTGCGCGACACGGACACGAAACGCCGGCGCCGCGGGAACGCCCTCCGAGCCCACGCCATAGGCGTGTGATGTCGCCCGCAGATACGCCTCGCCCAAAGCGTCTTGGTCCGACCAGCCGCCCTCCGCCAGGATGCGGGACAGGCCGATGCCGTACTCGCCGGGCGCAGCGCCGAAGATCCGCTCGCCGGATTCGCCGCCCAACCTGACGCAGGCGGCAAGTGGGTTGTCTTCCGGGGCCTCGTCCAATGCCGCGATCTCGCGCACGACATCGGCGAAAAGGGCGATCTGGCTGGGAAAGACATCACGGAAAAGGCCGGATATCCGCAATGTCACGTCGATCCGTGGGCGGTTCAAGACGGCAAGCGGCATGATATCGAATCCGGCGACCCGACTGGAGCCCTCGTCCCACCGTGGCCGCACGCCCAGCAACGCGAACGCCTGAGCGAGATCGTCCCCGCCGGTCCGCATCGTCGCACTTCCCCAAATGTCGAGCACGACACGAAGGGGCCACTCGCCGTTGTCCTGCGCATGCCGGGTCAGCATCGCCTCCGCGGTGCGCCGGCCGATTTCCCAGGCAGTCCGCGTCGGGACCGCGCGCGGATCGATACTGAACAGGTTGCGGCCCGTCGGCAGCACGTCGATGCGCCCGCGGTCCGGCGCCCCGGCCGGACCGGGCGCCACGAACCTGCCGTCCAGCGCCGCAAGAAGTCCGCGCATTTCCGCTTCGGCACAGGAACAGATCAGCCGATCGATCGCCGCCGCGTCGGTTGATCCGCTGATTGCGGCAAGTGATGTTGCCGCCTCGACGCGGCGGTCCGCGTCCGGCACCTGACCAAACACGTGCAGTCCGTCGCCGATCCGCATGTCCTTGAGATCGCACAGCCAGGCATCGAGTTTGAGCAATGCTGCCTGCGGATCGTCTTCGGGTGCGGCACCGGACTCGACCGCAAGCCCGGTTTCCCGCGCGCGCCCCATGATCAGTTCGGCCAGTCTTGTGGCGCGCCGCGGATCCAGCGATTGCGCCTCGGCATATTCGTCGAACAGGCCTTCCAGCTCGGCGGCCGCGCCGTGCGCCCCGGCTCGCGTCAGCGGCGGCGTGAGGTGGCCGATCGTCACGGCGGCCACACGACGTTTCGCCTGTGCGGCCTCGCCTGGATTGTTGACGATGAACGGATAGATCAGCGGCACGGTGCCCAGCACGGCGCGCGGTGCGCAGCTCTCGGACAAGGCAACCGCCTTGCCCGGCAGCCATTCCAGCGTGCCGTGCGTTCCGCAATGGATGACCGCCTGCACCTGCTCGATCATGCGCAGCCACAAATAGAAGGCGACATAGCCGTGCCGGGGCGGCCGGCGGGGGTCGTGATACTCGCTCTTGCGGGTGTCCACGTTGCCGCGATCGGGCTGCACGGCGATCAACAGCTTCCCTGCACGGACGAAGCGGAAACAGAACGACCCATCCTGTATGGCGGCATCTTTGTCCGGTGTGCCCCAGGATGCGTAGACCTGTGTGACGAACCCATTCGGCAGCTTATCAAGCTGGTGTTCATACTCGGCAATGCCGAGAACCGCGCGCTGCTCACCGACCGACAGCGCCTCGATCAATGTGGTCGCATTATCGGGAATCTCGATGGAGAAACCCTCACACGCTAAACGTTCGGCGATCGCGATGACACTGCGCGGCGTGTCCAGCCCGACCGCATACCCGGTCCGGCCAGCCTTGGCGGGGTAGTCGGACAGGACGCAGGCGACACGCCGTTCCGCCCTCGGTGTGCGGCGCAGCGTCGCCCAGGCAAGCGCGAGATCGGCCGCATGGGAAACACCAGGCGGCGTGGTCCGGTGCACCACCCGGGTAAATTCCAGCGTCGCGTTGCGCGTGGTCTCGCCCTTGAAGGAAATTGCGCCTGCGATGATCCGTCCGTCAAACTCCGGGAGAACGACGTTCATCACGAGATCCGCCGATCCGAGGCCCCGCTGTGACTCAGCCCATTGCTGCTCGGCGCCGCCGCTCAGTGCGAGTTGAAACACTGGCGCATCGGCCTGATCGAGCACCGATCCACCGACGTCCAACCGGGCGGAAAATGCAGTCATGTTCAGGATGATGTCAGGTCGTTCCAGCGCCAACCAGGCGCCCAGCCTGGCTACGACGGCCGCGTCTTTCAGGCTGGTCACATGGGCGGCGGCGACGCGAAAACCGCGCGATGCCAACGCCTGTGCCTGTGCAATCACGGGCTCGGTGTCGGCGGCCAGCATCCATGCACGATAGAATATGAGCAGGGCCAGTGGTGCCGCCGCCGTGCCGGGACGCATCGCGGGCATGAACCAGCCGAACGGGGGAATCAGCAATATCGGCGGCGAATCGGGCGAGGAAATCGGCGAGGCAACAGCCGCCGCCAATGCAACGTCCGTCCGAATAAGATCTGCAACGAAACGCAGGCAGGTGCCGATATTTTCGACCCCTCCCGCGGAAAAATACATCCCTATCTGTCGCAGCAACGCAGCGGGCAGCGTAGAGGCCGCGTCGAGCCGCGCGTCCTCCCGGTGATCGCCCGGCACGATGGCGAGGTGAATGCCACGTGATCGCGCCAGCATCTCCAGCTCATCGACTCCGTAACTCCAATAATCCTTTCCGCCGAGCAGCCGGATGAGCACGAACCGCGCCTTGGACAGCACCTTCTCGATGTAGAGATCGACCGAATATGGGTGACGCAGCCTGTTTAGGCTCGCCAGTCGCAGGCTTGGCAGCGCGTCACCATGCGCCTCCCACGCGGCCGCGAGCACGGACAGATCCGCGTCGGTGAACGACAACGCAACGATATCCGCCGGGCTGTGGCCGAGGTCGACTGCCTCTGCAGTACCATCGATCGATCGCGATTCGACGCGCAGGATATGCATCGGCGCGGAATCAGCCCTGCAGCGACGCAGCGATTGCCGTGCGGTCAATCCCCTTTTCGCCGATAACGACAAGTCGGCTCCGCCGTTCCTCGCCCAAGGCCCAGGGCCGATCGTATTCCTGGCGGAAGCGACCCCCGACGCCCTGGATCAGTAGCCGCATCGGCTTGCCAGCGACCTCGATGAAGCCCTTCATCCGCAGCACTGCGTGGGACTCGGCCGCCGCCGCAAAGCGGACGACGAGACCCGCGGGATCGGTGGTCGGTGAAATTTCAACCACAAAACTCTCGAAATCATCATGATCATGCCCGTCCTCTGTATCATGGTGCGACGGCCGCTGCGCGAGATCGTCTTCCGCCGCAGCCGCCAGCCCTAGCAGGACGGCCGGATCGATCCGCCCCTCGCGAGTTTCGACGATCTTCACCGCTCGCTGGATGGTCTGCCCGATTTCGTCGTTGACGCGTCGCATCACCTCCGCCGTCATTAGGTCGGCCTTGTTCAGCACAACAAGATCGGCACAGAGAAGTTGATCCTGGTAGACCTCCTCCAGTGGGTTATCGTGATCGATCGAGCTGTCGGCGTCGCGCTGGGCGGCCAGCTTCACCGGATCGTCGGCGAAACGTCCGGCGGCGACAGCCGCGCCATCGACCACAGCGACCACGCCATCGACGGTCAGTCTGGTGCGGATCTCCGGCCAATCGAAAGCCTTGACCAGCGGCTTCGGCAACGCGAGCCCGGAGGTCTCGATGATGATGTGCTCGGGCCGCGGCGAACGCGCCAGCAACGCCTCGATTGCCGGAATGAAATCATCCGCAACCGTGCAGCACAGGCAGCCATTGGCCAGCTCGACGATATTCTCCTCGGGGCATGCGTCGATTCCGCAGGATTTCAGGATCGCACCGTCAACCCCGACATCGCCGAATTCATTTATGATGAGCGCCAGGCGCCGTCCGCCGGCATTCTGCAGCAGGTGCCGGATCAGGGTGGTTTTGCCCGCCCCCAGAAACCCGGTGACGATGGTGACCGGTATCTTCGCTATATCCTGCACGTCATTTCCCCTCCGTGACAACCGGCGGGGATGAAGCATAGCGCCGACTTCGGGACCGCCGGCAAGGCGAGCCCCGAGGCGCGTCGGGGCACCCCGCCCGTCGCGTCAGACCTGGTCCGCCGGCCGGTTTCCTGGCTTGTGGGTCTGCGCCCAACGCTGCCTTCCCAGTTTCCCAGTGGCACTCTGGCGTTCGGCTATCCACACACAGTTGCGGGGGCAGCTGCGATCCGGCGAGAAGTGACCCCGCCGCCCGCATTCCCGTTTAACCCTCACTTCGAGGGACCGTCGGATCAAATCCCATGATGTGGCGGGCAAAACCGGGTGTCAAATGGTTTCCCGCCCCGGCAACCGATGGTAGAAACGCGTCAACGGTGACACCGGCGACGCACGGTTTAGCGCAGGTCGCGCGGTTCGGCGTTGGGGCCATCGATGCGGTAGGGACCAGCCACCATGAGCGACGCCGACGCGACAGCGAGCCGCCACGCCGCGAAAATGGCCAAGCGCAAGCAGGTGCAGGATGCCGAGGTCGCCTCCAAGACGATCGAATCCAAAGGCCTGCTCATGGTCCATACCGGCCCCGGAAAAGGCAAATCCACCGCTGCCTTCGGGCTGACCCTGCGCGCGTTGGGGAACGGCTGGAGGGTCGGCGTGGTCCAGTTCATCAAGGGCGCCTGGTACAGCAGTGAACGGCGGGCGATGGAGCGTTTTGCAGATCTTGTCGAATGGCACACGATGGGCGAGGGCTTCACCTGGGAAACGCAGAACCTTCAGCGCGACATCGCGGCGGCGCAACGAGCCTGGGACATGGCGCGGCGGCTTATGGCTGATCCAACCATCCGGATGCTTGTTCTCGACGAGCTCAACATTGCGCTGCGCTATGACTATCTGCCGCTCGCCGATGTCGTGACCGAACTGGCCGCGCGGCGCGATGATCTCACCATCGTCGTGACCGGACGCAACGCGAAGCCGGAGCTCATTGCGATTGCCGACCTGGTCACCGAGATGGGCCTGGTCAAGCATCATTTTGCCGCTGGCGTGAAGGCACAGCGCGGCATCGAATTCTGATGCCGATCCGATGCTGATGCGCATGCCAGTTCTGATGGTGGGCCGATTGTGCCGCGAGCCGATCGTGACGACAGGTCGGTCGTGATTACGGGCCGATCATGCAAACAGGTCGGGCATGAAAACAGGTCGGGCGTGATAACAGGGCGGACCCGAGCGCCCGTAGCGCTAATGTTTCAGGGCACCGGCTCCGATGTCGGAAAGTCCCTCATCGTGGCTGGATTGTGCCGCGCTTTCACCAACCGCAGCCTTCGCGTCCGCCCGTTCAAGCCGCAGAACATGTCGAACAACGCAGCGGTAACAGAAGATGGCGGCGAGATCGGCCGGGCGCAGGCGTTGCAGGCCCGTGCCTGCCGCGTCGCGCCCTCGGTGCATATGAACCCCGTTCTGCTCAAGCCACAGAGCGATGTGGGCGCGCAGATCGTCGTGCTCGGACGCGTGACAGGCAGCGCGACTGCGCGCGCGTTCCAGACGATGAAGCTAGCGTTGCTGCCGTCGGTCGTCGCCAGCTTCCGGCGCCTGAAAGACGAAGCCGACCTCGTTCTGATCGAGGGCGCTGGCAGCACCGCCGAGGTCAACCTGCGCGCCAACGACATCGCCAACATGGGCTTCGCGCGCGCCGCGGAGGTGCCCGTCATCCTGATCGGCGATATCGATCGGGGTGGCGTCATCGCCCAGATCGTCGGGACGCACGCAGTTCTCGCCGCGCCGGACGCGGCATTGATCGTGGGATTTCTGGTCAACAAGTTTCGCGGCGATCCCACGCTGTTCCAACTCGGCATGGATCTGATCACCGCCCACACCACCTGGCCCGCGCTTGGGCTGATCCCGTATTTCCGCGGCGCCGACCGGCTCCCGGCGGAAGACGCGGTCGTGTTGGATCGTCGAACCGCCGCGACCGGAGGCGCCTGCGTCGTGGTCGTTCCGCGATTGGGGCATATCGCCAATTTCGACGACTTCGATCCGCTCAAGCTGGAATCTGCGGTTCAGCTCGTCTTTGTCCAACCTGGCGAGCCGCTGCCGGCGATTGCTGATCTGGTGATTCTACCCGGCTCGAAGGCGACTCTTGCGGACCTGGAAGATTTTCGGCGCAATGGCTGGGATATCGATCTGCGGGCACATGTCCGTCGCGGCGGACGTGTTCTCGGTATTTGCGGCGGCTATCAGATGCTCGGCAAGATCGTGGCCGATCCGGATGGCATCGAAGGCCATCCTGGCAGCATGTCCGGCCTCGGCTTGCTCGATGTCGAGACGATACTGACAAGCGACAAGACTCTGACCGAGGTCGCCGGCACGTCGCTGCCCGACGGTGTGCCGTTTCGCGGATACGAGATGCATGTCGGCAGTACCAACGGTCCTGATTGCGCACGGCCGTTACTGCGCTTTGCTAATGACACCAGGCATGGAGCTACATCGCCCGATGGGCGAATCCGGGCCTCCTATGTGCATGGGCTGTTCACCGACGACCGCCAGCGCGCCGCGTGGTTGTCCTGGCTTGGCGCTCGTGCCGACGGAGCATCGTATGACGCGGACGTCGACCGCGTGCTCGACGCCTTGGCCGAGCATCTTGCGCGGCATATCGACCTCGATCAGCTCTTCAACCTCGCCAGATGATCACGATCACCAGCAGCACCAGCCATGACGTTGCACATCCCGCGCGATACAACCGGAGCGCACGCCGGACGTCCGCGACGCAGGCGTCCCGCGTGCCATCACCCATGAACGCGTCGTCCACCAGGTCCTCGCCATAGACCCGCGGTCCGGCTAGTTGCAGGCCGAGCGCGCCGGCCATTGCGGCTTCCGGCCAGCCGGCATTGGGCGAGCGGTGCCGCGACGCATCGCGCCACACGGCTCGCCATGCGCCGCTGAACGAGGCGCCGGTTGCGAACGCGGCCACGATCAGAAACAAGGCGGCGAGGCGGGATGCCGGAAGATTGATTGCATCGTCGAGTCGCGCCGCCGCCCAGCCGAATGCAGCGTAGCGCGGCGTCCGATGCCCGATCATGGAATCCGCCGTGTTCGTTGCCTTATAAAGCACGCCGCCCAACAATCCCGCGACCGCCAGCCAGAATGCAGGAGCAACGACGGCGTCGGCAAAGTTTTCAGCCAGGCTCTCGATCGCCGCACGGCCCACTGCGGCTTCATCCAAATGTTCGGGATTCCGCCCAACGATCATCGAAACGGCCTTGCGCCCGCCTGACAGTCCGTCCCGTTCCAGCGCATCCGCTACCGCGCGCACATGATCGTGCAAGCTGCGCTGGGCGATCAGGCAGCTGCAAGTCAGCACCAGCAGAGCCGTGCCGATCCACCCAAAGGCGAAGGCGCGGTCGAGCGCCAAGGTCACACCAGCCGTCGTGGCCAGCAGCAGAACAAGCGCGACAGTCCCCAGGCTGCGGCGCCGCCTTTCATCGACGTTTGCGCCGTTGAGCCGCGTCTCCAGGGCGGCGAGCAGCGCGCCCATCCAGGTGACAGGATGCCCGATGGTGCGGTAGACGAAACTGGGGTAGCCGGCCACCGCCTCGATCGAGAGAGCGGCCAGCGCCAGTTCAAGATTGGAGAGATGCTGCATGGATGGGCGGCAGACGCTACCGGAACGTCCCGATGTGCTACGCCATCATGGTGGCAATATCAATGCCGCAAGGGGCCGGTTTCCGAACGCTCCGGCGCCCTGGATCGATCTCTCGACCGGGGTAAATCCTATCCCGTACCCAACAAACGCGATCGCACCACACGCGTGGAATCGGCTGCCCGATCCGTCGGACCTTGCCGCGCTCGAGCGAGCGGCCGGAGCCGCTTATGGCGCAGATCCGGCGACGGCGATTGTCGCCGCACCCGGCACGCAGGCGCTGCTCCAGTGGTTGCCCCGCGTGGTTTCGGCACGACGCGTTGGTATCCTGGATTTCACGTACGGTGAGCACGAAAAATGCTGGCGAGCCGCCGGCGCGGAGGTCACAACAGTCGATGTAATATCCGAA
>DASRQX010000209.1:0-19166 GCA_035696165.1 Acetobacteraceae bacterium | reverse complement strand
CGACCTCGATCTCCTTTACCCCGGCGGCTGCGATGGATTGGATCCAGCGAACTTTGTCCCCCGTGGTCATGCGGGTCTTAGCGATCTGCAAGCCGTCGCGTGGGCCGACCTCGCAGATGGAAACGAATGGGGTCATGGGGCGGGTACCTCGCAGGTCAGGATGCTGCCGGTTTCGGATTCCGTCATCACCAGCGTGCGGCCGTCGGGGGAGAGCGCGCAGTTGGTGACCATCCGGCCGGCGCAGGAGGCGATGCGATAGCGCGGCACGCCGTGCGCGTCGACCACCCAGACGCAGCCGTGGCCGGGATTGCTGATGTAGAGGCGGTCGCCGGTGTCCATCGCGAGGCCGTCGGGGCCGGAGGTGCCGGCGGGGACGCGGGCGAAGCACTGCGCTTTTGCCACGACTGCGTCGTTGCGCAACAGGAACCGCCAGACTTCGCAGGAGCGGGTCATCGCGACGTAGACATGGGTCTGCGCGGCGTTCAGCGCGATGCCGTTCGGACTGGGGCCAGTGGTGAGCAGCTTGTCGAGCCGCCCGTCGGGGTGCAGGCGCCAGACGCGGCCGGTGGGGTCCTGCAAGCCGGTCTGCCCCTGGTCGGTGAACAGGATTGAGCCGTCGCGGTGCAGCGTAAGGTCGTTGAGACCCTTGAAGCTCTCGCTCATGACTGTTTGGAGCAGCGGGGAGGTCGTGCCGGTGGCTGGGTCGATGCGGATCAGACCTCGGCGGTAGTCGGCGGCTAGCAGGGTGCCGTCGGGAAGGATTTTCAGGCCGTTGGGCCAGCCGTCGTATTCCGCGAGTTGGGTCCAGGTGGTGTCCTCAATGCGGAAGATGCGGCCGTGCGGGATGTCGACCACCAGCAGGCGGCCGGCGGCGTCGAAGCACGGGCCTTCCAGGAAGCAATCGACAGGTTGGCCGGCGCGGTTGGCATCAGCCCATTCGGTGCGCTGCAGGCGGCGGTGGCGCTCCGGCATGCGCGTGAGCACGCGGGTTGGGAGTTCTTGTGGGGGTGCGAAACACATGGGGCGGAGAGTGGGGTGGTGTGGCGGGGAAGGCAAGGCATCGCGTTGTTGGGGATCGTCGGGGCAAGCCCGATCAGGACGAGAGGGGGAGGGCAGTGAAGACCAAGCCGACCCACTGCCGCATCGTTTCGTCTTTGGTAGTACCGAACACAGCACGCGGGTTCGTTTATGCGCTCCGTGCCAGAGCTCGAACGTCACTTGGACGCAACGTCTGGAGGCCGAGCGTCGGAAGAATGTCGTTGCCAGCACACAAATCCCGCCCATACAGCGCGGACAGCACCTCGATCCCAGCCTGATGCAAGCGGGCGCTGGTGCCCGCAACGCCGGCAAGTTGGATGAGTGGGGCAATGATGAACGGCATGTCCTGCGTGATCCAGCGCGACTCCAACGTCGTGGGCCCCGCCATGTCGTTGTCGCCAAGTGCGTGCATCGCCTTGAACATGTCCGCCACCGGCCCGTGCGGAACGTGGTACGTGAAATGCAGGAACTCGGCGAAGGTCTGCACGGGTGCGGCAAACGCGGCCGCCGTCGCGAGGCGCTCGCCATCGAGTGCCACCGCGAAGCGCGACACGGCCTCTGTTGCATATTCGAACGGATGCCATCGTTCGGCCCGCTCCATACGGGTAAAATTGGCGAGGACCATGGCGAGATGCGCCTGGCCATTCACGTTGGACAGCGTCGCCGCAATCACGTCCGTCAGCCCGGCGAACCGCTTGCCGAACAGGGTCTCGCACAAGGCCAGACCGGCGGCCGATGCGGTGGCCGGCAGCGTCGCGCATTCGATTCGGTCTCGAATGAGCCAGATGTGGACGCCGGCCGGACCATCCGTGCGGCTATAGGCGATTGTGGTTCCCAGCGCCGCGATGGGCACGGCCACATGTCGCGCTGACAAGAGCCGTGCCAGATAGATCGCGCCGAGCGAGCAGTGCGAGCTGATGATGACCATCTGATCGGGGCGAAGGAGCGGCGCGATCATATCCATGATCTTGCGGTGTGCCTTGCACGGCAGCGCCAGCAACACGATCTCGGCGACGTCGATTGCGTGTTCGCAAGTCCGGGCCACCGTCGGGCGGAAACTGCCGCTTAGCGCGCCGGTCGCGACGAGTGCCTCATTCGCGCCGAACGCCATGGTGCTGCGACCGGAGGGCGACCAGAGAATTACTTCATGGTTTCGGGAACACAGGACGGCAGCGGTTGCACGACCCACCGCTCCGGCACCGAGGATGGCGACCTTCATCGCGGAGGGCTTCCCAACACCCAACTCCGAAACAAATCCAGGTCGATGTTTCCCCCGCTGATCACCACGCCAACACGCGCCCCGGCCATCCGCTCGCGCTCCTGCAACAATGCCGCCAGCGGTGCCGCG
Source organism: Acetobacteraceae bacterium (assembly GCA_035696165.1). Taxonomy (GTDB): domain Bacteria; phylum Pseudomonadota; class Alphaproteobacteria; order Acetobacterales; family Acetobacteraceae; genus Palsa-883. Next base: position 16,780 of record DASRQX010000209.1, on the reverse strand, counting down.
CCGGCGCCCTCGGTCAGATTGTGCGTGTCCGTCCAATACGCTCGCATCGCCGCCGCGATCTCATCATCCGTTACCGTTACGATCCGTGACGCCCCGTCGCGGATTATCGCGAATGCCTCCGCATCGGGCTGGCGCACCGCCATCCCGTCCGCCAGCGTTTCCGCGCGGTTCAACCCCACCAGGTGCCCCGCTGCCAGCGAGCGCGCATACGGATCGGCGCCCGTGCTCTGCACCCCTACGATCTCCGTCCCCAACCCCAGCAGATCCCGCACCAGGATTGCTCCGCAGATCCCGGACCCCAACCCGATCGGCACATACAGCGCATCCAGCGGCGGCGCCGCGGTGAACAACTCCAGCGCCCAGGTCGCCACCCCCAGCACGAGGTCGCGCGCGAAGGATGGCGCGAACTCCAGCCCCTCAGTCACGGCCAGCCCCGCCGCGTGTTCGCGCGCTTCCTCGAAATCCACGCCGTGCTCGATCAGCCGCGCGCCCTGCGCGCGCATCGCCGCGTTCTTCTCGACGCTGTTGCCGTGCGGGACCACCACCGTTACGGGAACGCCATAGCGCTGCCCGGCATATGCCAGCGACTGCCCGTGATTGCCGCGTGTCGCCGAAACAATTCCCCGCACCTGCGGCCGTTCGCGCGGCAGCCGCTCGGCGTACACCAGGCCGCCGCGCAGCTTGAACGCTCCGGTCGGAGTGTGGTTCTCGTGTTTCACCCACACCTCTGTCCCGGCGCGGGCAGCCAATAGTGGCCAGGCATATTGCGCCGTCCCGGGAAAGCTCTGGTGGATCAGCGCCTGGGCGGCGTGCAACTCGGGCAGGGAGAACATCGCAGCTCCATCCAGGCGTAGCCGAAACGACCCCGCCGCAAAACGATCCAGCGTGAAGCGATCCTGGTTGTCTTCGTAGCAGCAAAGACAGTCGTGGATGCTGGCCTTCGCCGGCATGACCGGGCGCCGTCGGTGGGCCAATCTTTTCGGCCGCCGGTATAATGGCTAAACGGATCCCAGCCAACCGGACCGCCGGCAAAACGAACCTGACCAAAACTATCCCGACCAAAACGACGCGAGCCGCCGCCCGGTTGCCCGGACGACGGCCCGCGAAACGCTCAGCCGAGATCGGCTGGGATCAGGCCAGCCGAAGGTTCGTGGCCGCCGCCTTGCCGCGCTCCATCGTGATCTCGTAGCTGACCTTCTGGCCGTCGTTCAGGCCTTTCAGGCCGGCTGCCTGGACCGCGGTGATATGGACGAAAACGTCCTTGCCGCCATCGGTCGGCATGATGAACCCGAAGCCCTTCGTGGCATTGAACCACTTGACGGTTCCTACAGGCATGGCAGTCGCTCCTTGATGCGCGCGCCCCCCGTGGCGCGCTTGAGGGGGATCACCTCATCGGGTGAACGCGGTCCGGCCGGGACGCTGTTGAGCAAGGGGCGCATCGACGTCCCGCGCGGTTGCGTTGTCCGGCTCAGGTGAGCTTGAGGTTGGTGGCGGCCGATTTGCCGCGCTCCATCACGACTTCGTAGTCCACCTTCTGGCCGTCATTCAGCCCCTTGAGGCCGGCGGCCTGCACGGCGGTGATGTGCACGAAGACGTCCCTGCCGCCATCCTGCGGCATGATGAAGCCGTATCCCTTTGTGGCGTTGAACCACTTCACAGTCCCGGTAGCCATAGCTTGCGTCACTCTCCGTCGTGGGGCACCGGGCGTCGCCGCGCGGTGCGGTAGACAACCGGCCCTTTGGACGTCTTGAGGGCACCCGAATTCGACGGAGGCGCAGCAAGGCTAGCCAAAATGCGATTGCACACCTCACTTGGCACCGAAACGGCGCGTCCTGTCAATGATAGTCGCGAGACATCCGCGTGGCTCACGAGTGTGTCAACGATTAACGAACGATTGACGAATTCCCGGAGACTGGTCACAAAAATGTTTATGCTTCAACGAAAACGAAATAGGCGAGCCCGAAGGCTCGCCCATTCCGTGTAGACATCCACGATCGCTCGCCTGACTTCGCGATCCGCAGCGCAATTCCGGAACGCCACGGTACTCAGATGCCCAGGTCGCGAAAGGAGTGCCCTGATTGTCATCGCCGGGCTTGGCCCGACCACCCACGACTTGAGTGTCGCTAGTAAGAAAGTCGTGGGTGGCCGGCCTCGCCGGCCATGCCACGGCTGGGTCCCGGATGCCCGGGTTTCGGAACGCCCCGGTTTAGAAGTCCATATCACCCATGCCGTGGCCGCCACCCGGCGGCATCGGCGGGCCCTTCTTCTCCGGCTTCTCGGCCACCATCGCCTCGGTGGTCACCAGCAGCCCGGCAACCGAGGCGGCGTCCTGCAGCGCCGTGCGCACGACCTTGGTCGGGTCGATGATGCCGGCCCTCACCAAGTCCTTGAACTCGCCGCTCTGCGCGTCGAAGCCGTAGTTGTACTCATCCTTGTCCAGCGTCTTGCCGGCGATCACCGCGCCGTCCTCGCCGGCATTCTCGGCAATCTGGCGCAGCGGGGTCTGCACCGCCTTGCGAACGATCTCAATGCCGAAACGTTGATCGTCGTTGTCCGCCTTCAGCTTCGCCAGGATCAGTGACGCGCGGGCCAACGGCACGCCGCCACCCGGCACGATGCCTTCCTCGACTGCGGCGCGGGTTGCATGCAGCGCGTCATCGACGCGATCCTTGCGCTCCTTCACCTCGACCTCAGTCGAGCCGCCGACACGGATCACCGCCACGCCGCCGGCCAGCTTCGCCAGCCGCTCCTGCAGCTTCTCGCGGTCGTAGTCCGAGGTGGTTTCCTCGATCTGCGCCCGGATCTGGCTGCAACGACCCTGGATGTCGGTCTTCTTGCCGGCACCCTCGACGATCGTGGTGTTCTCCTTCTCGATCACGATCTTCTTGGCCTTGCCCAGATCGGTCAGCTTCACGTTCTCGAGCTTGATGCCGAGATCTTCGCTGATCACCGTGCCGCCGGTCAGGATCGCGATGTCTTCCAGCATCGCCTTGCGGCGATCGCCGAAGCCGGGCGCCTTGACCGCGGCGACCTTCAGCCCGCCACGCAACTTGTTGACCACGAGGGTGGCCAGCGCCTCGCCTTCAACGTCCTCGGCAATGATCACCAGCGGTCGGCCGGACTGCACGACGCTTTCCAGCAGCGGCAGCATGGGCTGCAGGCCGGACAGCTTCTTCTCGTGGATCAGGATGTACGGATCGGCCATCTCGGTGATCATCTTCTCCGCATTGGTAATGAAGTACGGAGAGACGTAACCGCGGTCGAACTGCATGCCCTCGACGACGTCGAGCTCGGTCTGGATGCCCTTGGCTTCCTCGACCGTGATGACGCCCTCGTTGCCGACCTTCTGCATCGCGTCCGAGATCATCTTGCCGATCTCGACTTCGCCGTTGGCGGCGATGGCACCGACCTGCGCGGTCTCGGCGGGGGTGGTGATCTTCTTGGAGCGCTTCTTCAGCTCCTCGACCACAGCGGCGACCGCCTTGTCGATGCCGCGCTTCAGGTCCATCGGGTTCATGCCGGCGGCGACTGCCTTGGCGCCCTCGCGAACGATGGACTGGGCCAGCACGGTCGCGGTTGTGGTGCCGTCACCGGCGGTGTCATTGGTCTTCGACGCCACCTCGCGCACCATCTGCGCGCCCATGTTTTCGAATTTATCGCCCAGCTCGATCTCCTTGGCGACGGTCACGCCGTCCTTGGTGATCCGCGGCGCGCCGAAGCTTTTGTCCAGCACCACGTTGCGGCCCTTCGGACCCAGCGTGACCTTTACCGCGTCGGCCAGGATGTCGACGCCGCGCAACATGCGCGCCCGTGCATCGCCGCCAAAACGAACGTCTTTTGCAGCCATGTGCAAGTCTTCCTTTGTGTTGGCCAACCATGTTGGCCGGGCTTCTTTCGTATTGGCCAACCGTGTCGGCCGGGCTTCCTTTGGTCTCGGCCAACAGTGTTGGTCGGAGCGGTTGGTTAGAAGCGGACCGCGCTCAGGCGGCCTTCTTCTTGGCGACCATGCCTTCAATGATGCCCATGATGTCGGACTCCTTCATGATCAGCAGCTCCTCGCCGTCGATCTTGACCTCGGTGCCCGACCATTTGCCGAACAGGATGCGGTCGCCGGCCTTGACGTCGAGCTCAACGAGTTGCCCGGCTTCGTTGCGGGCACCCGGGCCCGCGGCGACGATTTCGCCCTCCATCGGCTTTTCCTTGGCCGTATCGGGGATGATAATACCGCCCGCGGTCTTTTCCTCGGCGTTGAGGCGTCGGACCACGACCCGGTCATGCAGGGGACGGAACTTCATTCGGATCGCTCCTGAGTAAGTGAAGCCAGTGTTGATGATGTCGCCGTCGCCGCGTCCGGCCCCTGATGGGCACCTTGGCGGCGGCTGGCACTCCCCCCATGGGAGTGCCAGCGATCTAGGCCGCGTCCGAATGCGAGTCAATAGGCCGGCAGCACTCTTTGTAGATGAGTGCTAAACATATGAAATCACTATCTTTTTTATTAACGACTCGGCAGTCGATCATGGCATGCTGGCGTTATGAGGTGACGATCCGCCCGACAGAGGCGGCGCAGGGGACACGACACGGCTTGGTTGGCTTATCTGATGCGAAAAAGGACCGACCCTCATGCGACTGGCATTGCAGCTCAAGGACTATCGCCTGACCACCGCCGAGATCCTGTATCACCTGCCGGATCATCCAGGCATCCTGCAGACCTTCGTCTGGCAGGACCTGGACATCGCGCCGCGCTACCCGGTGCTGCACAAATTCCTGGATTTTTGGCGCCGCGAGTTGGACGGGCCGGTGCATTCGGTGCGTGTCGCTTCGGCCGGCCTGGTCAAGCCCGGGTCGGTGCGGGTGCCCCGGGCGTATCTGCAATTGCATTAGCGCGCGGCCGGACTGGCGGCGCGGTTCGCTCCTGCGGCTGGGCGGGTTGATGCGGTACGGCGGTTCGCGGTCACCGCGCGCGGCCGCGCGGCTCGGCGCATAGCGCATCGACTTGCGTCGGCCGGGCGCCGACCGTAGATGCGCAAGCGTGCGATGCCCCAGTGGGGGCGCAAGCGTCTCCCGGCTAACCCATCACGACTTTCGGCAGCACATGTTCGCCGAACAGCCGCATCGACGCCTCAGCCGCCGCCAGGGGAATGTCGTTGAAGTTCACCTGCAGCGATGCGCTGTCGAAGCCGCCCACCTGGCGCTGATAGGTCGCGATGGTGTCCAGGATGCGCTCCGGCGTTCCCACCCAGGCGGCGCATTTTTCCACCTGCGTTTCGAACGTCTCGCGCGCCAGCGCGGCGATCACCTGGTCGTAGCCCTTGTAGTCCGCCGAACTGGCCCCCGAGGTCCAGTCGGACGCCGCCGCCACCAGCGAGCGCAGATACCGCTCCAACGGATCGTGGGCGATCCGTTCCGCTTCCGACTGGTCCTGATGGCAAAACATATGGAATGCCAGCATCACCGTGCCGTGCCCGTGGTGCCCGGCCTTGCGCCATGCTTCGCGATAGGTGCCGATCAGCTCCGCCATCGCGCCGCCCGCCATCGGGATCGCCATGATGCCATACCCCGCGGCGCCGGTCCGCTCGAACGACTCCTTGGATGCCAGCGCCGCGACATAGAATGGCGGGCGCGGAAGCTGCGTCGGCCGCGGCATCGAAGTTACGTCGCGGAAGCTGTGGAATCGGCCGGTCGCGGTGACGGGTGCTTCCTCGAGCAGGCGGCGCACCTGCTCCATGCCTTCGTCGAACCGCGCCCGGCTCTCGTCCAGCGGAACGCGGAAATGGGCGAATTCGTGCGGCAGGAAGGCGCGCGCGAAGCCGACATCCAGCCGCCCGTCGCACAGCGCGTCGAGCATGGCGATCTCGCCCGCCAGCTTCAGGGGATTGTTGAATGCCGGCAGCACTGCGCCGGTGACCAGCCGCGCCTTGCGGGTGACCTGTGCCGCGGCGGCGAGGAACACGATCGGGTTTGGGCTGTAGCCGCCATAGGCGTTGAAGTAGTGCTCGATCGTCCGTACATGACTGTAGCCGTAATGATCGACCAGCCCGACCAGATGCAGCGCGTCGTGCCAATAGTCGCGCGCGGACTTCACCGCGGGTCCGATATCGGGGAAGAACTGAATGCCGACCTGCATGGTGCTCACTTTGCGTTGCTGACCCGGCCGTTGCTATCCCGGCCGTTGCTATCCCGGACGTGGCTGATCCGGTCCATTGCCGCGAGCAACACCCCGGTGACGCCGATACCCAGCAGGATCGCCAACTGCCAGGCGGCGTCGGGCTTCGGTACGTCAGAGATATGGACGAACGACTCCAAGATCTGGATCGCACCGATCGCGGCGGCCGACGCGATCAGCTTGAGCTTCACCGCGGAGAAATCGAGATTGCTGGCCCAGGCGGTGTCCCGCTCGCCCGCCTCGCGCAGCAGCGGGCCGACGAAATTCGCCCAGCCGGCGAAGATCACGATCACCACCAGATTGGCCACCAGCGACAGATCGACCAGTGCCAGCGCGGTCAGGATCAGGTCATTGCTGGTCATGCCCAGCACCCCCGGCACGGTGATCACCAGTTGCTGCACGAACTTCACCGTCAGCAGCCCCAGGACGACGAGCAGGCCGAGATAGATCGGCGCCACCAGCCAGCGCGCGGCAAGCATCGCCCGCCCCATATTGTGCCGGATCCGTGCTTCGATCGCGTGGATCGCCGGGGTGGGGACCGCGGGCGCCGGTGACTTGATCATTCCATCTGCCTCCTGGCTCAGCTTAGCTCACCCCGGATCGCGCGCCAGGGCATCGCGCGCCAGGCCACTGCGTGACAGCGCGCCCGCCATCAGGTCGATCTGCCGTGCGATGCGCGCCGTCACGTCGCCGGCGGGAAGCGTCGGGCGCGGTGGCAGCACTGCCGTACCGTCCGCCATTGCGCGCATCGAGGCGCCTATCCAGTCGCGCCAGGCGCGCAACGCCTCGGCTTGCGCCGGCCCGGGATTGAGCTGCATCGCCGTCAACCGCCCGACCAGGCGGCGCAGCGCGGCATCGATCACCAGCACCGCCTCCAACTGTGCCTGACCCGCCCCACCGGGCTCGTTCAGGGCGCGGTTGAGGGCGGCCTCAAGGTTGTTCGTGGCGAGGCCAGCCTCTCGCCGCGCGACCTCCACCGTGGCGGCCGGGGCGCGGTCCAGCAGGTGCGCGAACATCGCCTCGGCGTAACGTGCGTGCGCGGCGATCGCATCGCGCACCTGCTGCGCCACACGTTCGCGCTCGCGGCTCGGCCACAACAGCAGGCACGCGCCCACCGCCATCACGCCGCCGGCGGCGGTCAGCCCGGCGCGAGCGGCGGCGACCACCCACTCACTGGTGTCCGGCTCGCCGACTTCCACCAGCAGAACGATCAACGGCGTCAGCAAGGCCATGTACAGTGCGAAGCTGACCCTGCGCAGTGCGAGCGCCGCGACGGAAAGCGGAAACATCGCTGCCGCGATCGCCAGATTCGTGGTGCAGACCAGTCCGACCAGCGCCGCGACCACGCCGCCCAGCATGGTGCCGAGCACGCGCTCGATCGCGCGCGCGTAGGTCAGCGCGAAATACGGCTGCATGGTCATGACGATGGCGATCGTCAGCCAATGGTCGAACCGCGTGAACCACAGCATGGTGAAGGCCAGCGCCGGCGCGGCGACCAGCGCGGTGCGCAGCGCATGCCGCAGCGCCGGGGAGCGCCAGTCGAGGTTGGTCCGCAGCGGCTGCACCAGAAGTTGGCGCAGTCTGGCGCCCATCGGGGTGCGCGGGTCCATCGTTTCGGTGCCGGGCACGAAATCGGCGGTCGCCGCCACCGTATGCGTGATGCGCAGCCGTTCCACGATGCGATCGACGATACCGCGCAGCGCGGCGTCTTCGGCCAACGCCGCGTGCCGCGCCGCCAGCGTATCGATTGCGCGTTTGGTGCGGGTGGGCACCGCCGGATCGTTGGACACGATGGAGCGGCCGAGCACGATCAGCAGCGGGCGCAGTCGGCGCATGAACGGCAACGCCGCGGCGCGCTCGGCCGCATCGGCGTCCTCCAGCAGGTCGCTCAGCGCGATCAGCGCGCCGAAGATCTGATCGGCAGCCTCCAATCTGATCAGGCTCAGCGCGGCGCCGTGGGTGGCCGCGCCGTGGGCGCGCAGCGTATCGAACACGATGCCGCGCGCCGTCTCGATCGCCTCGCGCACCGCCCCGCGCTGTTGGCGCGCGTGGGCTTCCCACGCCGCTTCGTTCGTCGTGTTGGCACGCAGCAGCGCGATCAGGTCGGCGACCATCAACGCCAGCGCGTCGTAGACCTCGGCGACCGCGCGGCGGGCGGGCAGGTAAGGATGCAGCCGCCAGATCACCAGGGTCAGCAGCGTCGCCCACAGCCCGCCGCCGAGGAACGCCGCGGCCAGCGTGCCGGCGGTCGCCAGATCCGGCAGCGCGGTGTCGAGCGACAGCGCGATCACGATGCTGAGCAGGGCGCCCGCCTGCTGCGGCGCCGGGCCGTAGATGCGCGCGAACGAGGCACAGAACAGCGCGAACATGCCCACTGGCAGCGCCACTGGCGGGCCGAAGCCGCGCAGCAGCCCGAACCCGGCGGTGATCGCGGCGCCCAGCAGGCTGAAGCCGAGCAGCACCGGAACGCGTCGGCGCACCGGGCCGCCGGGATCGCTGATGCAGGTGAACAGCGCCGCCAGCGCCGCCGTGCGGAGCGGCGGAAAGTCGATCACGGCGCTGCCCGCCATGATGACGGCGACGGACAGTGCCGCGCGCACGCCCTCGGCGATGCTCAGTTGGCGGAGGTCGAGGGTGATCGGAAGCCGGGCGAGATCGCGCGCCCGATCCCGAGGGCTGGGCATGGCACTGTCGGGGCCGCGGGCCACAGCGCGCGTCACCGACGAGAAAATGCGAACGGAACCCGCGCAATCGGTTCGATCAGGTGGCCGGCTTGGTCACAAGTCTGGCCGGCGATGCACATGTGGTCCCCTTCGCGAAACAGTGTGCCGCTTCAACCTTCGTTAAGAATTTACCACGGAGAAGGCCGAGAGCCACGAAGGGCCACGGAGACGTCCCAGATGATCCATGCTTCGTTGACGGAACGGGTGATCGGCCTCGCGATGGGTGTCCATCGCGATACCTGCCCTGGGTTGTTGGAGTCCGTTTACGAGCGCTGCCTCTGTCACGAACTGCATCAGGCCGGGATTCCATTTGAACGTCAGGCGGCTGTGCCTGTCGTCTATAAGGGGCTGCGCTTGGACGAGGGTTTCTGCTCCGACATCGTCGTCGACCACGCAGTCATCCTCGAGATCAATGCTGTGGCCAAGATCTTGCAGGTTCACGAAGCCCAGCTTCACACCTATCTCCGGATGAGCGGCATCCGGGTCGGTCTGATCCTGAACTTCAACGCGGGCCGGTTGATCGACGGGCTGCGCCAGTTGGTCGTGTGGCCGGGACCCCCCTCCGTGGCCATTCGTGGTTCTCGGCCTTCTTCATGGTGAATCTTTGTCGGCGCCACCTATTCCGGTGCTGCATTGGATGCACCGCGTGAGGTTCCTCCCGCCACCGTGGGAGGAGCATTCAGGGCATCATGCCGCCTTGGCCATCCCGCGCAGAACATAGTGCAGGATGCCGCCGTGCAGGTAGTAGGCGACCTCGTCGATCGTATCGATCCGGCAGGTGACCGGGAGCTGATCCACTTTGCCGTTCGGGCGGTGAATCACCAGCGTCAGGTCCATGCGTGGCTTGATGTCGTACAGGCCGACGACATCGATGATCTCTTCGCCGGTGAGGCCGAGCGACTTGCGGTCCGTGCCTTCCTTGAAGGTCAAGGGCAGCACGCCCATGCCGACCAGGTTGGAGCGGTGGATGCGCTCGAAGCTTTCGACGATCACCGCCTTGACGCCCAGCAGCATGGTGCCCTTCGCCGCCCAATCTCGAGAACTGCCGGTGCCGTATTCCTTGCCGCCGAAGATCACCAGCGGCACGCCTTCCTTCTTGTAGCGCATCGCCGCGTCGTAGATCGGCATCTGCTCGCCGGACGGCAGGTGCTTCGTCATGCCGCCTTCGACGTTGGTCAGCATCTCGTTGCGGATACGGATGTTGGCGAAAGTGCCGCGCATCATGATTTCATGATTGCCGCGGCGGGCACCGTAGCTGTTGAAGTCCTTCTGGCCGACCTGACGCTCCAGCAGGTAGTCACCCGCCGGCGAGGTTTTCCGAATTGACCCCGCCGGGCTGATGTGGTCCGTCGTGATGCTGTCGCCCAGCTCGGCCAGGATGCGCGCGCCGGTCACGTCGCCGACCGGGGCGGGTTCCATCGTGATGCCATCGAAATAGGGCGGGTTGCGCACATAGGTCGATCCGTCGGACCAGCGATACGTGGCGGTGTCGCCCTCCAGCTCGATCGACTGCCATTGCTTCGGACCCTTGAACACCTCGCCGTAGCGCTTCAGGAACTGGTCGCGCGACAGGCTGGCGCCCACCGCATCGGCGATCTCCTTGTTGGTCGGCCATACGTCGCGCAGATAGACCGGCTTGCCGTCGTTGCCGGTGCCGAGCGCCGCGGTGGTAATGTCCTCGGTCACCTTGCCCAGCAGCGAGTAGGCCACCACCAGCGGCGGCGAGGCCAGGTAGTTGGCCCGCACATTGGCGTGCACGCGGCCCTCGAAGTTGCGGTTGCCGGAGATCACCGCGGCGCCGACCAGCCGGTTGTCCTCGATCGCGTCGACGATGGCGTCGTCCAGCGGGCCGGAGTTGCCGATGCAGGTGGTGCAGCCGTAGCCCACCAGGTTGAAGCCGATCGCGTCCAGGTCGGCGGTCAGGCCGGCCTTGTCGAGATACTCGGTCACCACCTGCGAGCCGGGTGCCAGCGAGGTTTTTACCCATGGCTTCGGCCGCAGCCCCTTGGCGTGTGCCTTGCGCGCCACCAGGCCGGCGGCGACCATGACCGACGGGTTGGAGGTGTTGGTGCAGGACGTGATCGCGGCGATCACCACATCGCCATGGGTGATCTCGTAGTTCTTGCCTGCCACCGTGACGGAGGTGCCGGCTTCGTTGGCCGGAACGGCCAAACCCTTGGTCAGGTCGGCCTTGAAGGACGTGCTGACGTCTTTCAGCAGCACGCGGTCCTGTGGCCGTTTCGGTCCGGCAACGCAGGGCAGGACGGAGGTCAGGTCGAGCTCCAGCGTGTCGGTGAAGACCGGGTCGGGCTGGCCGGGTTCGCGGAACATGCCCTGGGCTTTCAGGTAGGCTTCCACCAGCGCGATGCGGTGGGTGTCGCGGCCGGTCAGGCGCAGATACTCCAGCGCGATCCTGTCGACCGGGAAGAAGCCGCAGGTGGCGCCGTATTCCGGCGCCATGTTGCCGATGGTGGCGCGGTCCGGCAGCGCCAGTTCGTTGAGGCCGGGGCCGAAGAACTCCACGAATTTGCCGACCACACCCTTGCGGCGGAGCATCTGCGTCACGGTGAGCACCAGGTCGGTGGCGGTGGCGCCCTCGGGCAGCTTGCCGGTCAGGCGGAAGCCGATGACGTCGGGGATCAGCATGGCGATCGGCTGGCCGAGCATGGCGGCTTCGGCCTCGATCCCGCCGACACCCCAGCCCAGGATGCCGAGGCCGTTCACCATCGTGGTGTGGCTGTCGGTGCCGTACAGCGTGTCGGGATAGGCGAAGGTGTCGGCGCCGTTGCGCGAGGTCCAGACGGTCTGGCCGAGATACTCCAGGTTGACCTGGTGGCAGATGCCGGTGCCGGGCGGCACGACGCGGAAATTGTCGAACGCGTCCTGGCCCCAGCGCAGGAACCGGTAGCGCTCGCCGTTGCGTTCGAATTCGATGTCGACGTTTTTGGTCAGCGCGTCGGGGCGGGCGAACGCGTCGACCTGGACGGAGTGGTCGATCACGAGGTCGACCGGCACCAGCGGGTTGACCCTCTGCGGGTTGCCACCCAGGCGGGTGATCCCGTCGCGCATGGCTGCCAGATCGACGACCGCGGGCACGCCGGTGAAGTCCTGCATCAGGATGCGGGCGGGCTTGAACGGCACCTCCTTGTCGGAGTGCGCCGCGGCGAGCCAGCCGGCGATCGATTTGGCGTCGTTGACCGTGTAGCTTTTGCCGTCCTCGAAGCGCAGGACGTTCTCCAGCAGGGTCTTCAGGCTGACCGGCAGGCGGGCGATGTCACCCAGCGTCTTCGCGGCTTCAGGCAGCGAGTAGTACTCGTAGCTTTTGCCCTCCACGGTGAGGGTCCGGCGCGTCTTCAGGGTGTCCTGCCCGATGGCTGTCATGCGTGTTCGTCCCCCGGCTCGGGGGACCCCCCTCTGGTAGGTTGCGCGGTGCGCCCTGCCGTGCTTGAGGGCGCGTGAAGCTGACAGAATGGTGCTGGCGGCGGGCTTTGACCATAGCGGTCGGGTCGCGTCTACAAAGGGCGCGCGGTCGGGGGAGTAATTCTGTTACAGGCGCAGGGTCTGGCGGCGTTCCGGGGCGAGCGGCTGGTGTTCCGCGATCTGGATTTCACCGTCGCCGCCGGCGGCGCGCTGGTGCTGGCTGGGCCGAATGGCTCGGGCAAGTCCACGCTGCTGCGGCTGCTGGCGGGCCTGGGACGGCTGGCGGCGGGGCAGGTGCTGTGGTCCGGCGAGGACGCGCTGGCCGATCTTACCGCGCATGCGGCGCGTGTGGCCTATGTGGGGCACCTGGATGCGGTGAAGCCGGGGCTAACCGCCGAGGAGAACTTGCGGTTCGCCGCGCGCGTGGGTGGCGGGCGTGTGGGTTCGGCGCTCGAGGCGCTTGGGTTGAGCGCGCTCGCCGAACTGCCGGCGCGCATGCTGTCGGCGGGGCAGAAGCGGCGGCTGGCGCTGGCGCGGCTGGCGCTGTCCGCGGCGCCGCTTTGGCTGCTGGACGAGCCGACGCTGGGGCTGGATGTCGCCTCGCTCGAGTGGTTCGGGGCCGTGCTGGCGGCGCATCGTGCGCGGGGCGGTGTGGTCGTGGCGGCGACGCATCTGCCGCTGCCGTTGCCGGACGCGGCGGAGCTGCGATTGATAGCTGACGCGGCGGAACTGCGACCGATTGACGACGCCGTGGAGCCACGGGAGGGATGAGCCGGTTCGCCGCGGTCCTGGTTCGCGAGCTGCGGTTGTCGTTGCGGCATGGTGCCGATACGCTGGCGGCGCTGCTGTTCTTTCTGGTGGCGGCGTCGTTGTTCCCGCTGGCAATCGGTCCGGCACCGGAAGTGTTGGGGCGGCTGGCGCCGGGGATTGTCTGGGTGTGCGCGCTGCTAGCCGCGCTACTGCCATTGGATCGACTGTTCGGCGCGGATTTCGACGATGGATCGCTGGATCAGTTGCTGCTGTGCGGATTGCCGGCGATGGCGATCGCGGGGGCGAAGGCGCTGGCGCACTGGCTGGTGACCGGCGTGCCGTTGCTGCTGGCCGCGGCGCCGATCGCGGCGATGCTGCGCATGCCTGATGTGGGGATTGCTGTGCTGCTGGCTGGGTTGCTGCCGGGCACGCTGCTGCTGTCGCTGCTCGGGACGACGGGTGCGGCGGTGGTGCTGGGCGCGCGCCGAGGCGGCGTGTTGTTGCCGATCCTGGTGCTGCCGCTGGCCACGCCGGTGCTGATCTTCGGTGTCGCGGCAGCCGATGCGGCGTCGGCGGGGATGAGCGCGCGGCCGCATCTGCTGCTGCTGGCGGCGCTGCTGGCGGCGGCCCTGCCGCTGTGCCCGCTGGCGGCGGGGGCGGCGCTGCGGAGCGCGGTGGAGTAGATCATGGCTCGAATCACCGTCGCGCTCAGGATCGGGCGCACGCAGGATCAGCACCCACCGCGTCGCCTCGGTCAGCCGCGAGGGACGCATGCGTGCCCGGTCGTTCGGGCCGCGCGCTCCTGGCGCGTTGTAGCGGACCACCGCATCGCCCTGCGTCTGGCGCTCCATCCCTGCCGTGCGGGCGGACTCGGCACGCGACATGCCTTCCGTTGCGTTGGCAATGGCACACGCTCGGGACGTCGCCGGCGGGTCTGGCGACCGCCTTCGCCACATGCGCAACGAAACCGAACTTCTGCGCGCCTGATCGTCAATGCGATGCCTGCTGCCTCGCCTCCTCTCAGATGCGGGCGGCGAATCACAGCGTCCTCAAGTCGACGACGTCGACGTGCCAGTAATACCAGCCGTCGAAAAGATTGACCCATCGACTGCTCCATCCGTCATGGCCGGCCCGCGCCGGCCATGACGAGGAGAGTCGTTCTTTTCGCCGCCTAGTATAAGCCACAAGGCTCGACGGTATTACCGGCTTCGTTCATCGCGGGTTCGCGTGCCTCGTGATAGGACTTCGTGACGGCGCGAGGCTCCAAAGGAGATCGTCATGCAGTCTGCACCCGAGCAGGACGCCTGGGTTTTGCGCGTACTCGGCATCGCTGCTACGCCCGGTTCGGACCCAGTCAGCGATCGGGCGAAGGCGAATTCGGCGGCGAGCGCGAAGGCTGCGCTGGCGCCAATGGAACCATTCGGGCTTTTCGTCAAAAGCCTGGACGGCGTCACGCTCAAGATAGCACTACCGAATGCACAGCAAACGACGCTGGGCGAATTACAGGGGTTGATCGAGGACCGCACGGGAATTGCGCCAGGCGAACAGAACCTGACCACTGGCACCAAGCCCTTCAACAGCCGGCATGCCCAGCTGCTCGTTGCCGAATACGGAATCCAGCGAAACCAGACGCTTTCGCTCCTCGGGCGCCTAAAGGGAGGTTTTGGTGAACGGTCGGCTATTGCCGACACGATATTGAAGGACATCAAGCACGGGAACGTCCTGGGTGATATTCAAGCCACGCTGGGAGAAAGCAAAGCAAGACCTCCGTAGACGTCTGCTCAACGAACAGGACGACTTGGGAACTAAGTTCCGAGGCTTTGTTGGTGATCAGGCGGTGTTCTATGGGGCCACTACTGAAAAAGACAAAAACCAATGGGTCACAGAGAACTTCGAATTCATAGCCGCGATCGGGGTTGATTTTGCCAAATCAGGTAACTGCGCCGACTATTCTCATATCGTCCTCACTAACATTGCGTCCAATACGAAGGGCCAGACGGTCCACGAAGTTGTAATGGGCAAACCGTATGACCATCAATTCGTGGTCACCTGCCCCAAGGACCATGGGAAAAATGTGACCGACCTGATCGATGACCCCGAAGCTATGGTCGCGGACGCCTGGTGGGAAAATAGGATTTGCACGTTCACAAAGTTCGTCGCTGGCGACAATCCTTACTACCAGGCGATCTCGCCGGGTAAACTCTCGATTTGCAAATGCACGCGAGCGAAGGGCACGCCACCACTGGACCCGCGCATTGAAGCAGCGGCAAGAAGCAAGATCGAAGAAATCTGTGAGGCTCAGGAACCAGAACTCAAGAGAGCCGCGAACGAGATTGCTGTCAAAGCCAACGATATCGCTCAGTTCATGAAAGAGGTCGACAAATACGAACAAGACATCGCACGGCTGCAGGCGGTGATCAACGATCCGAGGACGGACGAATTCACCAGGGACGATGCCGACGTCGATCTGACGATGGCTACGTCCGATCTGATCGACACGCGGGCGTTACTCGCCCAGGCCAGGGAGGCGCTGAAGGATGTTTTTGGTTCTCCCGATGCTCCGTGGGATACGTCCACAATGCGTGATCTTCGAAAAGGTGAGGAACTTCATTGGACGCTCAATAAGGCCTTCAGTGCAGGCGGTCACGATCAGCTCGAGAAGGCGATGGAACATCTGTCGGACGTGGCGTTTGGCGACTACCTGTTCGGTAGCGAAATTACGTAAGATTGGGTGCTGAGCTCGGCAAAATTGGGCGCCAGGTTCAACCAACTATGCGAGGCGGCCGATCCGGAAACTTTGCGCGAGGTCTACGCGGTACTGACCCCGAAGTACCGGGCGCTCTACATCGACTCCGATGAAGAGCTCGTCGCGAGACTCAAGGCAGCGGAATCAGGCGCCGCCACTCCGATCGACGAAACGGTGTAATCCGTCCTCGCTTGCCCGGTCCTCGCGTCGTGATCGCGCTTGCATGAACGTCTCTTGCACGAATGCCTGCGGAGAATACCCCAGGTCGCGCTTGTTGCCCGCCAGGACCGGCGTCCCCCGGCGGAGTAGCGACGCACGGACGCCCCAACACCCTGGGCCACGAACGCTCGCAGCGCGTACCGCCCGGCCAGGCATCCGGATTTGACAAAAACAATGCGGCCGCGCACGTACGCCGCCCCCGCGACCCCGGGGTTCCGGATGTCCCGGTTCGCAGTGGATCACTGACCGCTGACCCATCGTCCAAGGACCAACACAATGCCGCAAATGGCCAGCCGCATGCACGACCTCGGCACCGAGTCCGCCTTCGAGGTGCTGGCACGCGCCAACGCGCTGCAGCGCGCTGGCCGCAGCATCATCAATCTCGGCATCGGCCAGCCCGACTTTCCGACCCCGGAGCATATCGTCGAAGCCGGGCGCAAGGCCCTGGCCGACGGCCATCACGGCTACACTGCGGCGAACGGTATTCTGCCCCTGCGCGAGGCGGTGGCGGCTGATCAGCACCGCCGCCACGGCGTAAAAATCTCGCCCGAGCAGGTGCTGGTCGTGCCGGGCGGCAAGGTCACGATGTTCTTCGCGATCATGATGTTCGGCGAGGCAGGCGCGGAGATCATCTATCCCAACCCCGGTTTCCCGATCTACGAGAGCGTGATCCGTTACTCGGGCGCGACGCCGGTGCCGATGCCGGTGCACGAGAGCAAGGGATTCTCCTTCAGCGCCGAGGAGGTGTTGGCGCTGGTT
>DASRQX010000208.1:0-1999 GCA_035696165.1 Acetobacteraceae bacterium | reverse complement strand
GCGGTGCTGGCCGGGTTGGCGGACGGGTCGATCAAGCTGGTGGTGGGGACGCATTCGCTGTTCCAGAAGAGCGTGGCGTTTCATGACCTGGGCCTGGCGGTGATCGACGAGCAGCACCGGTTCGGGGTGGATCAGCGGCTGTTGCTCGGTGGCAAGGGCGAAACGACTGATGTGCTGGTGATGACCGCGACGCCGATCCCCCGCACCATGCTGCTGACCCAATGGGGCGAGATGGAGGTCAGTCGCCTGACCGGCAAGCCGGCCGGCCGGCAACCGATCCGCACCACGCTGCACGCGCTCGATACGCTGGACGACGTGATCGACGGCGTGGCGCGCAAGCTGGCCGAGGGCGCGCAGATCTACTGGGTGTGCCCGCTGGTCGAGGAAAGCGAGGAACTGGATGTCGCCGCCGCCGAGCAGCGGTTTGCGACGTTGCGCGAGCGGTTCGGCGATGCCGTGGGCCTGGCGCATGGCCGCCAGCCGAACGAGGTGCGCGAGGCGGCGCTGGCGGCGTTCGTTGCGGGTGCCGTGCGGTTGCTGGTGGCGACGACGGTGGTCGAGGTGGGCGTCGACGTGCCCCAGGCCAGCGTGATGGTGGTGGAGCATGCGGAACGGTTCGGTCTGGCACAGTTGCATCAGTTGCGCGGACGGGTGGGGCGTGGCGCGGCGGCCAGCTTCTGTCTGTTGCTGCATGAGCCCTTTCTGGCGGGGACGGCGCGGCGGCGATTGACATTGTTGCGCGACACGGACGACGGGTTTGTCATCGCCGACGAGGATTTCCGCCTGCGCGGCAGCGGGGATGCACTCGGGACGCGGCAGGCGGGGCTGCCGGGGTTCCGGCTGGCCGACCCGGTGGCACACGAGGGATTGTTGCACATGGCGCATCGAGATGCCGCGGTGCTGTTGCAGCGCGATCCGCGGCTGGAGAGCGAACGCGGTCGCGCGGTACGGGTATTGCTGCGGGTGTTCGAGCGGCGAACCGCGATGCAGACGCTGGCGGCGGGGTGAGTTGCACGCGTCACACCAGGCGCGGAAAGAAACGACCCTCCAGCGTCATTGCCGGCGCAGGCCGGCCATCCACGACTTCGCAGCGTGCAACAAAGAAAGTCGTAGATGGCCACACGTCGTGGAGCACGACGTGTGGAGAGGTTACCTGCAGGAACGCCCCATTCGTTCGGTCGTTTGGTATTATGCCCCACCGAGCAGCGTCTTATGGTACACGGAGCGCATGAATTGCCAGGCCATCATCGCCCGGCTGCGGGAGCACCAGGCGGAGTTGCGCGCGCGTGGTGTGGCGCATGCCGCGCTGTTCGGCTCACGCGCGCGACGATGCACGCGCGGACAGCGACACCGACATCATGATCGAAATCGATCCGACGGCGCGCGTCACGCTGTTTGATTACGTCGGACTGAAGGAGTTTATCGCCACCCTGTTCTATGGGCCGGTTGATGTCGTGAACCGCGAGGGTTTGAAGCCCTACGTACGGCCCGCAATCATATCCGATGCAATCTATGCTTTCTGAGTCTGCAATCGCCGCCCTGTGCGGCATCGCGTATCACATCGATCTGACCAACCATTTTACCGCGGATTCGACCTTGCGATGTTCCCTGATGATCTGAGGACGCTTTAATGCCGTTATACCAGCCGCCCTAATGATTGACCCATGCCCAGGAGCGGCGGGCGATAGAATCAAAGCGCTCCTTGTCGCCGATGAGGAAATACCAAGCCTCCTTGCAGGCTGCGACGATGGCCTCATAGTCGTCCCAGACAAGCCTGCTGAGCTTGTTACCACGCAGGTAGTCCCAAATGTTCTCCATTGGGTTGAGTTCTGGTGAATAGGACGGTAGCCGGAGGAGCTTGATGTTGTGCGGCGTGCGCAAGCGCTTGCCCTGCTGATGCCAGCCGGCACCGTCACAGACCAGGACAGCATGGGCGCCTGGCGAGACCTGTGTGCTGATCTCCTTCAGGTGCTCATTCATCGCTTCGGTATTGGTGGTC
>DASRQX010000207.1:0-18170 GCA_035696165.1 Acetobacteraceae bacterium | reverse complement strand
AGGCTTGTCTGGGACAACTATGAGGCCATCGTCGCAGCCTGCAAGGAGGCTTGGTATTTCCTCATCGGCGACAAGGAGCGCATTGATTCTATCGCCCGCCGCTCCTGGGCATGGGTCAATCATTAGGGCGGCTGGTATAAGCATACAAGCTTTCACTGCGGAGAAGCCGGGGAGAAGCACTGAGGTCGCGGAGCAGCGACGATTATGGCGCTTCGCGCGCTGGATTGATCGAACGATCGCCGCGGGGATGCGGCAATCCGTCCGGTCCACACAGCGGCCCGCGATAATGCGGGCCGCTGATGTTGCTACAGTAAAACGACGGACCGGCTACGGGGAACGAACTACGGTCGTCGTTGTGGTGGCCGGCGGCGGCGGGGCATAGACCGGGGTCGGCGCCGGGGTCACAACGGTGGTCGATGCGGGCTGCGGCGGCGGATTGTCGTGCACGGAAAGGCTGCATCCGGCCAGAGCCAGGACGGCCACCGGGACCAACAGGGCGTATCGCATGGAGCTTGTTCCTTCCGTTGTTCGAGGTACCTGGCGCGGTCTTTCCGTGGTGCAACAAACACCGATACCTCGGACAGTTGATCGACTGGGCAATACTTGGCCACGAAACGAGTCAAGAACGGCTCACCAATGCACGCGTTCCTTCACGTTGCCGTGTCTCGGCGCGGTTGGGGCGTGGGGCGGTGTTTTGGGTTGGTGTCAGGACGGGGGCGGGCATGGGTGTTCGCGTGTTGGTGAGGCGTGGTCCTGAGAGGGGTTGTTGTGGGGTTGGAGTTGCCACCTTGGCGGAAGGCGCTTCGCTTTTCCGCACTGCGGTTAAGAGTTGCGGTTATTGGGAATCCGTGTCGACATCTTGTCGGAACGACAAAATCCCGCCCATTTTCATCGGCCTGGTCCTTGTGGGACGCGGGCATTTGGACTCCATGCGTCGGTGGATGAAGGGTCCAGGATTTTGGTTGCGACGCCAACCGATTCGGATGTCGCATCGTCCACAATCAGGCAAGTTTATTAACACGGAGAAGCAGGGAGTAGGTACGGAGGACACGGACAAGCAAGGATTTTGGTGCTTCGCGCGGTATTCGTTCCGGTATCGCGCAAAGCACCATGCTTTTCATCCGCGTGTCCTTCCGCGCCTTCTCCGTGCTTCTCGGTACTGAAAACCCGGCTTGATTGCGCAAGCTGGGCCTGAGCCTGGTCCCGGAGCAGGACATCGTTGCGCTCAAGGATGTGTCCGCCGCGCCCGACGCCAAAACGCTGGAGATCAGCAAGGTCTTTCCGGAGATGCATCTGGTTGCCGAGAAGCACGGGACCGGTCGGCATGGCGTGCAGACCGGGCTCGACCGGCAGGCCGGCCGCGTCAACAGCGGCCTGTCGCCCGACCAGACCGGCGACGAGGGCGGTCCGGGCGAAGATCTGTTCGAGAAAGGCTAGAACCCAAAGACCGGCAAGGACGGCTTTGTGGACAAGGCCCCGGATCCCACCAGGAAGTTTCGGCTTGAGGTCACGCAGACCGCCTCGGCGTTTCTCTCTCCCGAGCTGGAGAAGCAGGCCGTGGACACCGCCATCAAGATCGCTACGGCGCAGTGCAAGTGGGCCGATGTCAAGGACGGGGCCGACTGAAAGAAGATCACCAACATCCTCGTGCAACAGGGCCCGCCCGCCGGCATGCCGGACTGGGGTGTGGCGATCTCGCGGATCGACGGGGATGGCAAGACCGATCCTGCCGAGGTGACCAAGATGCTGGACGCCTTCCGCACCGGCAAGCTCGACTTCGACGGCATGCTTAAGAAGCTCAATGCCAAGCTGAGCGGTCCCGCCAAGACGGGCGCGGACAAGGACGGCGTGGCCACGGTCTATCTGGACTGCAATTTCGTGACCGGCGTCTCGGTCGCGGTGAACCGGGTCGGTGGCGGCTGGGAAGTTTGCTGCGATGTCCCAGCATCGTGGCGGCGCTTCCTCCGTCCCAGCGCCCAAAATACCCCATCTCCCTCTGCACCGGCCCTCAACCGCCAAGCTTCCTGGACGGACACTCAATCCGTTTTCACTGGCGCGCCCGGGTCCGCCATCAAACTCGCCTGTCCGCTGGCTGCCGTGCTTGCTGCGGCATCGGCGCCTTCGTATCGGGATCAAAGTTAGCTGGCGTTGATCGATAAGTTAGTATAAATGACGTTTCAAATCCACCAGTTTCAAACGGAGGCTTTCCTCATGTCCGCACCATCCAACGGAATCACCGCGGAGGTCATTCGCGAGATTATGCCGCCGTACCACCTCAGTGACGACCTGCTGCAGGCCACGTTCGCCGCGCTGGCGCCGCCGGGGCGTGATGCCTCGACGGCCTGGCGGCACGCGCGGATCAGGCGGCTGACCCAGGAGATCTCCACGCTGATGCCGGCGAATGCGACGCACGCTCGGCTGGCGGCGGATATTCTGATGGTGCGCGAGATGGCCAACACGATCGCGGCACGGATTCATGCGCCGGAGCTGACGGTGCCGGAGATGTGCCGGGTGGGCCGCGTCGCGGGCGAGTTGGTGCGGACGGCGGCGGTGTTGGTACGCACGCTGGAGCGTGGCCAGAAGAAGCCGGCGCCGTTCTTCGGCACGGTGCTGGCGGACGCGTTCGATGTCGCGGCACTGGATGCGGCCTGGGGCAGGAATTCGATGCAACGCGACGCGGTTGGTGATCCGGGGGACCTGCCCGCGGGGACGCTCGGCGCGGCGGTGGCCGGGATAACTCCCGGGACAACCGCCTCGCCGGGAGAGCCGCCGGGACACGTATCCGAAGGCTCGGCCGGCCGGGCGCAGGCTTCGGCGGGGCTAAGCCTGCCAACCATGGCGGAAGGGATGGGGACGGTCGGGATGGGGAAGGTCGGGATGGGGATGGGGATGGGGATGGGGATGGGGCGAGAGATCACTGACATCGCCGCCGTGCAACCGTCTGCCTCCGGGCCTGACCTGGTGCGGCCGCGGCCCGATGGAGCCGGTGGTGATAGCACGCTCGAGACGCCGGCGGAGTTGTCGGATGTCGCCGCCCGCTTCAGGCATGACGCCTGCGGCCGGCCGGAAACCGGGATAGCGCCGTGGGCGGGAACAACACCCTACGGGTCAATCGCCCGGCGGCATGCCCCACGCAGATGTGCCCCACGCAACAGTCCGCCGCCACAGAGCCTGGCCCACTGGAGTCTGGCATGCCGGCGCTTGGCACGCCGGGGTCCAGTACCGGAAACGCCCCGGTGGGGCCGGAATCCGGTGAGGCCGATAGCAAAGCCGGAAGCTGGCGACGCGACAATCCGCGGGGCATCCCCGCCTTAATCTGGCACCGCGCTGCGGGGCGCGGGCGCGATCCGGCGAGCCGTGTCGTGCGCCGGCGATGGCGAAGAACGGGCGGTGCCGGATGCACGGCGGGCGCAGCACCGGGCCCGCGCCCGCGGAGGGGATGGCGCGGCTGGCGGCTGCGCGCACGACGCATGGACTGTCGACGGTGTCCGAGCGGGCGCGGCGGTTGTATGTCCAGACGCTGGTGGTGCGGGGACAGTTGTACCGCGCGGCGACGCGGCTGCGGGCGTGCCTGCCGGCGGAGATGGCGGCGCGGTTGGCGGAGACGCCGGCGGAGCTGACGTCGCCCGAACATCCATCCCAGCTGGCGTTTGCGGCATCGGCGGCAGCGACCCCCGGGTCGAGCGGCCTCGGGTCGAGTGACCTCGGGTCGAGCGGCGGAGGCCATGCGCCAGCCAACGGTCCGCGACAGGGCTGCGGCGAGCCGATGAGAAGCAGCGGCGGGACAGCGCGGCCGGGGCCTGGCGCTGGTCAGGCTGTCGGGACGGCAGGTCGGGCGTTGCGCGGCTGGGCGGGCGAGCGCCTGGCAGCACTGGCGGAGGCGGAAGCGCGAGCGCCGTGACGCAAGGCAATCGCGTTCGCTCGGGCGGCGAAGCGCGCGGCGCGGGCTTCGACCGCGAAGCGGGAGGGACGGGGGACGGGTGGCACGGCTCGCGCCGCCCGACAGGACCACATGCAAAAGTCTGCAACACCGCAGCCTGCCGCACCGCAGCACGCAGCACCGCAGCCTCCCATTGGGCCGCGACGCGGTGATGGGACGGGAGGCAGCGGTGCGGGCGGAGTCGTCCGCACCGGGGTCGCCGCGCGAGGTGACCTCCGGATCGAGCGTTTGGGGGCAGTTGAAGTGGGCGTTGCGCGCCGCTCGACAGAACCCCATGCAACTGTCTGCCTCACCGGGGCCTGCCGCACCGCAGCATGCCATCCCGCAGGGTGCGGCGCGCCAGGCTGCCACCGGTCCGCGGCACGGTGATGGGGCGGTGGGGCGGTGGGGGTGGCTCCGGCGTCGCCAGCGCCGCCACGCGACGCTGCCGGTGGATCGAGCGTTAGGAGGCAAATGGAGTGGGCTCTGCGCGCCGCTCGCCAAAACCCCATGCCACAGCCTGCCAAGCAACAGCCTGCCATGCCGTAGTCTGCCGTGGCGAAGCTTGCCACTGGGCCGCGGCGCGGTGAGCAGGGCGGGGTCGGGCGTGGTGGTTCGCTGGGTGGGGTCGGGAGGCGTGGGGCGGAAGGCGCGGCCCCCCGGGTCAAGGGTCCGGGGGCAAGGCTTTGCCGCAGTACGAAGTTCCCCAGGAAATTCCCTACGGAGTTCTGGTTTGCGGGGGAGGCGGATTTGCGCACACAGCTTGGCGCGCTGTTCGGCCGGGTGGCGCCTGCGGGCTGGCGGGTGCCTCAGGCGTCGCCTCCGCTGGAGCGCGGCGGATCGGTATCGGTGTGGGGGTTTCGCCGGGCAATTCCGTGACCGCGCGGCGGGCCTGGCGTCACGGTTCGTCTGTCGCGACCGCGCCGCCGCGCACCGCGGCGATGGCTTCGTGCAGGGTCGCGAACATCCACGCCTCGCCGACCGCCGCCGTGATGCCGTGCCGGTCCATGTCCGACCGCAGGTACGGACTGACTCGCCCAATGACCATGCGGACCTGCTGGCGCGCCAGATCATCGAGGAGATCGCGCAAGGAATGTGCGGCGGAGTAGTCGATATCGGTGATCGCGCCCGCATCGACGATGAACGAGTGGACCGGCGTCGGGGCGCGGTCCACCAGGGTACGCACGTCGTCGGCGAAGAGCGTGTGGTTGGCGTAGAACAGGTCCGCGCCGAACCGGTAGACGATCAGCCCCGCTTCGGTCAGCCGGCCTGGCTCGACCGGCACCGGCACCCACCGGCCGGTTGCGTGGGGCACGAGCATCATCGTGTGCGGGTGATAGCTGTGGCGCACATGCCTGAACAGGGACAGGGCGATGGCCAGCAGGATGCCCTGCTCGACGCCGATCGCGACGACCGCCGCCGCGGTGACGACGGCGAGATTGAATTCGCCGGGGCTTTCGCGGCGGATGTCGAGCAGGCGGGCCACGTCGATCATGCCGACCGCGATGGTGAACACGATGGCGGCCAGGACGCAGCGCGGCAGGTATTGCAGTGGACCGGTCAGCACCAGCAGCACCAGCAGCAGCACGACGCCGGCGAAGACCAGTTGTGCGACCTGGCTGCGAGCGCCGGCGCGATCGGCCATGGCGGTCTGCGTGGGGCTGCCGTTGACGACGAACGTGCCGCTGACCGCGACGGCGGCGTTGGCGGCGGACAGGCCGAGGATGTCGGCGTTGGCGTCGACGCGCTCGTGATACCGCTCGGCGAACACGCGCGAGGTGGCGGCGCTCTGCGTGATGATCATGACGAAGCAGGATGCGGCGACGGGCAGCAGCGTCAGGGTGTCGTCCCAGGTGACGCCAGGCTGGCCGGTGGGAGGCTGACCGATGGGCAGCAGGCCGATCGCCGGCAGGCCGCCGGGGACCGGGCCGATGACCGCGATGCCGGCTTCGGCGAAGTGGAACGCGGCGCTCGCGGCGATGGTGCCGGCGACCGCTACCAGTGGCAGCGGCAGATGCGGTGCGACGCGCTTGCCGAGGAGAATACTGCCGGCGACCAGCACGGCCAGTGCGAGCGTCGGGAGATTGGTGCGTTCGAGGCCCTGCAAGAGCTCCCACGCCTGGCCGAGCGTGCGGTGCGCGGCGACCGGGACGCCGAGCATGTCCGGCAGCATCGCGATGCCGACCTGGCAGCCGACTCCGGCGAGAAACCCGACCAGCACGGTGCGCGACAGGAAGTCGGCCAGGAACCCCAGCTTGAAGATGCGCGCGAGCAGCAGCCCGGCGGTGAGCAGCGCGACCATGCCGACCAGCGCAACGTACTTCGCGCTGCCGCGCGCCGCCATGGGGGACAGCGAGCTGAACAGGATGGCTGCGGTGGCGGAGTCGGCCGCCACAACCAGATGGCGGGACGACCCGAAGACCGCGAATGCGACGAGCGGCAGCAGCACGGTGTAGAGACCGGTCACGACGGGCATTCCGGCGATGCGGGCGTAGCCGAGCACCTGCGGGATGTTCATCGACGCGAGGACCACGCCCGCCAGGGCGTTGCGTGCCACACTGCCGGGTGTGATAGGCGGAATGCCCGCGAAGAGCGTCAGGTTAAAGTGGCGTTGTGCCAATACCGTCGCCCCATTGGTCATGCCTGGGCTGGTCCCGGGCATCCGTTTCGGCATTGTGCCGCGCGGGGTGTCGGGGACAAGCCCGGGCATGACGAGGGGGCGGGGCATGACAGGAGGACGTCATCGCCGACCATCTGGGACTGACAGTTGAGACGGTGCGTCGCATGATGCCGCATTTGTGCCGCGCGGGAGCGATCGCCATTCGGCCGGGCTGCATCGACCGGCTGAGCGTTGCCGCACTGCGTTGGATGACGGCCGATGCTCGCCACTGATATCGCCACTGGCATCGCCGGCGTGATACGTTGCAATCGAGTGCGTCGATCGCGCTCGGTGACCGGTGGAGCGGCGGGGGATGGAACATCAGGGTGGGTGTCATTGCGGCAACATTACGGTTTCGTTGCGCCTGTCGGTGGCGCCGGACCAGGCGCTGTTGCGGTCCTGCGCCTGCGGATTTTGTCGCGCCCACGGCACTCGGACGGTGTCCGATCGCGACGGGATGTTCGACCTGCGGGCAGCCGACTGGTCGCTGGTGGAGCGCTACCGGTTTGCCTCGGGCACCGCAGACTACATGATCTGCCGCCGCTGCGGGGTGTATGTCGCGGCGGTGTGCGCGACGCGGTCGGGGCTGCGGGCCGTGGTCAATGTGAACTGCCTGGCGGACCGGGCGGCGTTCACCGGCGCACCCGCGGCGCCGGACTATGGCGGGGAGACGACCGAGGCGCGGCTCGACCGGCGCGCGGCCAATTGGATGCCGGCGGTGGTTCACCGCGTCGTGTAGCGCGCGTCTGCGTGATCGCTACACCATTGTTTGAACGCATGATCCAGGCGCGTCGGCGTTCCGCCCAAAGGGTCCATGCTCTATCCAGATGGTCTGACCGGCACCACGCTCTTGTCGACCGCGGCGTGCAGCCGCATCCAGTGGTCGCGACCGGGGGATGAGCATGCTCGACCTTCGGCGGCGGCTGTGGCATCGGCGCCGCTCGCCAACCAATCAATGAAAGAGGCGTTGAATGCCGGGCCGTATCGAAGACTATGCCATCATTGGAAATTGCGAGACCACGGCGCTGGTCGGGCGCGATGGGTCGATCGACTGGCTGGGACTGCCGCGGTTTGACAGCGCCGCCTGCTTCGCGGCGCTACTGGGCGATACCAGTCATGGACGCTGGGTGATCGCCCCGACCGACGTCGACGCGCGCGCGACGCGACGTTATCGCGGCAACACGCTGGTCCTGGAGACCACATTCGAGACGCCGGATGGCACCGTCTGCGTCATCGACTTCATGGCACGCCGTGACGGGGTATCGGACGTCGTGCGCGTGGTCAAAGGACTTCGCGGAACGGCCGTGATGCGCACCGAACTGGTCGTGCGCTTCGACTACGGGTTTATCGTCCCCTGGGTTTCGCGTCAACAGGATGGGCGGCTGCAATTTACTGCCGGTCCAGACCGGTTGCTGCTGGATACGCCGGTCGACCTGCAAGGCGTGGACATGCGGACGGTCGGAGAGTTCGCCATCGAGGCGGGCCAGGAAATTGGATTCGTCCTGAGCTGGACCCCATCCTTTCGCCCGGCGCCGGCGCCGCTGAAGGCGGTGGACGCATTGGCGCAGGTCGAGGCCTTCTGGTCGGACTGGACCGCGCCATTCAAGCCGGCGGGAGAATGGTCTGACGCCGTGCTGCGATCGGTGCTGACCCTGAAGGCGCTGGCGCATCACGAGACTGGCGGGATTGTCGCTGCGAGCACGACGTCCCTGCCGGAAAAACTCGGCGGACCGCGCAACTGGGACTACCGGTTCTGCTGGCTGCGCGACGCGACGCTGGTGCTGTACGCGCTGGTCGGGGAGGGTTTCCTCGATGAGGCAAAAGCCTGGCGGGAATGGCTGGTGCGCGCGGTCGCCGGCGATCCAGACGACTTGCAGATCATGTACGGCGTGGCCGGCGAGCGTCGACTGACGGAATTTGAAGTTCCCTGGCTGCCCGGCTACGAAGGCTCGACCCCGGTCCGCATCGGCAACGCCGCGGCGGGGCAGGTTCAGCTCGACGTGTACGGCGAAACCGTGGGCGCCCTGTATGTTGCCCGGAAGGCCGGACTCGCGGCCGATGATGCAAGCTGGGACGTGGAATTGGCGCTCATCGCGCATCTCGAAACGATCTGGGATCAGCCGGATGAAGGGATCTGGGAGGTCCGTGGCGGGCGCAAACACTTTACCCACTCGAAGGTCATGGCTTGGGTCGCCTTCGATCGGGCGGTGCGCTCGGCCGAGGAGTTTGAGCTGGAGGCACCGCTGGATCGCTGGCGCGCCATTCGCGACACGATCCACCGGCAGGTCTGCGAGCGCGGCTTCGATACGGCACAGAACAGCTTTGTCCAGTTCTATGGTGCAACGGCGCTCGATGCCAGCTTGCTGATGATCCCTCTCGCGGGCTTTCTGCCGGCGTCCGATCCGCGCGTGCGGGGTACGGTTGCGGCAATCGAGCGCAATCTCTTGCGCAACGGCCTCGTGCTGAGGTATGATACTGGCACGGGAACCGACGGTCTGCCAGCCGGCGAAGGCGCATTCCTCGCGTGCAGCTTTTGGCTCGTGGACAATTACATTTTGCAGGGTGAGTACGACAAGGCGCGCACATTGTTCGATCGGCTGCTTTCGTTACGTAACGATGTCGGTTTGCTATCGGAAGAATACGACGCGGTGGGCAAGCGTCAGCTCGGCAACTTCCCGCAGGCGTTTTCGCATCTTGCCCTTATCAACACCGCGCACAATTTCATGCGCGCCGGCGTCCCCGCCGATCAATATTCGGCCGGTGTCGACGCGGCGCAGCCAGGCGATACAGCAAATTATGGTGGCTCCGGGCAGTGATACTGACTTTTTGTACCAGCCGCCAGAATGATCGACTTTTCCGTGGTGCCCGCGCCATGCCGGCCCCCGGGTCAAGCGCCCGAGGGCAGGCGGAGCCTGCCCTTGGCAAAGGCCGGGGGACCGGTATCCACGTGTTCGTTGCAGCAAAGGCAAGTCGTGGATACCGGCCTTCGCCGGCATGACGGGGGGCATGCGCCGGCATGACGGAGGGCACAGTGCGCGGCGGTTGGAGATACCGTGCTATGCTTTCCCAATGCGCGCTGTCCCCGGAGTCGGGTGCCAAGGCTTCGGCGACAATGGCGGTGAATGGAGCAGCGGTGGCGATGTTGCCTCGATTACTCGGGCAGGGTTCACCATCCGACATGACCGGTGGCGTGACCCCGGCGCTCTGCCGCGACTGCGGAACAGTTTTCAGTTGTCAGTTGTCAGTGGCCAGATGCGAGCGGTGTGGTGGCGGGCGGATGGTCTGCCATCCGGAGTTGCTCGCCCTTACCATCGCCCATGTCGACTGCGACGCGTTCTACGCCAGCGTGGAGAAGCGCGACCGCCCGGAGTTGGCGACACAACCCGTGATTGTTGGTGGTGGCACACGCGGGGTGGTCAGCACCGCCTGCTACGTCGCGCGCCTGTCCGGCGTGCGTAGCGCCATGCCGATGTTCAAGGCCCTGAAAGCCTGCCCGGACGCCGTCGTCATCCGTCCGGACTTCACCAAATACGTCGCCGCCTCGCGCCAGATCCGCGGGCTGATGGAACGCCTGACGCCGATGGTCCAGCCGCTGTCGATCGATGAGGCGGTGCTCGATCTCGCCGGCACCCAGGCGCTGCACGGCGCGCCGCCCGCCGCCGTGCTCGCCCGCTTCGCCCTGGAGGTCGAGCGGAAGGTCGGCGTGACTGTCTCCATCGGCCTGGCGCCCAACCGGCTGTTGGCCAAGATCGCGGTCGAGCGAAACAAGCCGCGCGGTTTCGCCGTGATCGGCGCCGCCGAAGCCGCCACGCTGCTCGCCCCGGAGTCCGTCCGCCTGCTGCCCGGCATTGGTCCCGCGTTGGCCTGCAAGCTGGAGGGCCAGGGCATCACGCGGCTCGGCCACCTGCAGGCGCTGTCGGACCGCGACGCGCTACGCCGCCTCGGCGATGACGGCCCGGCCCTGACGCGGCGCGCGCGCGGCGAGGATGTGCGTGCCGTGGACCCGACGCGGGAAACCAAGTCGATCAGCGCGGAGACCACCTTCGATCAGGATCTGACGCGGATAGACGACCTTGAACGCCACCTTTGGCGGCTGTCGGAGAAGCTCGGCCGCCGGCTGCGCGAGGCTGACTTCGCCGCCACCGGTGTCGTGCTGAAGCTGAAGACCGCCGGCTTCGCCCTGCGCACCCGTGCGCAACGGCTGACCACCCCGACCGTGCTGCCTGACCGCCTGTTCGCCGCCGCCCGCGCTCTGCTGGCGCGCGAGGCGACCGGCGCCGCCTTCCGCCTGATAGGCATCGGTGCCAGCGCCCTGGTGCCACGCGCCGAGGCCGACCGCGGCGACCTGGCCGATCCCGACACGCCACGCCTGGCCGCGGCGCAGACGGCTATCGACACCTTGCGCGCCCGCTTCGGCGACAAGGCGGTTGCCCGAGGTCGCGGCCTGCCCGCCGGCGCTCCACCCAAGGCGGTGGGCGAGACCTCGCCGCGCCACCGGCGTTGACCGCGTGCGACCATTTCCAAGTTGTGGATCACTCACGCGGCAGGTCGCCACGGAATGCAGGTTGAGGACGCATGCCTTGTGTTACACATTAGGCGGGAGGATCAGTCTGGATTGCTCACACTCAGGTGGGTGCCAGCCCGGTCCGCGCCGTATCCCGATGCTACCCCAGGGTCCCGCTTGGGGCCGTTCGTGCCGCACCAATGTTTCCCGACATCGGCGGTCGCGCTCAAAGGCCCAGTTGGGACCCCGGGCGATCGTGCCCTGCAATAATTCCTTTCACCATCATCCCGCGACGGTCTGAGACATGCGGGCCAGCACCGAGATCCCAATGGCGCTTGTCAACTCTTCAACTCCTTGTCGTGTCCTGATGATCTATCCGCGCTTCAGCGCGGCGACGTTCTGGAATTTCTCGGTGGCGTGTGAACTGGTCGGCGCCCGC
Organism: Acetobacteraceae bacterium; assembly: GCA_035696165.1. Lineage (GTDB taxonomy): Bacteria > Pseudomonadota > Alphaproteobacteria > Acetobacterales > Acetobacteraceae > Palsa-883. The sequence continues at coordinate 6,649 of DASRQX010000207.1, read as the reverse complement.
TATCCGGCTGCGCCGCTTGGTCTGATCACGCTCGCCGCCACGTTGCCGCAGAACTGGGACATCCGGCTGGTCAACCGCAACACCGAGGAACTGACGGAGGCGGACCTGGGCTGGGCCGATATCGTCATGACGGGCGGCATGCTGGCGCAGCAGGTCGATACGCTGGAATTGATAGCGCTCTGTCACGTGCACGGCAAACCTGTGGTCATCGGCGGCCCGGACCCAACGTCGAGCCCGCATGTTTATGCCGCGGCAGACTTCCGAGTGCTGGGCGAGGTCGAAGGCATCATCGACGAATTCGTCGCCGCCTTGGACGCCGGCGCGCGGTCCGGGTGCTTCACCGCGCCGAAGTTCACCATCGACGTGACGCAGACGCCGGTTCCGCGGTTCGATCTGCTGAAGTTCGAACATTACTTGTACGTCGGCGTGCAATATTCACGTGGCTGCCCGTTCACTTGCGAATTCTGCGACATTATTGAGCTTTACGGCCGCGTGCCGCGCGCCAAGACGACGCCGCAGATGCTTGCCGAACTCGAAGCTCTGTACCAGCTTGGCTATCGTGGCCACGTCGATTTTGTCGACGATAACCTAATCGGCAACAAGAAGGCGCTCAAGACGTTGCTGCCGGAGTTGGCGGCCTGGCTCAAGGCGCGCGATTATCCGTTTGAATTCTCGACCGAGGCCTCGATCAATATGGCCGACGACGACGAGTTGTTGCGGCTCATGCGGGAGGCGAATTTCTTTACCATTTTCGTCGGCATCGAAAGCCCCGATCCGAAGACCCTGGTGCATACCAAGAAGAAGCAAAACACCCGGCGCAATCTTGCCGAGAGCGTGCACAGGATCTATCGCACGGGGATGTTCGTGACCGCTGGCTTCATCGTTGGCTTTGACAGCGAGGAAGTTTCGATGGCCGACGCGATGGCGGATTTCATCGAGGAGGCCGCAATTCCAGTCTGCATGGTTGGGCTGCTCTATGCTCTGCCCAACACCCAGCTCACGCGGCGGCTGGCTGCCGCCGGACGGCTGCATCACGACCACGACGTTGCGGCACCGGAACTCAGCGATCAGTGCACCCCGCATCTGAATTTCGACACGCTGCGCCCGCTGAGCGACATCCTGCACGACTATCGGCGCATTCTGGAGCGCGTCTACGACCCGGCGGCGTTCGCCGATCGTTTGAATCGGCTTTCCGGCATGCTCGACCGATCGGGTCGGCCGCGCGATCTGCCCGAGGGCGACGTACGGCGCAAGGTGGCGTCGATCGAGATGGTGCACAAGATCATCACCCGGCTGCCCGAGGCGCGCGTGCCGTTCTGGCAGACTTTCGTCAAATGCGCCAAGTCGAACCCGGCGGCCTTGCGCTATATCGTTACTCTGATGGCGTTTTATCTGCATCTCGGACCTTTCGCGCGCCAAGTGATCGCGGCGATCGACGCTAGACTTGCGGAACTCGACCTTGCTGCCACGGAGGGCTGTGCACCAGTGGCAGGGGCGGCCATTCCGCACGGACGCGAGCTACCCAGCACCAGTGGTCTGCTCGCCTTAAGCGCTCCCGGATTTGGATAGAGAGCGTTCATTCCGCTGCCGGATTTGGCTCAGTTCGATCTTGTCCACGCGGGGCCGCTCGCGGGCCTCGGACATTCGCTGGCGGATTTTTTTGAACGACCCGCGCGATGTTGGGCAGCAGCCAGCCGCGGCACCGGCGCTTCGGCTCGGCCGGGTTGCCGCCATGGCGTGGCCGACGGCGATCATCTACTGTGTGCCGCTCATGTGCGTGTCGTCAAGTTTAGCCGAATGTGAACTTGGTAAAGATGTCCTCGGCCCGCTTGAACGCCTTCTCCACCGCTGCCGTTGGTGTCATCCCCTGCTTGATGACATCGGCGTGGGCGACGCCCCAGAGTTGCTCGGCGCTGACCTCACCCCAGGCAGGATTGTAAGCGTTATAGGCGGGGATGGTCGGCCCCAGCATTTCCTGAACATAGGGCGTGCGGTGAGGGTCCGCCGGATCGAGCCACCACGGGTCCTGCTTCATCAGCGCCGGTATCACCGGCACCCAGCGGCCCAAACCACCCTTCAGGTTCTCGTTCATCACTTGCGGCTGCATGAAGTATTTCATGAAATCCTTGGCCACCTCGACATTCTGCGCGCCCTTCGGGATGAAGCCGCCGCCGGCGCCGACGAAGGCTGGGACCGGCTTGCCGTCATTGCCGTTGGGCAAGCGCAACGTGACCATTTCGTCGTGATAGGCCTTCGTGTCCTTGATCATCGCGAGTTCGGTCGACAGCGTGCCGTCGTAATCCATGACAATAAGCTTTGCGTGAAAAGCGTTGTTGTCATCGGCGTCATTCCAGGACAGCGCCTCGGGCGGCACATAGCCATCCTTGTAGGCATTCGTCATGTATGTGACCGCCTTGATCGCCGCCTCGCGCACAAGCGGATCCTCGGTATGCAGCTTGCCGTCCGGCGTGACGATATCCTTGCCGCCGTTGGCGACCATGAATGCCGAGAACAGGCCGTTGCCGTCGTTCGGTCCGACGGTGGTCATCTGCAGGCCAAGGCCGTAGACCTTGCGCCTGCCCTTGGCGCGCAGTGCCTGCTGCACCGGCTTGAAGAAATCCCAAAAGGCGTCCCAGGTCTTCGGCGCGTCCGCCAACTTGAAGCCGACCTTCTCGACCAGGTCGCCCCAAATATGGATTGGGGCGCACGCCTGCTTGACCGGAGCCAGGTAGAAGCTGCGTTTCCGCGTGGCATTGTTATAGAAGCTGGAGCACCCCAACGCGGTCGCGCTGAGCTGCGATCGGTGCGCTTCCACGATGTCGCTTACGTCGACCAGCCTGTCGTTCCACGCGTTCTGCGGCAGAATCGTCGCCGGAGCGTCATGGAAAATGAGGTCCGGAACCGACCCGCTGGTCAGCGCGGATATGGCCTTCTGGTTGAGCGCCATGAACGGCATGATGCTGTTGTCGATCTTGTTGCCGCTAGCTTTCTGGTAGTCGGCGATGGTCTTGAGGAAAGCGGCGTCTTCCTCGGGAACGAAGCCCTGCACCTGCCAGACGGTTGCGGTCGTGGCCGCCGCCCTGGCGACATACGGCCGCAACAAACGACAAATTGCCGCCAGACCCGCGGATCCAGCCAGCGCCGACCGCCGGCTCATGGTGCCCATGGCCGTTGCCCTCCCGGTTGGCCGGACGTTGCGGCGCCGGCTCTTTATGATGGCCTTCGCATAAGCCCTTGTTCTTGACTTCACCTTACAGCGACCTGTCGAGCGCGGTCAAACTTTTGTCGCGCCTTCTGCAGCGCTCGGAGTTACCGGCCAATGTCGTTACGGTATTGGTCATAATCCACCGAGCCCACAGAGTGAGTACGTCCACAGCGGCGCGCCAATCCTCGAGGATTTGGGCCCCCCGGGGCGCCACAAAAACCAAACCGCCGCCCGCCGGCGGCATAAGATGCTCGACCTTGCACCGCGCCGCCGCCGCGTGTCTTGCCAGCACCAGAAATGCCCGTCATGGCGTCCCCGGGGGCACGCCGTGCCCCAGGAAAGGCCGCAGCTTGAGCGAAGGACCTGCCTGTGATCGAAGCCGGATGATGATCCGCACGCTGCCCGTCAGGCTGTGCCTTCTCGCACTGCTGGCAGCGCCATTTGTCGCCGCACAGGCGCAATTGCCCCTCCTCGCCTCCCCTGCCGCTCCCGCCACGCCAACCACACCGGCTACACCGGCCTCCCCAACCACACCGACCATCCCCGCAACATCGATCACGCCCGAACAGGCCCGCCAGGCCCTCGACGTCCTCAACGATCCCGCCAAGCGCGCCGCGATCACCGCGACGCTCGAGGCAATCGCCCGGGCCCTGCCAGCGACTCCCACAGGCGCGGCGCCTGCGACCCCCACCGCCGCGGCGCCTGCGCCGACCACACCCAAGTCGGCGCCCGAAGGCGCGCCACTCGCGCCCAACAGCCTCGGCGCGGCGGTGCTGGTCGGCGCCGCCAATTTCATGAACCAGGCCGCCGATTGGCTCAGTGACACCCTGCATGCCGCGCACGGAGTGGCGCTGCTCTGGGTATGGCTGGTCACCATGGCCACCGACCCGGTGGCGCACGAGTTGCTGATCGAGCTGTCCTGGCGACTGGCGGTCGCGTTGACCGGCAGCCTTGCCGTCATGTGGTGCGTCGCCCGGGCACTGCGCCCTCCTCTGCGCAACGTCATCCGCCGGCTGATCCGCTTGCCGCCCGCCCTCGCGCCAACTGCCGGAACGCCAAACCGCGTCACGGGCGAGGCCGCCGGCGCGACGGATGAAACGACGGAATCCGGTGAGGCACGCGCGGAGCAAGGTGAGGTCGAGCCCCGCGCGCCACCCCGCTTCGACGCCTCGCGCCTGATGCGCCGGGTGCCGTTGGTGCTCGCGACGTTCGCGCTTTACCTGCTCCCCGTCCTCGCCTTCGTCGTGGCCGGCCATGTGATTGCCGGCAGTGCCCTGGGCGGCACGCGCCTGGCCCGCCTCGTCCTGCTGGCGGTGATCGACAGCTACGCGCTGAGTGCCCTCGCGCTGCATCTGGCGCGCGCCGTGCTGGCGCCGCGGCACAGCCGGGTGCGGCTGCTGCCGGTGCCCGACCCCACCGCTGCCTACGCCATGCGCTGGACCACGCGCATACTGATTGTCGGCGTGTTCGGCTACGCCAGCGCCGAGGTCGGCCTGCTGCTGGGACTGACGCAAGCGGCGCACCTCGCGCTGCTGAAGACGACCGTGCTCATCCTGCTGGGCTTCATTGCCATCGTCGTCATCGAGAAGCGCCGCGCGGTGCGCGGCTGGATCCGCGCGCCGGATGACGAACAGGACGTCGTAGCGGCCGTGCGCAATCGCCTCGCCGCGATCTGGCACGGGATCGCGCTGTTCTACCTGGCAGCGCTCTGGCTGGTCTGGGCCGCAGAGCTGCCCACCGGAACCGAGCGGCTGTCGCGGGCGCTGCTGATCACCGTGGCGGTGGGGCTGGTGGCACGCGTTGCCATACAAGCCTGCATCGCCGCGCTGGACCGCCTTGTCCACGCCGGCGCCGGCCTGGCGACCGCCTATCCCGGCCTCGACAGAAGGCTGTCGCTTTACCACCCGTTCCTGCGCGCCTTCGTGCGTATCGTTGTGTCTGTGGCCATGCTGCTGCTGTTTCTGCAACTGCTCGGGTTCGGCGCAGTTCAGGCATTGATCGCCAGCCCGCTCGGCCAGCGCTTCGCCGGATCGCTGACCATGCTCACGATCACACTGCTGCTGGCGTTGCTGGTGTGGGAAGCGGTGAACATCGCCCTCGAGCGCCACCTGGCCCACCTGACCCGCCAGGCGCAGATCGCCAAGCTCGCGCGGCTGCGCACGCTGCTGCCGATCCTGCGCACCTCGTTGCTGGTCGGCGTCCTCACGGTGACCGGGCTGATGGTGCTCAGCGAGATCGGCGTCAACACCGCGCCGCTGCTCGCCAGCGCCGGCATCATCGGCGTCGCCGTCGGCTTCGGCGCGCAGACCCTGGTGCGCGACCTGATCACCGGCCTCTTCCTGCTGCTGGAGAACACCATGCAGGTCGGCGACGTGGTCAGCCTCGGCGGCCTGTCCGGCGTGATCGAGGACCTGTCGGTCCGCACCCTGCGCCTGCGCGCCGAGGACGGGTCGGTGCACGTGATCCCGTTCAGCTCGGTGACCACCGTCACCAACATGACGCGCGACTACGGCCAGGCGGTCATCCAGGTCAGCGTCGCCTACAACGAAAACGTCGACGCCGTGATCGACGTGCTGAAGGCCATCGCGACCGAGATGCGCGCCGATCCGCGCTTCCGCGAGGTCATTCTCCGCGACCTGGAGGTCTACGGCCTCGATCAGTTTGTCGCGTCGGCGGTGATCATCAAGGGCCGTCTCATGTGCACGCCGTTCGGCCGCTGGTCGGTGGGGCGTGAGTTCAACCGGCGCATGAAGCTGCGCTTCGACGAGTTGGGGATCGCGATGCCGTCCGCGGACACGAGGCTGGTCGTCGATCAGCCGCTGAGCATCCGGCAACTGCCGGTTCCCACGCCGGCACCCGAGTAGCGCGGCACCCAGCCCGGACGCCATCAGCGACCGCGGGCTCGCCGCGCTGCCGTGTTCACCTCTCCCGCATGCGGGAGAGGTCGGGTCGCGCAGCGACCCCGGTGAGGGTGTGCCACCCCAAAGATCCAACCCGCTCGCCACACCGGCTCGTAGCCGCGACCACCTCATACCAGGTACCGAAACGATTGACTCTCCACCGTCATGGCCCGCGCAGGCGGGCCATCCACGACTTCGATTGCCGCACAAAGGCAAGAACCTATGCGGGTGGGAGTGGCAGCCAGGCGCTGGATCGGGTTCGATATGCGTCCCACAGCACGAGGGAGCAACCGATGCGTATCGAGACCCAACCGCAAGACCACCCGACCGCCACAACGGGGGAGACTGCCAGACTTCTGGTGTCGTTTGAACTGAGCCAGAGCAAGTGGGTGCTGACCGTCCGTGCGCCGGCCAGCGCAAAGCTGTCGCGCTTCACGGTTCCGTCGCGCGACACGGAGAAGGTGTCGAGCCTGCTGACGGCGCAGCGCCAGCAAGCGGAGCGGCGCACCGCCCGGCCGGTGCAGATCGTGAGTATCTACGAGGC
>DASRQX010000206.1:0-20626 GCA_035696165.1 Acetobacteraceae bacterium | reverse complement strand
CCGGGGGCGACAAAGGGCAATACCCTTAAGGCGGCGCGGATCAAACTCTGTGGCGGGGACAGCAAAACCACCGCAGACACTTTCGACATCTAAGCGATCACGGCCGCAGAGTGCCGTGCTTTGGTCCGTGCCGCCAACCCCCACGTCCAGGCACCCGCAGGACCATTTTCACCCATCGCAGCGCGGCCGCCCGCCGGCCGCTGGCTTACTCTCTGTGGTGAAACTCTGTGGTGAAACTCTCTGTGGTGAAACTTGCTTTTTTGCGGACGATGCAAAGTCCCGGACGGTTGGCGCCTAATACGGCCGCGCCCCAACAACGTTTCCCGCCGGGTCGTACTTGCAGACCCACACCTGTCGGGATCCGTCGACTGCCACGCCGCAGCCCACGGCACGCGTCGCGCGCCAGACCACCTGCGTGTAATGCCCGCAGACGCCGATGCAACTGTTGGTGCCGGGATCATAGTCGCGCATCTCCGTCACCCAGGCCTGCACCACCTCGGCCGGCGCGATCGTTCCGCCGGAGACCAGGAACAGGTTTTCGCTGTGCGGATCATCCGGCTGGCGCGCGAATGTGTGCGTCGCGACCAGGTGCTCGGCCCAACTCCTGGCGTGGCTGGCCAGCGTGCTGGACCACACCAGCGGCGGCGACCCGACATGCTTGCGCGCGGCGTTATGTGCGTGCAGCAGGTCGCGCGCACTGAACGACGGCGCGGACTGGCCATGCACCGAGGCAACGGTCAGCAGCAGGGCGACCGCCGTCCCAAGCGCGCCCGGCCCCAGCGCCCGAAGTGCATTCATTGCGCGCTCCTTCGGCGGTTTTCACCCGCGCGAGGCGTGCCGTCGGTCGCGGCGGCAAAGCGGCGAGACCGCGGGCGCTGGACGCCTGGCGCGTGACGCCGGCGCAGTCTCATCCTAGGTTTGCCCCGCCCGGTGTTTGTTTCCGGGCGTTTGTTGCTGGACGTTCGTCCCTGGACGGTTGTTCCTGGGCGGGGGTTCCGGGGCGCTTATTCCCGGGGACCTACATCCGGGCCGCAGCTTAGTCCGAAAGGTACACGCATGGAGTTCGGCATCTTCCACGAGTTCCCGTCCCTGACCGGGCGGCCCGACGCGGCGGCCTTCGACCAGGCGTTCGAGCTGGTGGACGGCGCCGAGCGCTGGGGGCTCGACGCCATGTGGCTCGCCGAGCTGCATTTCGCGCCGGAGCGTGCCGTGCTGTCGGCGCCGCTCTGCGTGGCCAGCGCCATCGCGGCGCGAACGAAACGCATGAAGATCGGCATCGCGGTGCAGGTGCTGCCGCTGTGCCACCCGCTCCGCCTGGCCGAGGAGGCGGCAACCGTCGACCAGCTCAGCCGGGGGCGGCTGATTTTCGGCGTCGGGCGCAGCGGCGTCGCGGCGACCTACGAAGCCTACGGCGTGCCCTATGGCGAGAGCCGCGACCGTTTCGCCGAGGTGCTCGACATCGTGCAGCAGGCGTGGACGCACGCCTGCTTCTGCTACCACGGCCGGTTTCATCGCTTCGAGAACGTGCGGGTCACGCCGCGTCCCTTTCAGCATCCCATGCCGCCGATCCGAGTCGCGGCGACCAGCCCAGACACCTTCGTTTCGATCGGTAAGCAAGGCAAGCCGATATTCGTTGCGGTCCGCTACGAAACCGCCGCCGAGATCGCGCCGCTCGTCACCGCCTATCGCACCGCCTACCAACAGGCTGGGCATCCCGGCCGCGGCGAGGTCTTCCTGCGCGTGCCCGCCTACATCGCCGCGACCGACAAACGCGCCCGCGGGGAGGCGGAAACCAGCTTCATGCATTTCTTCCGCCAGCAGGCCCAGTTGATGGCTGACTCGGCCAAGCGCGCCGGCGTCGATGCCGCCGAACGCCGCGCCGCCACAGCGGAACGCCTGCTGGCGATGAGCTACGACGACGCGCTGGCCGGCACGGTGCTGGTCGGGTCGCCGGAGGCAGTCAGCGACAAGCTGCGTGGCCTGCAGGCCCAGCTTGGGCTGGACGGCGTGCTGATGGAGCTTAATTGCGGCGGCATGATCCCGCACGCAAAGGTCAAGTCCGCGCTCCGGTTGCTGTGCCAGAAGGTGATGCCGCGGTTCAATTGACGCCGGTGGGCGACGCCAGAGGGGAACGCCGGCGGAATCGCTCAACCGGCAGGATGCCTCGGTTTGCGGCTGGCGCTCGCTGTGGCCTGGATGGCGGATGAAAACCTCGCAAGGCGCGCTTCATTGCTTGCTTGCTGCGGTGCACCGAGGCGACAATGACAGAATGATGGACAAGGCTGCGCCAACCGAGGCGGACCAGGCCGCCCGCGTCGCTGCGCGAGTGGATCGGGCCGCGGCGTCCGCCTTTGCCGCGCTCGACCTTGGCACCAACAATTGCCGCATGCTGGTCGGCGTCCCCACGGCCGACGGCTTCCGGGTGCTGGACAGTTTCAGCCGTGGCGTCCGCCTGGGTGAGGGCCTGCATCACACGGGTTGCCTGTGCCCCTCGGCGATGGATCGGGCGATCGCCGCGCTGGCGATCTGCGCGGAGCGGCTGGTCCGCCGTCCGGTCCGGGCGTTGCGCGCGGTGGCGACCGAGGCGTGCAGGCGCGCCAGCAACGGGGCGGAGTTCCTGGTGCGAGTGAAGCAGGAGACCGGCCTGGAGGTCACCGCCATCTCGGCCCGCGAAGAGGCGGAGCTGGCGGTGGAAAGCTGCGCTCCGCTGCTGACCGGCACCGGACGCCGGGCGCTGCTGTTCGATATCGGCGGTGGCTCGACCGAGCTGGCCTGGGTGCGGCTGGATGCGGGCGCCGAGCCGCGGCTGATCGGCTATCTGTCGCTGCCGGTCGGCGTGGTGACGCTGGCGGAGCGGTATGGCGTCGCCGGGTTCACCGCGGCGGGGTTCGCCCAGATGGTGGACGATGTCGCGGTGAGGCTGGCTGACTTCGAGCAGGTGCACCGCATTGCGCGCGAGCTGCGCGACGGCGGGGTGACCCTGTTGGGGACCAGCGGCACGGTGACCACGCTGGCCGGCGTGGCGATGGGGCTGGAGCGCTACCGGCGCCAGTTGGTGGACGGCGCGGTGCTGACCGGGGCCGCGGCAGATGCAGCGCTGGCGGTGCTGCGGGCGCTGGGTCCGGAGGGACTTAGCGCGCATCCCTGCGTCGGGCCGGACCGGGTGGAGTTCGTGCTGCCCGGCTGCGCGGTGTTCGCCGCGATCACCCGGCTGTGGCCGGCGCCGCGGGTCGTGGTGGCGGATCGGGGGCTGCGCGAGGGCATGTTGCTGCGCCTGATGCGCGCCGACCGTCAGCGGCCTCGTTTGGCGCAGCGCTCGGTGCCGCGGCCCGCTGAGGGTGCCGCGGAGGGTCCGGCGCGCGGTTCTGCTCCGGCGTGAAGCGCGTGCGTGGAACCAGGTCCGTGAGCCAGTGGTCGTGAAACCATGCGTGTGCAACCGGGGCCGTGAAATCGTGGTTGTGAAACCGTGGCTGTGAAGCCCTTGGGCGGGCGCGACGCGGCGGTTGTGCTGCGCACCGCGCGCGGGCGCAGCGCGGCGCAGCAGCGCTGGCTGCGGCGGCAGTTGAACGACCCCTATGTGCAGGCGGCGCAGCGCGAGGGTTGGCGCTCGCGGGCCGCGTTCAAGCTGATCGAGCTGGACGAGCGCCATCACCTGATCCGCAAGGGTGGGCTGGTGCTGGATCTGGGGGCGGCCCCCGGGGGCTGGACTCAGGTGGCGTTGAAGCGCGGCGCGTCGCGCGTGGTGGGGATCGACCTGCTGCCGATCGAGCCGATCCCGGGCGCGGCGCTGATCCAGGGCGACATCATGGACCCGGCGAGTGAGCCGGCGCTGCTGGCGCTGCTGGGGGGCAAGCCCGACCTGGTGCTATCCGACATGGCGCCGAACACGACCGGGCACACGGGGACCGACCACATCCGCATCATGGCGCTGGCGGAGCTGACGCTGGAGATCGCCCAGCCGATCCTGGCCGAGGGTGGCGGGTTCGTCTGCAAGCTGTTCCAGGGCGGGGCGGAGCGCGGGATGCTGGAGCGCCTGAAGCGCAGCTTCCAGGTGGTGCGGCACGCCAAGCCGCCGGCCAGCCGGAAGGAGTCGAGTGAGCTTTATGTGGTAGCGACTGGGTTTCGGGGGGAGGGGAGTCGGTAGCGCTGCCCCCTCCAACCGGCCCTCGCCGGATCAGCTATGGGCTCGGCCATATTAGGTGGACCTGCACCATGGCCGGACCAGCTACCGACCCGGCCATGATGGGGTGCGCCTACACCACGCCTTCGCCGCGCAGCGTCTCCAGCTCCGTATCGCTCAGCCCAAGCCACCGGCGCACCACGTCGCCGGTGTGCTCGCCCAGTATCGGCGACGGCATGACACGCGGTGGCTTGCCGTCCACGCGGACCGGCCAGGCCGGCATCTTGAACGGACCGTGCTTCGGATGGTGCATCACCTGCATGATCCCACGCTGTTCGAACGTGGGTTCGTTCTGCAGTTCCATCGTGTCGAGCACGGCGCCCGCCGGGATGCCGGCGCCGCCGACCTGCGCCATCGCTTCGTGCTTGGTGCGGCTGCGCGTCCATACCTCGATGATCGCATCCAGTTCGGCCATGTTCTTCACGCGGTCGCCAGGCATGGCGAAGCGCGGATCGGCGATCAGTTCCTCGCGCCCCATCACCTTGCATAGCCGCGCCCAGTGCTCCGGGTTGGCGCGGCTGGTCATTATCCAGATGTAGTCGTTCGGGCCGCCCGGTGCACACGGATACAGTCCCGACGGCGCATTGCTGCCGCCGCCCGAGTGGGTGCCGTCGCGCTGCACGGCCTTGCCGCTGCGCGCCTGGGTGGAGAAGTTGGTGCGCATATAGTGCAGCATCGCGTCCTGCATCGCCACTTGCAGCCGATGGCCCTCGCCGGTCTTCGCTCGCTTGTGCAACGCGCCGAGGATGGTGACTGCCATTGTCATTCCGGTGCCGGTGTCGCCGAGCGACAGTCCGGGCTTCACCGGACCGCGACCCTTCTCGCCCGTCACGCTGATGGGTCCGCCGGTGGCCTGCGCGATCATGTCGAAGGCGAGATTGGTTTCATACGGGCTGCCGGTGCCGAAGCCCTTCACCTGGCAGTAGATAATGCCCGGATTGATCGCGCGCACGTCATCGTAGCCGAGGCCGAGCCGCTCGATGGTGCCGGGTGCCATGTTCTCGACGCACACGTCCGCCTTGCGCAGCAGGTCCTTCACCAGCGCCAGCCCGCGAGGATCCTTCAGGTTCACCGTGATGGACTTCTTGTTGGCGTTGAACATGTGGAAGTAATACGGGTCGTCGTCCAGCTGGCCGGGACGCAGGCGGCGGCCGGGATCGCCGGTCTTCGGGTTCTCGATCTTCACCACCTCGGCACCGAGCCAGGCGAGCGCCTCGGTGCAGGATGGACCGGCTTCGAACTGGGTGAAGTCAACGACCTTGATGCCATTGAGGAAGTCCAGTTCCACACTGTTGTCCGACATGGTGCGTTTTCCTCCTTGTGTGTGCGTTCTCGGTATCGCCTGGCAGACAGCATGGCACAGGCGGAGGGCGGCGTCATGGCGCGGAGCACCGCGGGGTGTTCCGCGACCGTTCACCGGGCGTTCTTTCCTGCACCAATGTGGAAGCCTTGCATGCGCGGTTGCATGATCGCCTCGGGCGCGTCTCCGCTGTCTCCGATCTGGCGAAGGCGATCCGTTATGCGATCCGGCAGTGGCCCGGGCTGGTCGTGTCCCTCGACGATGGCCACGTCGAGATGGACACCAAGGTGGTCGAGCGCGCCACCAGACCTATAGCTCTGAGCAGAAAGAACACACATTTTGCCGATTCCGATGGCGGAGCGCGTGGGTGGGCGATTGCAATGACACGGATCCGGTCGGCGAAGCTCGAGGGCGTCGAGCCGATGGCCTGGCTCACCGACGTGTTCGAACGCATGGTCTCCGGGCACACCAAAAGCCACCAGCAGCATACGGCGCTGCCGTGGCACTGGACGCCACGAACTCTCATTGCGTTAGCGCCGCAATCGCGAGATGAGCCAGAGCCGACGCCGTCAAATCTGCCCGCGTCGTGGCCGCGTCGCTTACTCTACCTCTACGAGCGCTGTCGCTGCGTCACTGCTACAGCATTTTACCGTAATGTCTCGTTGCCCCGCCAATCGAAGGCGACCGTGGTCCCACGGTGCCGCTTACGGCTTAGCGTGCACTTCTGTACAAATCGTGCGGCGACCCAACTGCACCCAACGCCGTCCACGTCGCGCACTTCGTGATCGATGGCGGTATGCGCGGGACGCAATGGTCCCGACCAGTCAATACCCCGACAGCATGCTTAATCTGGACGCGATCGTTCAAACTTGTATCGACGTGTGGAGCTCCGAACCTGAGCCGAGCATTTCTGATCGCACGGTGCCAGCAAGGCGCCGACAAATACCGCTCCGGTCAGAGACGCAACGACGATGGTTAGGACTTCGAGGGCAGTCAGGATCGTGTGGATCATCGTCATTCTCCCTAAGCACCCCGGGGCGACGACAGGGTTCGATTTCACCGAGAGCGGATGGCCGGTTCGGCGCTATCGACCTAGCGGATTGTGGCCCGCTTCGGCCGGCGCCATAATTGGGTTTCCTGGCACAACATCTGTGCTCAAAGGCAAGAAATCATGGATTTGTTTCAGGCGCTGGAAACGTTTGCGCGGGTCACAGAGATGGGTTCGTTTTCCGCCGTCGCGAAAGCGAAAAATTCCAGCCATTCCGCTGTCACCCGCCTGATCGGTCAGCTTGAGACGCACTTTGGCGTGCGGCTCTTCCATCGCACGACACGCCGGCTGAGCTTGACTGAAGACGGGCCGGACCTGTTGCCGTTTGCCCGAAACCTGCTGGACGTGGTGGAGGGAATGGAGGGCGTGCTCGGCAGCCACCGGACCGCGCCGACTGGGCTGGTGCGGATTGGCACGAACGTGTCTGGTGCCCTGCTGCTGACGCCGCGCCTGCTGGGGCTGCTGGAACGCCATGTTGGCCTAGAGGTAGAACTGGTGGTGCGCGACCGGCTGGATGACATGATCAACGAGCGGCTCGATATGGCGATGCAGCTTGGTCAGCCAACCGATTCGTCAGTGATGGCGCGGAAGGCAGGCGCATTTGGGCGCATGCTGGTGGCGGCGCCGGTTTACTTGGAGCGGCGAGGCGCACCGAAACGACCGGCCGACCTGCTGGGCCATACGTGCATCCTCCATGAGTCTGGACCGGATGGCGCGCTGTGGCAGTTCGATGGGCCGCAGGGGGTGGAGGAAATACGTGTGAACGCGAGTTTTCGCGCGAACAATGCCGAGGCGGTACACCGTGCCGTACTTGCCGGGTATGGCATCGCGAAGGTGTCGGAAGCACTCGTCGTCGACGATGTTCGCGGCGCGCGACTGTATCGACTACTTCCAAACTACTCCTTCGGGCGGCAACCAGCATTCGTGCTGTATCCTTCACGTCAGCATTTGCCGCCGCGGACACGGGTGGTGATCGATTTCTTGGTCGAGCAGTTAAGCCACACTGCGGCGCGGCTGGAGCAGGATGATGTCTGGGGTAAGAGCGAAACCGTCTGGCTGATGTGAGGCGACAGGCGGCAAAGCTCATCGTGCAACTGCGACACCCCGCAACGGTTAACGTTGGCGTCCGCCGCCATGCTGACGGTGAGCGCTGGTGGCGGGTATCTTCGGAACCCGGGCTGGATGGCCCGGGAACACCATCGCATCGCCCGGCGCGCCGACACGGCTCCGAAACCCGCACCCTCACAGGCAACCGGCACACGCGGCGGGCGGGCGCGCAGGATTGCGCACGCCTGATCAGGGTCCGCGCGGGCCGGCCGCGTCACACCGGCAGAATGCTCCTCCTTGCTTCTGAAGGCCGGCAGGCTACTTTCCTGACTCCTCACAGAGCGAAGCAGCAGAACCTGTGCCTGATGACCTCCAGCCTGCCCGCGGCACGCACGACCTGATCGGCGAGGACCAGCGCCGCCACACCCACGTGGCGGACACGGCCCGCCGCATCGCCGCACGCTACGGCTTCGACGAATGGACCACGCCGATCTTCGAGGACACCCGCGTCTTCTCCCGCACGCTGGGCGAGACCTCCGACGTGGTCACCAAGGAGATGTATACCTTCACCGATCGCGGCGGTGATTCCATCACGCTGCGCCCGGAAGCCACCGCCGGCATCTGCCGCGCGCTGGTGACCAACGGCCTGACCCAGTCGCTGCCGCAGAAGGTGTTCTACGCCGGCCCGATGTTCCGTTACGAGCGCCCGCAGAAGGGCCGCTACCGCCAGTTCCACCAGATTGACATCGAGCTGATCGGGTCCGCCGAGCCGCTGGCCGACGCCGAGGTGATCGCCTGCGGCTGGAACATCCTGCAAGCCCTCGGCGTGGCCGGCGACACGGTGCTGGAGATCAATACCCTCGGTGATAAGGAAAGCCGGAGCGCCTACCGCGACGCGCTGGTGGCCTATTTCACCGAGCACCAGGGTGCACTGTCGGCTGACAGCCTGGCGCGGCTGGATCGCAACCCGTTGCGGATCCTGGACTCCAAGGACGAGGGCGATCGCCGCATCATCGCTAACGCACCGCTGATCGCCGACCACCTGACCGCGGCGGCGGCGGGGTTCTACGCCGGGGTGCAAGGCTACCTGCGCACGTTCGGTGTGCCGTTTCGGGAGAATCCGCGGATCGTCCGTGGGCTGGACTATTACGGCCACACCGCGTTCGAGTTCGTCACCGGCAAGCTGGGATCGCAGGGGACGGTGATGGGCGGCGGCCGCTATGACGGCCTCGTGGAGGAGATGGGCGGGCCGCCGACGCCGGCGGTTGGCTGGGCGGCCGGGATCGAGCGGTTGGCCATGCTGCTGGAGACGCCGCCCGCGGCACAGGCCGCCGTCGCCGTGGTACCGGTGGGTGACGCAGCCGAAGCCGCGGCGCTGGGGGTGCTGCAAAGCCTGCGCGCGGCTGGGGTTCGGGCCGAGATGGCGTATCGGGGTAATTTGCGGCGGCGGATGGAGCGTGCCAACCGGATTGGGGCGCGGGCGGCGGTGATCCTCGGGCCGGACGATATCGCCGCGGGGGTGGCGCAGGTGAAGAACCTGGCAACCGGCGAGCAGGAGGCGGTGAAGCTGGCGGATATCGCCGCGCGGCTGGCGTGATGCGCGGGGTGGCGGCGCGCGCGGCGCACGCCCGTGATACGGCGCGGGCACTCGATCTTAGGGAAGACAGCCTCACCACAGAGGCACAGAGACACAGAGAAGAAGGCCAAAGCGCTTCGCGCGAAGCGCAATCATCTTTCTTCTGTGTGTCTCTGTGCCTCTGTGGTGATTCTTTCCTTCTTGCGGACCGTCGCACGCCACGAACGATTGGCGGGAGGGCGCTACCATGAACCTCGCCCCCAAGCTCGACCGCATTGCCGCCCGCGCCGAGGAACTGCGCGCCCTGCTGTCCGAGGGCCTGTCCGGCGAGGCCTATGCAAAGGCATCGAAGGAGCTGTCCGAACTCGCCCCGGTCGAAGCCCGCATCGGCGACCTGCGCGCGGCCGAGCAGGCGCAGGCCGAGGCCGAAACGATGCTCGCCGATCCCGAAATGCGCGAGCTGGCCGAAGCCGAACTGCACGACCTGAAGGACCGCATCCCCACGCTGGCGCACGAGATCCGCCTCGCGCTGCTGCCCAAGGACGAGGCCGACGAGCGGGCCGCGATCCTGGAGGTGCGTCCCGCCGCCGGAGGCGACGAAGCGGCGCTGTTCGCGGCTGACCTGTTCGCGATGTACCAAAAATACGCCGCCCTGCGTGGCTGGCGCTGCGAGCTCCTGGAATACAACGACACCGAGCTGGGCGGGTTGAAGGAGGGCATCGCGGAGATCACCGGTCACAGTGTCTTTGCGCGGTTGAAATACGAATCCGGCGTGCACCGCGTGCAGCGCGTGCCGACGACCGAGAGCCAGGGCCGCATCCACACCTCCACCGTAACGGTCGCCGTGCTGCCGGAGGCCGAGGAGATCGATGTGCAGATCGACGAGGGCGATTTGCGGATCGACGTCTACCGTGCCTCCGGCGCCGGTGGGCAGCATGTCAACAAGACCGACAGTGCGGTGCGGATCACGCACATTCCCTCCGGCATGGTCGTTGCGATGCAGGAGGAAAGGAGCCAGCACAAGAACCGCGCCAAGGCGATGAAGATCCTCCGCGCGCGGCTGTATGAGCAGCAGCGCGCCGCGCTGCATGCGACGCGCGCCGCCGATCGCAAGTCGCAGGTCGGGACGGGCGATCGGTCGGAACGCATTCGTACCTTCAATTTCCCGCAGGGCCGCGTGTCGGACCATCGCATCGAGAAGACGCTCTACAAGATCGACCGCATCATGGCCGGCGAGTTGGATGAGTTCATCGATGCGCTGATCGCCGAGGATCAGGCCGCCCGCATGGCCGCGGAAGAATGAACGCCGGCCGGTTGGTGCCGGAGGTGCGTGGGAATGCGCGGTTGTCGAAGCAGACTCTCCCCCTCCCCTTGAGGGAGGGGGGTGGGGGGAGGGGTTGGTGCCAGGGTTGTTCGGAAGCTGCCCATCGCACCTACCCCTCCCCCCAACCCCCTCCATCAAGGAGAGGGGGAGAGTCTGCCTCAGCCAGCTCGCATTCTGACGCCCGTGTGTTGGCGTTGCACTCCACTATCCGCGCAGCCTTGCGCGACGGTGCCGCGAGTCTGCGCGAGGCCGGCATCGACAATCCTCGCCTGGAGGCACGCCTGCTGCTGGCACATGCGCTCGGGATCACGGGCGAGGCGCTGCTGCGCGATCCGCACACCCCGATCGATCGCGGGCCATACGATGCGCTGCTGCAACGTCGCGTGGCGCACGAGCCGCTGGCGCTGATCACCGGGCGGCGGGAGTTCTGGAGTCTCGACCTGGCGGTTTCCGCGGCGACGCTGATCCCCCGCGCCGATTCCGAGACACTGATCGAGGCGGCATTGGCGGCGCTGCCCGACCGCTCGCGGGTGCGGCGGATCCTTGATCTCGGCACCGGCACCGGCTGTCTGCTGCTGGCCGCCCTCAGCGAGTTCCCGGGCGCGTTCGGCGTTGGCACCGATCGGTCGGCCGCAGCGGCCGTCCTCGCTCGGGACAACGCTGCCATGCATGAGATGGCCAACCGGGCCGCGTTCGTGTGCACCGATTGGGCCGCGGCACTGGCCGGCCGCTTCGACTTGATCCTGAGCAATCCGCCCTATATTCCCATCGGCGAGCTGCATGCCCTGATGCCGGAGGTGGCGCGGTTCGAGCCGGCGTCGGCGCTGGATGGGGGACCCGACGGGCTCGATGCTTATCGGCGAATTCTGCCGGTTCTGCCTGGAAGCCTGACTGCGGGGGGGATTGCCGTCCTGGAATTGGGCCAGAACCAGGCTGATGCTGTTGCCGGCTTGGCCCGCGACGTCGGGTTTATCACCGCAGTGCGCGCTGATCTGGCCGGAATCCCGCGGGCCATGCTGCTTACCTGGAGCCCGGGACGGTAGGCCGGCCGGCCCGGAGAAGATCGAGGGGGCAAGCGCCGGACCGACGCCTTCATGCAGCCGCTCTCATCCTGGCTGCTGTAGCGGCGCCTCCACAATCGAAAACGGCGGGCCAAAAAACGTTTGGCAACAGACAGTGCAGCGACTAGTTTGCAGACCCGGCAGGGACAGTGGCAAAGCCTCGTGTCCCGGGATCCTGGTCGAATCGGTTGTCGCCCGCTTAGCTGGGCGCTGATTGGCCCGCCGGGGTGCGTGCCGGTACCAACGTCGAAGGATAGCAGCCTGGCCGAGGGAGCACTCCCCTGGACGCCCATGGGACCAGCCATGTCCCCGAGCGCCACCGGCCAGCGCTGCCAACAGGAAAGCGCGACGGCAGAAGTATGAACAATATGAAGCGCATGCGTGGACGCGGCCACCGCCCAGGTGGAGGCGGCGGCGGTGGCGGGCCGATCCGGCATCACAGCCCGGGCAACATCCCACTCAACCGCAATCATGTCTTCGACAGCAGCGGCCCGGACATCCGCGTCCGCGGCACCTCCCAGCAGTTGTTCGAGAAGTACTTGCAGCTTGGGCGCGACGCGACCTCGAGCGGCGACCGGGTGTTGGCGGAAAGCTATTTTCAGCACGCCGAGCACTATTTCCGCATTCTTAACGCGATGAACCAGGCGGCCCAGCAGGGTCAGCAGGGGAACGGCGGCCAGCACCAGCAGGGCCAGCGCCGGCCCTATGGCAACGAGGACGAGATGTCGTCGAGTGGCCCCGAGCCCGAGCAAGGCGCCCCGGGCATGGGCGACCAGCCGGAAGCCCGCGAAATCCCGATCGCCGCGGCACCGCCGGAGGGCTGACGGCACAGTCGGGTTCGTCCCGTTACGGCCGCGCTTTCTGCGTCACGACGCTGCGCTGCCGGGATGCCTCTGCTCGGCTAGCCGCCGCGGGGAAGCGAGGGCGGGCGCATCGCGCCGCGTCTCGCCAAGCGCCTGATGGCAGATGACGAAAAGATTGACCCATCGGGCCATCTGTGCGTCATGGCCGGGCTTTACAGTGCCAGCCAGCCCACGGTGTCACGCATCGCCGCCGCGCATCGCGCCGGACAGGCTGAGCGTGCAGTTTTGAACAAATCGGCAGGTGACGGCGGAGATTCCCGCCAGTGATCAATCTGAGCACAGACCCGGTTTCCCGGTATCGGCCGGCCGATGGATGGCGAATCCGCCGGATCTGGATCGCCGCGGTGTTCGGCGTGATGCTTGTGGGTAGTCATCGGATCCTCGATTTCTGGCCGCTTGGTGCCAGCGGTTCGCCTGGACAGGTCGCACGAGCGCTTTTCGACTTCTCTGGTGTGCTCTTCCTTCTGCCGCTTGCCGGCTTCGTCGTGGGTTTATTGATCGCTGCCGGGATCGCCCTGTGGCGCCGTCACTTTCGGCGGGTGGCGAGCAACATTCTCGCGATCGCAGCAATCCCAGTTTGCATTCTCGTAGTTGCCAAGGTGCCGCTATTCGACCCCTGGTTATGGTATGTGATTGCCAATAGGACCCGTTTCGAAGCGCTCGCCGCGAGCGGTCCACCTTCGAACGGACCGAAATACGCGGTGGTCGAGATCAGGGACGGGTCAACCGGTTTGGCTGGCCTCAGCTCCAATCATTTCATCGTGCTTGTTTACGATGAGAGCGATGCTGTCAGCCTTGAGCCATCTGAACGGCCAAGCATCTGGCGGAGCAGAAGTATGTGACCTGCGTTCGGCTCAATACCCACCCCTAGGGGTAGGCGATTGTATGGCCATTTTTCAGGGTGGACGATTTTGAATAGCACCGAGGCTGATATTCCCGCCTGCGTCAGGCAGCTACGCGGGTTTCGATGCGCGGCGCGCCACATTCGGCTTAGCGCACGATTTTGAACAAATCGTCTGGTGACCCCACCTACGACTTTTGCAGCTGCCATCAGGAAAGTCGTAGGTGGCCGGGCCAAGCCCAGCCATGACGCGGGAGGGCCAAGCGTGCGATTGAAGCACTTGTTTCGCCTCAGGCCCTAAACCCGGCCATCCTCCAATGCAGCGCGCAGTTGGTCGACAGCCGCGCCGCCGATCAACCGCTCGCGCAGGAACAGATCGATCAGCACCAGGTTCACGTTGAACTTGAAGTCGTCGGTCTGCCGCACTGTCGCCAGCGCCCGCTCGATCGGCCATAGCTCGAACGACTCCACCTCGCCGTCCGCCGCGCGCGGGGTGAAATCCTCCGGCACCGCCAGGTCGTAGCAATGCAGCCGGTCGCGGCGGAGCCCCTCCGGCCGCTCCATCGCATATCGCACCATCCCGACACGCCGTGCGGTGGCGGCCAGCGCCCGCGGCACCGCGGCTTCTTCCGCGGCTTCCTTCACCAGCGTCTCGGCCGGTGACAGCCCGGCCGGCACGCCGCCGGCGACGAGGTGGTCCAACTTGCCGGGATCGAGTTGCTTGGTCCGCGACCGGCGCGCGATCCACAGATGCAGCCCGTCGGCGCGCCGCACCAGGCCGTTCACGTGCACGCCCTCCGACACCACGCCGAACGAGGGCAACGCGCCGCGATCCAGCACCCCCAGCACCGGCCCATCCGCCATTGCGCGCACATCGAATGCCTCGTTGCGGCAACGGAAAAAACCGCGCGCCGACAGCTCCTGCGCGATCGCCTGCAGCGCCGCCGGCGCGGTCAGCGTGATCCGTGTCGCGCTCGTCTCGATCTCCGGAAACCCGGCGAGCGCCGCCGCCAGCGCCGGTCGCACCCAGCCCACCGGATCGGCACCGATATGGAACGCCAGCCGCTCGGCCGGCAGCGTGGCGCTCTGGCAAGCGCGGATATGGCGCAGGAAACCGTCGACGCCGCTCTGATCTGCCACCGGGCTCGCCTTTGCAATCCGCCTGCAACATGCCACATGCGAGGCATGCGACACATCCCCCACGCCGCGCCGCTGGATCTGGCGCGGCCGCAACGCTCCGCCTGGCAGACCATCATCAGCTTGCTGCCCTACCTCTGGCCGCGCGGCGACCTGACGGCCCGGGTGCGTGTCGCGGTGGCGATGGCCTGCCTGGTGGCCGCCAAGGTCGCAACAGTCTACGTCCCGGTGATCTACAGCCGCGCAGTGGACGCGCTGGCACCCAAAGCCGGAACCGCCGCCGTGCTGACCCTGCCGGTGGCGCTGATCGTGGCCTACGCGCTGGTGCGCGTTGCGTCCTCGGGTTTCGGGGAACTGCGCGACGCGGTGTTTGCTGCGGTGCAGCAACGCGCGACGCGGCTGCTTTCGTTGCGCACCCTTCAGCACCTGCACGCGCTGTCGTTGCGCTTCCACCTGGATCGCCAGACCGGCGGGTTGTCGCGGGTGATCGACCGCGGCGCCCAGGGGGTGCAGTCGGTGCTGCGCCTGGCGGTGTTCAATATCATTCCGACGCTGCTCGAGCTGGCGATGGTGACCGGTATCCTGTGGGCGATGTTCGATTGGCGTTTCGCGATCGTGACGTTCTTCGCGGTGACGACATATCTCGGCTTCACGGTCGGCTTCAGCACCTATCGCGTGCGCCTGCGCCGCGCCATGAACGACACCGACAACGAGGCGCAGTCGCGCGCCATCGACAGCCTGCTGAACTTCGAGACGGTCAAGTATTTCGGCAACGAAGGGCACGAGGCGCGGCGCTTCGACCAGGCTCTGGCGCGCTACGAGCGGGCCGCGGTGCGCAGCCAGGTGACGCTGAACATGCTGAACCTTGGTCAGCAGGCCATCGTTGCGCTCGGGCTCGGGCTAATCATGCTGATGGCGGCGCGCGGCGTGCTGTCCGGCGGCATGACGGTGGGAAAATTCGTGCTGGTGAACACCTATCTGATGCAGCTTTATCAGCCGCTGAACTTCCTGGGCTTCGTCTACCGCGAGATCCGCCAGGGCCTGGTGGACATGGAACAGTTATTCCGCGTGCTCGCGATCGAGCAGGAGGTCGCCGACCGCCCGGGTGCGATGGCGCTGCCGGCGCATCTGTCCGAAGGTGCCGCCTGCGAGGTGCGGTTCGAGGATGTTCATTTCGGCTACCGCGCGGACCGCGAGATCCTGAAGGGCGTCGACCTGGTGGTGCCCGCCGGTGGGAAGCTGGCTATCGTCGGGCCGACCGGGGCCGGCAAGTCCACCATCACACGGCTGCTGTTCCGCTTCTACGACGTGACCGCCGGGCGCATCCTGGTCGACGGCGCGGACATCCGTGACGTGACGCAGGCAAGCCTGCGCGCGGCGATCGGCGTGGTGCCGCAGGACACCGTGCTGTTCAACGACACGATCCGCTACAACATCGCCTATGGCCGCCCCGGCGCCGGACAGGCCGAGATCGAACACGCCGCGCGGCTGGCGCAGATCCACGATTTCATCATGTCGTTACCGGACAAATACGACACCCGCGTGGGCGAGCGTGGCCTGAAGCTGTCAGGCGGCGAGAAGCAGCGCGTCGCCATCGCGCGCAGCATCCTGAAGGACCCGCGCATCCTGATCCTGGACGAGGCCACCAGCGCGCTGGACACCGGCACCGAACAGGACATCCAGGCGGCGTTGCGCGCGGTCTCGCGCCATCGCACCACGCTGGT
The DNA here is from genome assembly GCA_035696165.1 of Acetobacteraceae bacterium. Taxonomy (GTDB): domain Bacteria; phylum Pseudomonadota; class Alphaproteobacteria; order Acetobacterales; family Acetobacteraceae; genus Palsa-883. The sequence goes on along the minus strand of DASRQX010000206.1, from coordinate 4,525 downwards.
AATCGCGCACCGCCTGTCGACCGTGATCGACGCCGACGAGATCGTCGTGCTGGATGCGGGCCGCATGGCCGAGCGCGGCACGCACGCGGCATTGCTGGCGCGCGGCGGCTTGTATGCCCACATGTGGGAAATCCAGGCCGAACAGCAGGATCAGCCGGAAGCTCTGGTGGAAGTTTCAGGGGAAGTCCCAGGGGAAGTCCGAGGGGAAACGGCAGCGGAGGCCCTCGGGGATGCCTTGATGGAGGCACCCGGTGAAGCGGTGGTGGAAGCAGCGGAAGCTGCGGAATAGGCCTATAGGAGACAACGATGCCGATCGATCCGATGGCGATTGAACCGCCGCCCGCCGAGTTGAACCACGCCGGAGCGGTCGTCGACAAGGCGATCGAATACATGGTGGGACAGAACATCAGCTCCCTGGCGATTGCCTCGTCGCTGCTGGGTGGCGCGCTGGCATTGCTGTCCCGCAGCGTTGCCGATGAGGCGATCGTGCAGATCCTGAACAACGCGGTGGCCAGTGTGCGCGCGGGCGAACTGCGACGGATGGCGTGAAAGGCGGGGCGGGGCGCTCGGCGTGACCCGCATCATCGCGCCCGCGGGACACGGCCCAATGTAGGGCGGAAGAGCGTTGCCCTCGGGCTTGACCCGGGGCCGGCATGACGGGGGGCAGCACCGAATGGTCGATCATTCGGGCGCCTGGAATAATCGCCGGCGGGGAAGACAGCGCCGCGCGGCAAGGCAGGGGTGCGGCCGGCGCAGGTTTCAAACCGCGACCCTACCCGCAAATGTCATTTGTTTGACAGAAGCCGGGCCGCCTGCATATGGTCCGGCCGCTCTGTTGCAGGTGCGAAGGGACGGGGGATTCCTCGGCCCTTTTCAGTGCCCAAATCCTGGAAACGACACGGTTTGCCCATGAAAATTCTGGTCCCGGTCAAGCGGGTGGTCGACTACAACGTCAAGGTCCGCGTGAAATCGGACGGCTCCGGCATCGAAACCGCCGGGGTTAAGATGTCCATGAACCCGTTCGATGAGATCGCGGTCGAGGAAGCCATCCGCCTGAAGGAAAAGGGCGCCGCCACCGAGATCATCGCAGTTTCGCTCGGCGTGCCGCAATGCGCGGAGACCATCCGCACCGCCCTCGCCATGGGCGCCGACCGCGGCATCCTGGTCGAGACCGACGCCGAACTGCAGCCGCTGGCGGTCGCTAAGATGCTGAAGGCGATCGCCGACAAGGAGCAGCCCGGGCTGATCATCCTGGGCAAGCAGGCGATCGACGACGACATGAGCGCCACCGGCCAGATGCTGGCCGCGCTGCTCGGCTGGCCGCAGGGCACCTTCGCGTCGAAGATTACCATTGAAGGCGACGGCATCACCGTCACCCGCGAGGTCGATGGCGGGCTGGAGACGGTGGCGCTGACCATGCCGGCCATCGTTACGACCGACCTGCGGCTGAACGAGCCGCGCTATGCCTCGCTGCCGAACATCATGAAGGCGCGCAAGAAGCCGATCGAGACCATGAAGCCGGCCGATCTCGGCGTCGATCCGGCGCCGCGGCTGAAGGTGCTGAAGGTGGTCGAGCCGCCGAAGCGCAAGGCGGGCCAAAAAGTGGCGTCCGTCGCCGAACTGGTGGCCAAGCTGCGCACCGAAGCGAAAGTGATCTGACGCCAAAGGGACCACCCCCAGCGGACTGATAATAAGGACTGATTATGACGGCACTCGTTCTGCTCGAATTCGACGCCGCCGGCATCAAGCAGCCGTCGCGCAGCGCTGTCGCCGCCGCGCTGAAGCTGGGCGAGGTGCATGCCCTGGTCGCCGGCAGTGGCCTGGCGGAAGCCGCCGCCGCGGCCGCGAAACTGCCCAGCATCGCCAAGGTGCTGACCGCCGACAACCCCGCGCTGGACCACCTGCTGGCCGAGCCGACCGCGGCGCTGCTGGTCGCGTTGGCACCCGGCTACAGCCACCTGCTGGCCGCCACCACCGCGGTCGGCAAGAACGTCATGCCGCGGGTTGCCGCGGTGCTGGACGTGCAGCCGATCAGCGACATCGCCGAGGTGATCGACGCCGACACTTTCGTCCGCCCGATCTACGCCGGCAACGGCATGGCAACGGTGAAGTCCGCCGACACGAAGAAGGTCATCACCGTCCGCGCCGCCAGCTTCGACCCTGTCGCTCCGGATGGCGGCAGCGCCACGATTGAGGCGGTGCCGGTGCCCGAACTGCCCACCATGTCGCGCTTCATCTCGGCCGACCTGTCCAAGAGCGAGCGGCCGGAACTGACCGCGGCCCGCGTGGTGATTTCCGGCGGGCGCGGCATGCAGAGCGGGGCGAACTTCAATCTTCTTGAACCAATTGCCGATAAGCTCGGTGCCGCGGTGGGTGCCTCGCGCGCCGCGGTGGATGCCGGATTCGTGCCCAACGACTACCAGGTGGGCCAGACCGGAAAGATCGTTGCGCCTGACTTGTATATCGCCGTCGGCATCTCGGGTGCCATCCAGCACCTGGCGGGGATGAAGGACAGCAAGGTCATCGTGGCGATCAACAAGGACGAGGAAGCGCCGATTTTCCAGGTCGCCGATTACGGCTTGGTGGCTGATCTGTTCACCGTGCTGCCGGAGTTGGCGGCCGAACTGGAGCGCTCCTGAATGAACGTCGAAGTCAAGCCGTCACCGGCCGCCGACCCGCTTTTATCGGGCGATCCCTGCATCGCCCAGGTGGGCGTCATCGGCGCCGGCCAGATGGGCAACGGCATCGCGCATGTCTGCGCGCTGGCCGGCCTGCCGGTCACCCTGCTGGACGCCAAGGCCCCGGCGCTGGACAGCGCGATGGCCACCATGGCGCGCAACATGGACCGCCAGGTGAACCGTGGCGTGGTGTCGCCGGAGGATCGCGACGCGGCGCTGGCGAGGGTCACGCCGTCCTTGGACTACGCGGCGTTCGCGGACGCCGACCTCGTGATCGAGGCGGCGACGGAAAAAGAGGATGTCAAGCGGGCGATCTTCAAGCTGCTTACGCCGCATCTGAAGCCGGGCTGCCTGCTGGCGTCCAACACTTCGTCGATCTCGATCACCCGGCTGGCCGCCGATACCGACCGGCCGGAAAAGTTCATCGGCATGCACTTCATGAATCCGGTGCCGGTCATGAAGCTGGTGGAGATCATCCGCGGCATCGCCACCGACGAGCCGACCTTCCAGACGGTGCTGGCGCTTGCCCGCAAGCTGGGCAAGATCACCGCGGTGGCCGAGGATTTTCCGGCCTTCATCGTCAACCGTATCTTGGTGCCGATGATCAACGAGGCGGTCTACGCGCTGTATGAGGGCGTCGGCTCGGTCTCGGCGATCGACATCTCGATGAAGCTTGGCGCCAACCATCCGATGGGGCCGCTGGAGCTGGCCGATTTCATCGGGCTGGATACGTGTCTGTCGATCATGCAGGTGCTGTATGACGGGCTGTCGGATAGCAAGTACCGCCCGTGCCCGCTGCTGGTTAAGTACGTCGAGGCCGGGTGGCTAGGGCGGAAGACCGGGCGCGGGTTTTACGATTACAGCCAGACGCCGCCTCGGCCGACGCGGTAGGGTGCGTTCATTCGTGATTGGGAACGTTGTAGTCTGCGTTGCAGCGCAGGGCGCAGCGCCTTCGCCTACTTTGCCGCCGGGCGGCAATAGTGATCTTTGATGCGTAAGAGGGGCAAAACCTCGGGCAGATTATAGAAATCGAAACCTTGTTGCGTCTCCCAATTAGTACAGCCTTTCCAAGGAACGACACCTATCGGGCGTATCTGCCTTTGCAAATGCGGCTCATCGCAGAACCTCGTCGGCACGAGTGGTTCCATGAAAGCAATGTACTGGGACCTGCCCGCAGCTGAGCGCGTCTCGCCGGGAAGCCGCCTTGCATTCCGCAAATCTGCATGTTGCGATTTCGATCGGTCCCCTGCACGTGCATTGGTGCCGGACCTTGTCGCGTTCCAGTTGGCTGAAGCTGCGTTATCAAGAAGAAAGGAATGTTAGTCGCCGATGAACGCCGAAAATGCCGATGCACCGGTAACTGACCCTGGAGTTGTGCGAAACCACCCTCCCACAAAACCGGACTATCGGTGTTCATCGGTGTTCATCCGCGGCTAAGAATTATTCTGCTTGCGGAGCAGCCTCAGTGTGCGAGTGTCTCGTCATAAAGAGCTGTGGATATGAGCGGTTTCATGGCATCGCTGTACTAGGCCCTGTGGACAAACCTCGCCCAGATGCGGATGCATCCGAGCAAGACGAATCCCACGAAGCTGGTGGCGAGCTTGTCATATCGGGTGGCGATGCGGCGCTGCTCTTTGAGATGCCCAATGAAGCACTCAATCCGTGACCGCAGCGCATAGAGGGGTTTGCTGATTGAGTACTGACCTTGCGGTTGCTCCTGCTCGGGATCTCGGGTGTCGCGCCGCTGTCGCGCAAGTCATGGCGGATCGCATCGCTGTCGTAGCCCTTGTCGGCCAACATGGCGCCGGGATCGCTATCGCGTTGCTGCATCAACCCGTCGTAAGCCG
>DASRQX010000205.1:0-18552 GCA_035696165.1 Acetobacteraceae bacterium | reverse complement strand
ACCTTGCCAGCATCGATGGTCGGCGCCAGGGCCGGGCTCATCCCACCGAGGCGGACCTTGCCGGCATCGATGGTCGGCGCCAGGGCCGGGCTCATCCCGCCGAGGCGGACCTTGCCGGCATCGATGGTCGGCGCCAGGGCCGGGCTCATCCCGCCGAGGCGGACCTTGCCGGCATCGATAGTCGTCGCCAGGGCCGGGCTCATCCCACCGAGGCGGACCTTGCCAGCATCGATAGTCGGCGCCAGGGCCGGGCTCATCCCGCCGAGGCGGACCTTGCCGGCATCCGCAACCATGGAGGAGAGTGTAGCTATCGAACGGAGAGCGACGGTCATTACTCGAGGTCCTTCCCTGACCAAAGCATGGTACATGTATTCCGATTCGGGATTATTAACCCCGGCGCAACGTGTAGAGACGATGCCACTTTGAGGATTAATTACCGTTCTTTTGACGTTATCTGGGCGTCAAATCGACATAGCAGAGAAAATAGCCGAGAAAAGCGCGCACTTCGGCAAGATGGCGCGTCGGACGAAATGCCGACGCGCAGCCGAACTCGCTGATATCCAAAAATGTACGACTGCCCGCCAACGCGATTTTCACGCTCCCATGCGTTGGGCCGCGTGACGCCGTCACACGGTCAGGCGGCTGTCCCGCCGACCGTCAGGCCCGTCAATTTCAGCGTCGGCTGCCCGACACCCACTGGTACGCCTTGCCCGTTCTTGCCGCAGGTCCCGACGCCCGGATCCAACGCCATGTCGTTCCCAACCATCGCGACCCGCGTCAGCGCGTCAGGCCCGTTACCGATCAAGGTCGCTCCTTTTACCGGCGCGGACACCTTGCCATCCTCGATCAGATAAGCCTCGGACGCCGAGAACACGAACTTGCCCGACGTGATGTCCACCTGTCCGCCACCAAAATTCACCGCGTAGAGGCCGTGCTTGACCGATCGGATCATCTCCTCCGGCGTATGCGACCCACCCAGCATGATCGTGTTGGTCATTCGCGGCATCGGCGCATGCGCATAGGACTCGCGCCGGCCATTGCCGGTGGCCGGCATCCCCATCAGCCGCGCGTTGAGCCGGTCCTGCAGATAGCCAGTCAGCACGCCATCCTCGATCAGCACCGTGCGAGAGGTCGGCGTGCCCTCATCGTCCACCGTCAGGCTGCCGCGCCGGTCAGGCAGTGTGCCATCATCCACGACGGTGACGCCTGGCGCAGCGATCCGCTGCCCCATCAGGCCAGCAAAGGCGGATGTCTGCTTGCGGTTAAAGTCCCCCTCGAGCCCGTGGCCGATCGCCTCATGAAGCAGGATTCCGGGCCAACCGGACCCGAGCACCACCTCCATTTCGCCAGCTGGCGCAGGGCGGCTGTCGAGATTGATGAGGGCCTGGCGCAATGCTTCGTCCACTGCGGAGCGCCAAACCGCCGGTGTTGTCACCGCCACATACCCGAAGCGCCCGCCGGTGCCGTAGCTGCCAGTCTCCCGCCGTCCGTTTTGCTCCACCACCACGGCCACGCTCAGCCGCACGAGCGGTCGCAGATCGGCAACCCGTGTCCCGTTTGCACGAATGATTTGGACTGCCTGCCATTCGCCGCTCAGTGATGCCATTACTTGCCTCACGCGCGCGTCCTTGCCGCGTGCATAAACATCGATCTCCCCCAAGACCGACGTGCGTGTGGCGAAGTCCGTGCCGGACAATGGATTGGCAGCGGAATACAGGCGGGAATTGGTCGCGCGCGGCGGCTCGGCGACGATGCCGGAATGGCCCGCCGCAACTGCCGCCACGCTCGCCGCCGCACGCCCCAGCGCAGCATCCGATAGCTCCCCGGCGTGGGCATAGCCGGTAGCTTCACCAGAAACCGCGCGTAGTCCGAAGCCCAAAGTGGTGTCGAACCCGGCGCTGCGAATGCGACCGTCGTCCAGGCTGATCTGTTCGCTCTCACGATATTCGAGGAACAGCTCGCCGTCATCGCTGGCGGCGAGCGCCGCGACGAGATGACGCTCGGCTTCGCTGCGGTCGAGTTGCGCGTCGGCACGCTCGAAAAACAGCCGGTCGGTCATGGCGAGTGGTGTCATGCTGGCGCCTCCTGTCCCGCACTTGGTCTGCCGCCCGGCCAAATCAACCGGCTGGCGGGCAGCCGCAGTTCGGCGGTCGTGCCCTCGCCCGGCCGCGAATGCAATCGAAGACGTCCACCGTGTCCCTCGGCCAACGCACGCGACATATAGAGGCCGATCCCGGCACCTTCGAACCGCCTTGCCAGTGTGCTATCGAGCTGGGTGAACGGCTCGAACGCGCGTTCGATATCCGCCTCCGCAATGCCGATGCCGGTATCGGTCACCGAGATCACCAAATCGCCGGTGTGATCGATCTCCGCGGCGGCGGTCACTACGCCGCCAGATCCAGTGAATTTTACCGCATTCGACAGGAGGTGGTTCAGCACCTGTGCCAGCCTTCGCTCGTCGGCACGTACCGCCGGCAGACCAGGATGCAGATCGGTGGCAAGCGCGATTTCGGCTGCCTGGGCTGCGGCATTGGCCTGCCGCAGGCAGTCCATGACGAGACGATCGACATCCACCTGATCCGAGGCCATATCAAAGCGCCCCGCCTCGATCCGTGCGACATCGAGGATGATGTTGATCAGATTAAGCAGCTGCCGCCCGGAGTCATTTATCTGGCGAGCAAACTCGGCGACGTGCTGGGGCGATGGGCGGGCTGCCTCCTGCAGCAAGGTCTCGGAGAAGCCGATCACCGCATTCAGCGGTGTGCGCAATTCGTGGCTCATGGTGGCCAGAAACCGCGACTTTGCCTGATTGGCGCTCTCCGCGGCATGTTTGGCACGGCGCAGCTCAATTTCCGCGTTGCGCGCGTCGGTGATGTCGGTGAATGTCGAAACGAACCCGCCGCCTGGTATCGGCTGCGAGTGCCCCTCTAACACTCGCCCCACGCGCGTTACGAAGCGCCGGACATAGGGCGCCGCCCAGTCTCGCTCCTTCAGATGGGCCGCCCGCGATACCGCGTTGGCGCCGGTGCCGAAAGCGCCACGCGCCATCATCTCGTCCACGAGATCGGCCTGCGACTTGCCCGGAACCAGCGAGCCGGGTGGGTGCCCCAACAGCTCGGCTGCGACATGGTTCGTGGCGATCAGCCGACGGTCGGGACCCCATAGCATGATACCGTGGCGGATCGACGCGAGCATCACCGACATCTCCGCCGCGCGGCGGGAGATCTCCTGCTCCGCCTGAACCAGCGGGGTGATGTCGGTCACCACGCTGATATGACCGCCGTCCGGCAGCGGCGCGGTTCGGATATCGATCGTCATACCGTTCGGACGTTGCCGCCGCCGCATCTGTGGTCGGCCGACATCGAATGCCATTTGTTGGCGGATGACATCGGCACTGTGGCCCGGTCCATACTCGCCGGCCTCCGCCCGCCGACGGATGACCTCCTCGAGTCGATCGCCCAGCCGCAGCGGTGCGCCAGCCATCACCTCGCTGTAGGCGCGATTGAACATATTGACCCGCCGATCGGCGCCATAGACACAGATTCCATGCGGTATGCGCTCCAGGATCGCGTGCAACATCGTGGCGCGCCTTCGCGCGTCGCCCTCGGCGCGTGCGAGTGCACTGACATCGGTGACCGCCATCGTCCAGCCACCATCCGGCAGCGGGTCCGATCCGACGTCGATGACCTGGCCGTTGGCACGCATGCGGCGGACCGAAGACGGCTGGGCTCGATCGATCATCGCCTGCGCGGCCAGGAACGCCTCGCCCTCGGCACCGATGAACTCATCTTGCCCGCGCAGCAGATCGAGGAGCTCGACAAACCCCAGGCCCAACGAAAGCCGACCCGATGGCAAGTCCAACAGCTCGGCGAAACGTGGATTGAACAAGGCGAGCGTTCGGGAAGGAGTGAACACGGCCAGCCCGATCCGCAGCGTGGCCAGCGCCGTCGTCGTCCGGACCATGGCGCCTTCGGCTTCGTCGCGTGCGGCGATCAGTGGGGTTGTCTCGATCGCGCAGATCACATGCCCGCCGCTCGGTAACGGCTGGTTCACCAGATCATAGGTGCGGCCGTCGTAGTAGCGTCGGCGCAGCCGACCCGGGCGCGAACGGTCGGCGGAAAGCGCCGAGGCGACCTGCGCTTCGGGGTCTCCCGGGCCGAAAACACCACGATAGGCGGCCTGTCGCAGACCGTCTTCCAGCTTTGTACCCGGCAGCACACCGCCAGGGGGAAGTCCGACCGAGGCGCAGTATGCCGGATTGGCCAGCACGGCCAATTGGGCGGCGTCATAGATCGCCACGCCGACGGGCAACGCATTCAGCACTGCCTCCGCCCAGGCAGCACTGGCCTCGACACTGTCGTCCGCCTCAAGATCGGCCGGTGTCATACCGCGCCACGCAGCCCATGCAGCAGCGTCAGTGCCGCGGTCAGGACCAGCACAGCCACGAACTGATGCGCGGCAGCCAGGCCGATCGGGACCACCAAAACCAGGGTCAGCACCCCCAGCGCATATTGCAACGCCACCGTGGCACCTAGTCCCAGGATCGCACCGCGCACTGGCTTCGGCCAGGGTGTAAAGACGCCAATAGACACAATCGCCGCACTGACAATCGCGGTCAACGTCGCCAAAAGGCGATGGTCGAACTGCACGGCGGCAATGTTTTCGGTCAGATTGCGGACCAACGGCGACAGCCGGGCGTAACCGAGCGGCACCAAATGGCCGGACATCAGCGGAAAACTGTTGTAGTCGAGACCGGCATGCGTACCCGCGACAAACCCACCGGCCGTGATTGTCAGGGCGACCAGCACACAAAGCAACGCCGCCAGGCGCCGCATTAACCGCCCGATACCGATTGACCGCGTTTGCGGCCGAACAGGCAGCTCGCGGATCGGCCGAAGCGCGTCAAGGGCAGTCCACATGATAGCGGCGTAAAGGACCAACGCCAGCACCAGATGGATCACCAGTCGGTATGGTGAGACCGCGGTAGAGTCGGGCAGGAAACCCGATGCCACCATGAACCAGCCAACCGCCCCTTGCAGGCCACCGAGCGCGAACAGCAGGGCGAGACGGGGGCGCAACCGCCGCTCGATCCGCCCGGTCGCCCACAACCAAATCAGTGGACCGAGAAACGCCAGGCCGATCAGCCGGCCCCACAAGCGATGAACCCACTCTAGCCAGAAGATCTGCTTGAAGCCGCCAAGGCCGAACCCGTCATTGACCAGCGCATATTGAGGAACCTGCTTGTAGAGATCGAACAGCTTCTGCCACTCGGCCTGGGTAAGCGGTGGGATGATGCCGCTGATCGGTGCCCATTCCATGATCGACAGTCCGGACCCAGTCAGCCTTGTCACACCGCCGAGCATTACCATCACCAAGATCATACCGGCGACGCCGAACAGCCAAAACGCCACCAACCGGCGCGCGTGGCGGTCGGCAGCCCTTTCCCCGGGCGGGAGGTCCGAAAAATTGCGCTCATCGAAGGGCATGCAACGCAGTATACGCTAGACGCGGTGCGGGCAAATGCCAGACTCTATCGCGACAGACTCTATCGCGACCTCAATGCAGTCGCTTGAATCACGGGATGGTCAGGATGCTGCCCTAAAAGCCGCAAGGGGCGGAACCTTGGGTCTTCCCTCCCGCTCGCGCGATTGCCCCGTCGCTGTCGCGCGCATGGCGGCTGCCCCCGATATCCACATCGATCCACAGGGCATCGGGCAGTGTGGCCTGGCCTGTCCCGGGCTATGTTGCCGAACTCATGAACACCATCGATTCGCCCTTGCTCGGTTTGTCACAGCGACTCCCGCCGTCCAATCTTCAGGCGGAGCAAGCGCTGCTAGGGGCATTACTTGCCAACAATCGGGCTTATGAGCGGGTTTCGGAGTTCCTCGCACCGGAGCACTTCGCCGATCCGGTGCATGGCCGCATCTTCCAGGCAATTTCCCGACGGATCGAGGGGGGTCAGCTCGCCGACGCGGTGATGCTCAAGGCTGAATTCGAGCACGCCGGTGTGTTGGATGAGGTCGGCGGGACTGCGTACCTGGCGCAGCTTCTGAGTGCCATGGTTGGCATCATCAACGCCGGGGAGTATGGCCGCGCGGTCCACGATGCATGGTTGCGCCGCCAACTGATCGATATCGGCGAGACGGTGGTGAACAACGCCTTCGGCGCCGAACCGGAGCTGGATGGCGTCAAGCAAATCGAGGCCGCGGAGCAGTCGCTGTTCGATCTGGCGAAGGACGGCGGCGGATCTGGTGGGTTCATCACCTTCAACACGGCTCTGCGGGTTGCGATCGAAGGCGCCGAGCGGGCGTTCAATCGACCGGGTCACGTCTCCGGCCTGGCCACCGGCCTGCGCGATATCGACAAGAAGATGGGTGGGCTGCATCCCTCGGATCTGCTGATCCTGGCTGGCCGGCCGGGCATGGGCAAGACCGCGTTGGCGACGAAGATAGCTTTCGGGGCGGCCAAGAGCCTGGTCGCCGGGGCGCGGCAGCAGGACCCGAACGCGACGGCGAAACGCGTGGTCGCGATGTTTTCACTGGAAATGAGCGCCGAACAGCTTGCCACGCGCCTGCTGGCGGAGGAGGCACGGGTATCCGGCGACCGCATCCGCCGCGGCGACATCACCGAGAAGGATTTTTTGCGCTTCGTCGCGGTCAGCCGAGAGATCGGCTCGCTGCCGTTCGAGATCGACGACACGCCGGCGATCAGCATCGCCGCGCTGCGCACGCGCTGCCGGAGGCTGCAGCGGACCAAGGGGCTGGCGCTGGTGGTGGTGGACTATCTGCAACTGATGCGGCCGGCACCGGGGACTCGGCCAGAGAACCGCGTGCTGGAGATCAGCCAGATCACCCAGGGCCTGAAGGCGATCGCCAAGGAGCTCGCAGTGCCGGTACTGGCGCTGTCGCAGCTCTCGCGGGCGGTGGAGGGGCGCGAGGACAAGCGGCCGCAACTGTCGGATCTGCGCGAGTCGGGAACCATTGAGCAGGACGCCGACGTGGTGATGTTCATCTACCGCGATGAGTACTACCTGTCGCAGAAGATGCCGAAGCAGATGGCGTTCGATAACAGCGAGAAGTTCCAGGCGGCGATCGACAAGTGGCAGCAGGACATGGATCGCGTACACAATCAGGCCGAGGTGATCATCGGCAAGCAGCGGCACGGTCCGACCGGGACGATTCCGTTGTTCTTTGAGGCGGAGTTCACTCGGTATGATAATCTTGATGTGGCGCACTCCGGGAATGAATGACCCCGGCTGACATCCCGCCTGGCGCCGGCGCCGTACTGGACATCGATCTGGCGGCGATCGTCGCCAATTGGCGGCAGTTGTGCGGGCGGCATCACCGCGGGCCGGTTGCGGGAGTTGTCAAGGCGGATGCCTACGGCCTCGGCGCGCGTCATGTGGCCCCAGCTCTCTATGCCGCCGGCTGCCGGCACTTCTTTGTCGCCCTGCTTGAGGAGGCGCTGCTCATCCGTCCCTTGGTGCCGGGGGCGCTGGTCGGCGTGCTGAATGGGCTACCGCCGGGCACTGAAGCCGACTTTGTCGCCCACGACATTACCCCGGTGCTCGGGTCGCTCGCAGAGTTGGAAGGCTGGGCCGCGACCGGGCGCGAGGTCGGGCGCAAACTGCCCGGCATTCTGCATATCGACACCGGGATGGCGCGGCTTGGCCTCGACCGGCGCGAACTCGCCACCGTGCAGCAAGACCCCATGCGGCTCGTCGGAATCGATCTGCTATATATAATGACTCACCTGGTCTCATCCGAGCTTGCCGGCGCGGAGCTGAATGAGCAGCAGCGCGCACGATTTGAGGCCGCCTGCGTGGGGCTTCCGCCGGCACGACGCAGCCTGGCGAATTCCTCGGGCACCTTTCTGGGCGACGGATTTGGGTCCGATCTGGCGCGGCCCGGCGCGGCACTCTACGGGATCAACCCTACTCCAGGCGCGGCCAATCCAATGCGTCAGGTTGCCAGACTGACCACCCGCGTCCTGCAGGTCCGCAACGTCGCTACCGGAGAGAGTGTCGGCTACAACGCGACATGGCTGGCCGCTCGCCCGAGCCGCATTGCCACCGCCGGGCTCGGCTATGCCGATGGTTGGCACCGCAGTCTCTCCGGCCGGGCGGTCGCATACTTTGACGGCCAGCCGGCGCCACTGGTAGGCCGTGTCTCCATGGACCTGACCACCTTCGACGTAACCGATCATCCGACGGTCGGCCCTGGTGCCTGGCTTGAGGTGATCGGACCGGCCTTTACGCCGGACCATGTGGCCGAGGCCGCCGGCACCAATGGCTACGAGGTACTGACCTCGCTAGGCCAGAGGTTCCATCGGGTTTATCGCGCCGCGTGAACGCCATCCTGGACTTTGTGGCCACGGTTGGACGTGGCACGATGGCGGCGTGTCGCGCTGCCGGGGCGTTGGCTCTATTCGCCATTGACGGCTTGTCGCACTTGGTGCGCCCGCCGTTCTACTGGCGCATGTTTGGCCGCGCGCTACTGGAGATCGGCTATTTCAGCCTGCCGGTGGTGGCGCTTACCGCGATCTTCACTGGCATGGTGCTCGCCTTGCAGTCCTACACCGGATTCGCGCGGTTCTCGGCCGAGGGTGCGGTGGCCAACGTTGTGGTGCTGTCGGTTACCCGTGAACTTGGGCCGGTCCTGGCCGGGCTGATGGTGGCCGGACGCATCGGTGCAGCAATGGCCGCCGAGATAGGTACGATGCGCGTCACCGATCAGATCGACGCACTCAGCACGCTGTCGACCAACCCGATGAAATACCTCGTGGCACCGAGGTTCGCGGCGGGAATTATCGCACTGCCGCTCCTGGTGGTGGTCGCGGACATACTGGGTGTGATGGGCGGCTTCATCGTCTCCGTTCTGAAGCTTGGCTTCAATGCAGAAACCTACCTGCACAACACGCTGGATTTCGTGCAACCGATGGACGTGGTTTCAGGCTTGGTGAAGGCGGCGGTATTCGGTTTTCTGATCGCGCTGATGGGCTGCTACCAGGGCTACAATAGCCGTGGCGGCGCCCAGGGTGTCGGAGCGGCAACCACGGCGGCCGTCGTGAGCGCTTCGATCCTGATCCTGGCGTTCGACTACGTGGTGACCGAGATGTTCTTCGCGCGATGAGCGTGACCCCCAATGAACGCGCCCCGACAAGCGCAACTCTGGCGAAAATCCGCCTTCGCGGTCTGGCAAAGCGCTTTGGTGACAAGATCGTGCTCGACGGGGTCGATCTCGACGTGTTGCCCGGCACCTCGATGGTGGTGATCGGCGGATCCGGCTCCGGCAAGTCGGTGCTTTTGAAGTGCATCCTTGGCCTGTTGGAGCCGGACGCCGGCACGATCGAGATCGACGGCGACGATCTGCTCACCATGTCGCGCGCCGAGCGAGAATCGACGCGCCGCCGGATCGGCATGCTGTTTCAGAACGGTGCACTCTTCGACAGCCTGCCGGTTTGGGAGAACGTGACCTTTGGGCTGTTGGCGCAAGATCGGCTGAGCAGGCACGCGGCGCGCGGGGTCGCCGGGGAACTCCTCGCCCAGGTGGGTCTCGCCGCGTCGGTCGGCGAAATGTCACCAGCGGAGTTATCGGGCGGGATGCAGAAGCGAGTCGCGCTGGCACGCGCCATAGCCGCCCGGCCGGACATCATGTTTTTCGACGAGCCGACCACGGGCCTCGACCCGATCATGGGTGCGATCATCGATGGATTGTTGGTCGATTGCGTCAAACGGCTGGGCTCGACGGCGATCGCGATCACACATGACATGGCGAGCGCTCGCCGAATCGGGGACACTGTGGCGATGCTGCATCGTGGAAAGATCGTGTGGAGCGGACCGGCGGCAGCACTGATGGACACGGGTAGCGCGGTCGTCGACCAGTTCACCCACGGGAGACGGGAGGGTCCTATCCAGATGGAGCTGCGGCGCTGACGATCTTCACTTATTCGTGTTAGCGCCGACTCGACCCTGCCGACAAACTGACGCATTTACGGTCTGGCAATACGGACCACATGAGATTGTCGTGGTGACATTCGGGGGAATGTGGCGGCGATGACGAATTCGATGGGATTTCTGGGCCTCGGTTGGGTTGCACTGACCGCACTGAGCAGCGGTTTCGTGGTGCTGGTGGGATGGCGCGCCCGCCAGCGTGCCGCCCGTCTCGCCGCGCCACCCGAGCCCGTTTCGGCAAACCCAGCGCCACCCTTGCCCCGGCACGGTGACGTGGGCCTGGTGACGTTCGAGTCGCGGAAACTCGAAGTCGACCACGAGATATCGGGAGCGCTTGCCCAACTCCGGGATGTGGCACTGCGCGATCAAGTGGAGCTTCAGGTCGTGGTGCAGCCGAACCTGGCGATGTGGGCGGACCCTTGCGCGCTACGCCAGATGCTGCTCGGGATCGTGTCGCAGGCGATCGAACGCGCCGAAGGCGGCGCGCTCCTGGTAAGCGCGAGTTGGCACGGTGGCCGCACGCAAGTGATCGTGATGGACGATGGCCCGGCCGGCGATCCGGCGATTCTGTTGGGCCGGCTTCGCGAGGTCGAACAGTGCGCGGCGCTGCAAGGCGGCACTCTGGAACTCGAATGCCGCCCACTGCGTGGCAATAAAGTCGTCTTGCGCATGCCGGGTGCAGGTGCTCCGGACGCACACTCGACCGACGACGATGTGCCGGAGGAGATGACCGCGGACGGGGCGCCCTCGACGGGAATGCTGAGCGCCTCGTAGCTTTGATTCATCGTGCCGGCGCGCACCGGCCCGATCCGCAGCTCTCAATGCAGCGCAGCCTGGCAGCCTGCGGTCGGCCGGGGGACCGCCGCGGATGGCGCTGGCCGGTTGTCTGATCTGCTTGGTCGAGCGCAATGGCCAATCAGCGATTATATCTCTGCGGATTTTGCTCCCGAGCAGATACTGGACGAGGATGGCTGATCAATATCGTCCCGAGGCAGACCGCGATCACGCCGGCAGCGGTTGGATGCGGGCCTCGATCTCCGCCCCGTTTTCGGCCTGGGCTATCGACAGGTCGTAGGCATTCTGAAGGCCCAGCCAGAATTGCGGGCTGGTCCGAAAACGCCGGGCAAGTCGCAGCGCGATGTCCGAGGTCAGCGTGTGCGGTTGGCGCTCGTCGATGATGGCACTGATCCGGTTGGGACTGACATGCAGTGCGGCAGCCAGCTCATTCGCGCCGAGCCGCATCGGCTCCATGTATTCCTCGCGCAATATCCTACCCGGATGCATACGGGCTCTGACGCCTGCCATTCTTGGCTCCTGGGTGGGCGGAGGCGGATTAATCTCCGCCGCATCGCAACATGGCGGGGACTCGTGGCAGCAAAATGGCGATTTGGGGCCACAACCGAGATTCCATAATCTTTTTCATTCCCGGTCCGCAGCACTCGTCCGGCGGCGCAGCAGGTAGCGCTGGTGGCCGTCGAGGACGATTTCGCCGCGCTGGTTGTGCACCGTGCTCGCCAGACCGACGACACCGGTCGATCGGTTCGGGGTCAGTTCATCGATTTTCAGGGCCGAGTAGAGCGTGTCGCCAACGAACACCGGTTTGAGGAAACGGCTGGACTGATCGAGGAAGCCGATCAGCGAGTCCTCGGTAAGGTAGGGGAACAGGCCGGCGCCGGCTGCGGTTTGGATCAGCGTTTGCAGTCCGTGCGCCAGCATACCAGGCATGCCGCGGGCACGACAGAATTCGGCGTCATAATGGATCGGGTGATTGTCGCCGCTGGCCGCCTGGAAGGCGAGGAAGATAGCCTCGGTCATGGTCCGGCTGGGCAATACGAAGCACTCGCCGAGGCTGAAATCGTCGAACCAGCGCTGTTCCGGCACCATGCGGTGCCGAGCAGGGTCGAATGTTGTCATGCCGCACCGGTGGCGCGCATTGAAGCGATCGCGGCATCGGCGAAGCCAAGCTCGCGCAGGATCGCGTCGGTGTGCTCGCCCAGCGCCGGAACCGGACCGATTGCCGCCTCGTGATCGGTGAAGGCAAAAGGTGGCAGTAGGGCGCGCACGGTGCCGTTCGGCGTGACCACATCGCGCCAGCGGTCGCGGGCGGCGAGTTGCGGATGCTCCCAGACGTCCTTCGCCGCGTTCAGCCGCCCGTTGGCGATGCCGGCACGTTCCAGCAGCGAAGCGGCCTCAATCGCAGTCATGGTCGAGAAGAAGTCCTCGATCAGGGCAGTCAGTTCAGCGCGGTTGGCGACGCGCATCCCAACGTTGGCGAATCGCGGGTCGGTGGTGAGCTTGGGTCGGCCGAGCACTTTCGCGCAGAACACGACCCATTCGCGTTCGTTCTGGATGCCGAAGATTACCTGCCCATCCCTGGTCCGGTGCGCGCCGTATGGGCAGAGGATCGGGTGGCTGGTTGGCTGACGCGGCACAGTTTGGCCAGCGTAGGCGTGGCTGTACATTGGGTAGGTCATCCATTCGGCAAGCGCATCGAGCATGGCAACCTTCACATTGGCGCCCTGCCCGGTGCGGCCTCGACGCACCAGGGCCGCGAGTATGCCGGTGAGCGCGTACATACCGGTGGCGATGTCGGCGATGGAGATGCCGACGCGCGATGGCTGCTCCGGCGTGCCGGTGACGCTGATCAGCCCCGACTCTGCCTGGATCAGCAGATCGTACGCCTTCTTCTGGGCGAAAGGGCCGCTCTCGCCATAGCCGGAGATGTCGCAGACAATGAGCTTTGAGCTGCGCGGTGCCAGGTCGGCATGCCCGAAGCCGAGCCGTGCCGCGGCGCCGGGGGCTAGGTTCTGCAACAGCACATCGGCGCCTTCGAGCAGCTTGTGCAGCACCTCGCGCGCGGTAGATTGCTTCAGGTCCAGCGTGATGCTGCGCTTGCCACGATTGAGCCAGACAAAGAAGCTGGACTGGCCATGCACGGCGCTGTCGTAGCCGCGGGCGAAATCGCCGTCGCCGGGACGCTCGATCTTGATCACGTCAGCGCCGAGATCGGCGAGGTGGCGGCTGCAGATTGGTGCGGCCACCGCATGTTCCAGCGCGATGACGCGCATGTCGTCCAGGGGTCGCACGATGTTTTTCTCTCTGCTGCGTCGCCTTGGTGTGAGAAAAGACCGTCGGTGTGATGGTGTCAAAGTTGGGCGCGGTTTGAAGGTGGTCCTTCGATGCGCGCATGCCCTATCATCGCGGTTGCAATCACCAGCATCTCTCTGGCGGGATGATCATGCTCACAGTCTATTTCGCTCCAGGATCAAGCTCGATGGCGGTACACACCGCCTCGCATGAGATCGGCGCGCCGTTCGAGGTGCGGCCGATGTCGTTCGCTGGACGGGATCTAGAGAAGCCCCAGTATCTGGCTATCAATCCGGGGGGCGAGGTCCCCACGCTGCTGATCGATGGCCGCAGGCTGACCGAGGTCGCCGCGATCCTGCACTATCTCGCCAAGCTATTTCCGGCGGCATCGCTGTTGCCGGAGAACGATCCGGAAGTCGAGGCGCAGGCAATCTCCTGGACGTCGTTCAAAGCCGCGACGCTGCATCCGGCGCGCAGGATGGACACCGATCATGTCATGAAGATGTGGACGCTCGCGGATCGACGGCTGGGCGAGCGGGAATGGACGCTGGGGCGGTACTCGATCGCGGACATCCATCTGTTTCCGCTGTATTGGCGGCTGGCCAATTCGCCGCAGCGGGCGCCCGGAATCTTTCCGAACCTTTCGGCGCATTATCAGCGCATGATGGCGCGTCCGGCGGTGCAGCGGACCTGCGAGATCGAAGCGGCGATCGGCTACGAGCTGCCGCCATGGGCGAACCGGCGCGACCGCATCAAATGTTCGCGCCGCAGATTCCAGTAACTCGCGTCAATTCGCTCGCGATCCCAGGCGCGCAGGCCAGGATCGGATTACCACGGTCCGGACCGTCACCTTCCAGAAACGGGCTGACATGGGCGCCCGCCTCACGCAGCAACGCCAGCGCCGCGGCGACATCCCAAAGATTGATGTGCAGCTCGACATAGGCGTCGCAACGGCCGGCGGCGACATCGGCGAGTCCGAGCGCACCCGATCCGGATAACCTGGGCGCCGCGCCGGCTTCGATGACACGTTGCACCATCGACGTGAAGGCCGTGGCCGGGCGCCGATGCGACCAACCGAACTCCACAGTGGCGCACGCCATGTTGGCGGTTTCAGCGGCGCGGATCGCGGCACCATTGAGTGTCGCGCCACCGCCGAGGTGTGCGGCGAAGGTTTCCCCTACGGCCGGGGCGACCAGCACGCCGATCAGTGGCGTGCGGTCCTCCAACAATGCCAGCGAGATGCAGAAGCGCGGGCGACCACGGGCATAATTGGCGGTGCCGTCGATCGGGTCGACCACCCAACGCAGGGTCCCTTGCCGCGCCGTGCCGCCCTCCTCGCCTTGGAATCCGTCAGCGGGAAACGCCGCGGCCAGGCGCTCGGACAGGAAGTGCTCCACCGCGCCATCGGCGTCAGTCAACCAGTCCTGCGCGGCCTTCAAAGTTGCGGTCGCGGCGCCCGGCGATGGGCGCATTTGCAGCGCCATCGCTCCCGCCTCGGTCGCCAGACCAAGTGCCGCTTCGAACCGAGCCTCGAGCGCGCGCACGCCCCGATCAGGCCGGTGCGAGCACGTGTATTACCCGGCTGGCGATCATCTCGCGGGTTTTCGCGCCGTAGGCCACCATGTGTGGCGAGGCGGCATGCGCCTTCAATGCCTCGGCACTTTCCCATTTCTCGATCACCACGAAGGTGTCCGCGCCAAACTTCGTTTGGAACGGGCCGATCCCCTCGGCATCCGTCGCCGGACCGTATTCGATGCAGCCCTGCTCGGCGTGCACCGCGGGCATGTTGGCGTGGAACGCCCCGAGAATCGCACCGCGCATGCCAGGCTTGGCGGTGATGACGGCGATGACATGGATCATGGAATTTGCTCCCGATTTGGCGTTCAGTTCGGACCTTGCCAGAAGCCGCCGCGACCGAGAAGCCGTCGCCAGAACACGAGGTGGATGATAGGTCGGTCTGCGATGCCGAACGGAACGAGGGAAGCAGACGATGGCGGATGACACACAGCGCGAGCAAGGCCGTGCGATGCGGCGCAAGCTGATGGGCGAGGCGTTCGCCGCATAGGTCGACAAGGCGCTCTACAACGACCGAACCATGGAGAAACTCGCGGAAGTCACCCAGGAAACGATTTTCGACACGCTCTAGACCCGTGCCGGCCTGGATCTGAAGACGCGTGCCCTCATCTGCGTGATCTCCGACACGGCCATCGGGCGGGCACCGGAATTGAAGCTGCACCTGCGCTTCGCGCGCGGCCAAGGCTGGACCGAAGACGAGCTAGCCGAGGCGCTGCTGCACCTGACTGGTTATGTCGGTGCGCCCTTGGTGCGCGAGGCGATGCTGGCGGAGCGTGAAACATTCTCCGAGATGCGCGCCGAGGACTGAGTAGAAGGGTCCCGCGCTACACGCGGTACCGCCTACACGTCGGCCGAAATCCGCGGATCGACAAGGCGCGTGAAGGTGAATTGGCTGCCGTCGCAGAGCGCGATGGTAAGCGGCGCCAAGTCACCGGCGTCCGTGGCCTGGGAGACATTGGCGCCCGGGACGCGTCCTATGTCGTGCGACGGCAGCATTGCGCCACCAAGGCTGGCGGAACCCTGGCTACGCTCAGGCAACTCCGGTTATAGCTTCGGGGTGCGGCTGCGTGGCGTGTGCGGCATGATTGAATCTTGCCTTCTGAGCGAGCGGCTGACCGTCCGCCGCGATGCGGACCCTCGTCCACCGACGGGTAAGAAACGGTTAACGCTCCACCTGAACGGCACCTTGAGATTGAAGCCAGGCGAGGGCGTCAACCGATGGTCGTCTGGCTTCTCTTGCTGGCGCTGACCACTGAGGTAGCCCTGAATCGAGGTTTGTCGGATAAATCGGCACCCGTACAAGTTCCGGCGTGATTTGTAGATCATCCGACCGCGGCGCTGACGGCGCCGCGGGCTCGCAGTCAGGGGCCGCCACGGGGCTGTCGGTTGGCGATTGCGCAGGCGGAAGGAGCGGAAGAGGGAAATGATCGGCGCGGCGTGACCGCCGCGACACGAATCCGCGACATCGCCAGCGCGAAACGGCCGATCTGCGTCATTCTTCCGCCTCCGGCTTCCGCCCCCCGGGCGGCGCCGCGATCGCATCCCCCCGGTCGCGTCCCACGCGCATCTTCGCGCGGGTCGCTAGCTGGGGTGCCGACCAGCCCAGGGCCGCTTCAGTGGCAAGCGCCCAACGCCCGACGGGTCGACAGAAATGCGATATGGTCCGAGGGAATTGCGTTGCAGGCGAATTGCTTGACTTCCAGGCTCTCCGCACCGGCCGCGAACAATGGCGGCCCAGGTTTGGCGGATGGCGCCCTTCTCAGGGGTCTCCCGAGCGCGAGATAACGTGCCGGCAAAGTCTAGAAGCTGTGGCCTAGGGTGACGTGTCTACCCGGTCGGATCAATGTCCGGATGGATGGTGCTGCTGGCGCAGCAGGTCAGACCGACAAGTCGAGCAATGAGTCGCGCGGCAGGACCCGGCCGGACGGGGGCGCGCCAAACACGCCACCGGACGAGCCGGAGGATGACGATTGCGGTGGTGACGGAGCCGCTTGCCTGGGCTGGACGCCGGGGCGCGCGCCGGCTGAACCTAGCCAAGGCCGGGTTGTGCCACGCTGGCGGTAAAGGGAGCAAGGGAACCGGTCGAGATCATGCGTAGGATTGTGCCGTGCATCGGTTAACAATCGATGAAAGCGATACGGAAGCACAATGCCGTTGCAGGGTCGGGCCACGGCACAGTGCTCTCGCGTCAGTCCGTGATGTCCGCGCTGCCGGACCCAAGTGGTCGCTGCATGTAAACGACGTCTAGCCACTGGCCGAATTTCAGCCCGGCGGCGCGGAGCGTCCCGGCCGGCCGGAAGCCGAGACTGGCATGCACGCCAACCGAACCGACATTGGCTGAATCGCCGATCACCGCGATCATCTGCCGGAAGCCTGCCCGAGTTGCGGCTTCGACCAGTTGTGCCACAAGCGCCTTGCCGACCCCCTGACCGCGGACGTCCTCGCGGACGTAAATGCTGTCCTCCGCGGTGAACCGATAGGCCGAGCGGTCACGGAACTGGGTAAAGTAGGCGAAGCCGAGGACACCGGTGGCATCGGCCGCCACCAACCAGGTCCAGCCGCGGGCACTCACCATGCGGAACCTCTCGGTCATATCCTCGGCCGAGAGTGGAACCTCGTCGAACGTGCCGGTGCCGTGGAGTACGTGGTGCGCGTAGATCGCTTGGATGTCCGGAATGTCAGCTTCGATGGCGTCGCGTACGAGCATGGCATCCTGGCGTGCTTGGATGAGTATTCTGCGCTTGGGTTATTCACACGAGCGATCAAGGCTATGATACCGACGGCGGGGAATGATGGAAGAGCCATCATTTCCGGCCGCTGGCATCAGACGGACGGGCAAGGAACCGAAATGGGCAGCGGGCAAGCGGGCAGCAGCGCGCTGTCGCGGTCCGAGTCCGCCGCCGTTGAGGGCCAAACCGGCCACCATCGACGTCGCAGACCAGCGGCATACCTTCAGCGGGCTGGACAGCCTGGCAACCGCGCGGACCCCGGCAGTCGCCGGATGGGTGGCGGTGTGCCGGCGCGGGCCACTGTTCGATCGCCCTGGGAGACCGGCCCGCCGCCCTTGGGTGCAGTGGGGCTCCGAGCCAAATGTTCTTCCCCATAAGGTCATGGCCAACCTCGACGGTCTTGGTTGTCACGCCTACATTTGCACCGACTGGCAGCAGCGCGAGCACTGTTGGCGCTGTCGCGGTGACGGTGTGAGGGTTGGCAGCTTAACCCGAACTGTCGGAATCGGTCACCACCATGACAATGTCGGACGGATTACTACCGTGAAGGTCGCTTCGGCCAGCCGACCGGCCTCAGGCGACGCCAGTTCGACGGGAAGGCCCGAAATAAACGCGCCAGTGCTGTCGTGAGTGGCATGCATGTGCTAGCCTGGGTGCTGTCATAACGTCTGCGGTAGTGTGCGGTAGCTGTAGTGCCGTTTCTGCCACGACGTAATGCCAGTTTCGGCACCCCTGGGCGGCGGCCGGCCTTCTCAGCCGGTTATGCGAGAGCCTGCGCGTTAGTTGATTGGTAACCGGCGTCGGCGGCATGATAAGAGTGCGTGCTGATCTGACGGTCGTGGGCGCCGGACGCCGTCCGGTGCGCCAGCCCGGAGAAACTTAACCGCCTCGACGGAATCGGGGCAGTGCGAAGCAGAGGACCCGCTCGTGGACATATCGGACGGCATGCCGCCAGCCTCGCTGACCCACGCGCCACACGCCAGTGCGCAGGCGGACGGCGGCGGGCGAGGCACGGCTGGCGCGCCATCCGCGGTCGATAATCACGGAGGGTCTTCCCTGCACCCGCGTTTGCAGGCGGTCATCGTGGTCGGCCGCTATCATGGCGTCGAGTTCGATCCGAGCGATTACAAGAGCCTCGACGAAGCGTCTGCACCATCCGCACAGTCGCTGTCGGCGTGGGTGCAGAATGCCGGGCTCTGGTCGCGCGCG
>DASRQX010000204.1:0-49374 GCA_035696165.1 Acetobacteraceae bacterium | reverse complement strand
CAAAAATGAGTCGGCGCGACAGCACTGAGACCGACGCCTTTCTTGCCGAGGGCGCACACGTCGCCGGCAGCGCCACGCGGCCGAACTGGGGCCGCTGCACCACCTCGCGGCGATCGACCCGCCGCTGCGCATGCACCAGGTGGCACACACCCCGGCAGCGCCATGCGGTCGATCTGGTGACAAGGTGTATTGTCTCTCGACGTCTTTGTTCGGCCACTCGCCGTCACGCCCAAGACGCAGAAACCGTACTCGCCAACGTGCGATCGCTTTTTTATCCGGAACGGCGTCGCCCCGTAATTCTACACTGTCGCTCGGCGCACGTTGTCCAAGTCGGTCCTGCACGTTGAGCTAAATGCCAAATGCGGATCGGGATCCAGGCTCTTGGACAACGCCTCCCTCGCGAGCTGTCGGAGTTCCTGCGGCCACAACCGCCTGTGCGTTGTAACACTGCTCGAACCCGCCGCCCGCCACGGGCATGATACGTGAATCTTCGTCGGTCAGGTTGATCTGATCGGTGGGCAGCGGACCTTCGGCCGGTGGCTGGGGTGGCCTGCCGCGCGGTGTCTTGCCGCTGGCTTCTGCCTTGGCCTCTCGTGCCGCCATCTTTGCTTCGTATTCGGCCTGCTCCCGCGCATGGCGTTCCTTGGCGCGGGCTTCAATCTTGGCACGTGCCTCGGCCAGCTTCTTCAGCCGCGTCTCCCGCCGTTCCAACTCCTCGGGAATGGACATCCCGTCGGATACTTCGCACTGGTCCGCCGCCTCGGCCTTAGCCAGCAACTCCGCGACTTCGGCCTTTAGTTGTTCCTCAATCTTGCCCGCATGCTCATAGGACAGCGCGCTGTGCCGGCTGGCATTGGCGTGGATCTTGGTCCCATCCAATGCCACCGTGCCCATCTGCAGCACGCCCATCTCGCGGGCCAGTTTCAACACCTCGACGAATAGTGCCTCAATCTCCTTGAGAAAGCGCCGGCGGAATGTCGCAATCGTGTCGTGGTCGGGATGGTCGTTCGCGGCAATGAAGCGGAAGGCAAACGAGTCATACGTCGCACGCTCCAGCTTGCGGCTGGAGAACACGCCGGTGGCGCGGCCGTAGACTAGTAGGCCCAGCAGCGTCGCCGGGTGATATGACGCCGAACCGCAACCACGGTAGATCTTGCTCATGGATTTCAGGTCGAGGCCATCGATCACCTCGACCACAAAGCGAGCCAAGTGTCGTTGCGGCAGCCATTCGTCCACCGATGGAGGCATCAAGAAGCCAGTCTGCCGGTCAGTGGGGCGGAAGTTGCTCTTGCGGGCGTCCGGAGCGAGTGCGAATCGACGTTGCGATTCTAATACGGATGCCGGCTTGGTGTTAAGTCCGACAGGCTGCTAGGGCAACTTCAATAGAGACCCGTCTGACGGATCAGCGTATTTGCGTGATCGTAGTATGCCGCGCCCAAGCGCCGTCTCAAAATCCTTGACAAAAGTAACCCATCGGGTTGCACGCCACACGCGATACTGCGGTTTCGGCACAAAGGGTTTGAGCGACTGTTCACGACCGGAAATGCCCGTGGCGTATCGGCCCAGCATGTCCGCAAGATTCAGTTGATCCTGGCGCAACTTAATCTCAGCCGAATGCCGTCGATGATGGATGCGCCAGGTCTGAGGTTCCATGCCCTGGTCGGTGATCGGCAGGGACAATGGGCTGTGTGGGTCTCGGGCAACTGGCGGATCGTGTTCGAGTTCGAGGGCGAGAACGCAACGAACGTCGATCTCGTCGATTACCACTAGGACGGCACAGGAGAACACTGATGAAGATGCATAATCCACCGCATCCCGGCGAAATTCTGCGCGAACTGTACCTCAAGCCGCTCGGCCTGACGATGAAGGCGGCGGCCGAGGGCCTCGGAGTTATACCAGGCGCCCGAATGATCGACTCTTCGGTGCTGCCCCCAGTCATGCCGGCGCATGCCGGTATCCACGACTTGCCTTCGTTGCAGCAAAGAAAGTCGTGGAAACCGGCCTTCGCCGGCATGACGGGGGTAGCGGCCCGTGCGTCAATGTTTAGGGCGGTTGGTATTACGCGCAAGGCGCTGTCCGAACTGGTGAACGGTCACACCGACATGTCGCGAGACATGGCGATCCGGTTGGCCAAGGCGTTTCCCCGTACGGACATCCGACTGTGGCTAGATATGCAATTGCAGTACGACACTTGGCAGGCCGAGCAGCGAGCCTCCAGTATCAAGGTCAGGCCGTTTCCATCGCCGGCTCCGGCATAGAGAAACACAAAGTTGGGCAATGTCCATACCCGGCTACCACAGGCAGATAAATCTTTGGATGAATTGGTAATAACACTATGGCGCCCCGTTGGAACCCGCGAGCTTGAACTCATCGCTGCCTCTGACATGCGTGCGTTCCCGCCTCGGTTGGTGGAGCAGCCGATCTTCTATCCTGTCGTTACTGAAGCGTATACAATGAAAATCGCTCGCGATTGGAATGCGCCACGTGGCGGGGGCTATGTCACGCGATTTAACGTTCAGGCGACCTTTCTGTCCCGGTATGATATCAAGGAAGTTGGCGGGCGAGAGCACCAGGAATACTGGATTCCAGCGCAAGACCTTCCAGCATTCAATGCCGCTATCGTCGGTAAGATCGAGGTCGTCGCGGAATTTCCTGGATGACCGTCGGGTGGGGACATTGCGAAAGTGACCAGTCCGTAATGGATTGCTGCGCGACGCCAGGCGGTGAGTGCGCGTCGATCGGCCAGGGCGTCGCCCCAGCCTGCCGGCGATTGCCCTACTGCGCCGCCTCCGGCGTGCGCATCCGCTCGATCGTGCCCGTCGTGCTGTGGCCCTGCTGCAGGTCGACCAGCACCACCTTGCCGCCCCACCCCTGCACCTCGGCGGCGCCCACCACGTTTTCGATCCGGTAGTCGGAGCCTTTCACTAGCACATCGGGCCGCAGGGCGCGCACCAGCTCCAGCGGCGTTTCCTCGTCGAACAGCACCACCAGATCGACCGGCGCGAGCGAGGCCATCACCGTTGCGCGCGCGGTTTCATTCTGCACCGGGCGAGTCGGGCCCTTGAGGCGCTTGACCGAGGCGTCGGTGTTCAGCGCCACGACCAGCCGGTCGCAGGCGGCGCGCGCCTCGCTGAGTAGATGCACGTGTCCGGGATGGATCAGGTCGAAGCAGCCATTGGCGAAGCCGACGCGCAGCCCGCTGGCTCGCCAGGCCGCGGTGCGGGCGGCGGCCTCGTTCCAACTGGCGGCCACCTTGCGGTCACTCGCCACCAGTTCCTCGAGATGCAGCACGCCCAGCAGTTCCTCGCCGGTGACGGTCGCGGTCCCGGGCTTGCCGACCGAAATGCCGGCGGTGACATTGGCCAGCATCGCCGCCTCGGGCAGCGCCGCCCCGGCGGCCACCGCCACCGCGAGCGCGGCCACCAGCGTATCGCCGGCGCCGGACACATCGGCGACCTCGCGGGCCCGGGTCGGCAGGTGGACTGTCTTTTGATCGCGGCGCACCAGGGTCAGGCCTTTTTCGGACCGCGTGACCAGCACCGCTTCGCCGCCGGTCGTCGCGAGCGCCGCGCGGCCGGCGCGTTCGGCGCCGCTATCGTCGCTCGCTTCGATGCGCGTTCCGAGGCGGATCTCGGATTCGTTCGGTGTCAGCACGGTTGCGCCGCGATAGGCTGAGAAATCGGCCCGCTTGGGATCGGCGATCACCATGCGATTGTGTGCGGCCGCCAGCGCCAGCAGGCGCTCGAGCACCGCGTCGGTCAGCACGCCCTTGGCGTAGTCGGACAGGACGATCACATCGATGGTATCGAGCAACGTACCGATGCGTCCCAGCAGCGCCTCGGCGACCTGGGGTTCGATCGATGCCGTGGTTTCCTCATCGAGCCGCAGCAACTGGTGGGTGCCGGCCAGGAACCGGGTCTTCGCCGTGGTTTGCCGCCCCGGCGCCGTGACCAGGGCCGAATGGATGCGATCCGCGCCGGCGAGCAGACCGGCGATCTCGGCCCCGGCGGGATCGTCACCGACGACGCCGGCCAGCCAAGCCTGGCCACCGAGTGTGGCGATGTTCAATGCGACGTTCGCGGCACCGCCCAACGTGGCCTGCAAGCGGGTTGGCCGAAGCACCGGGATCGGCGCTTCGGGCGACATGCGCTGCACGCTGCCGATCACATAGCGATCGAGGATCAAATCTCCCACCACGAGAACACGCGCCGCGCGAAAGCTGCGTACTATCGTACCCAGTTCAGAGTCTGGCGGCAGAGCGTGCGGGGCAGATGTGGCGGGGTGTAACCGCAGGCTGTCGTTCATCCGTGCTGATCCATCCGTGCTGCCATACTCTACCTGGGTCATTCGACGCATCGGTTACCCAACTCTCAGGCTATCATGCACACAGTTTATCATGCGCAGTGTTTATCACACATACCGGCAAGTTGGCACTTACTGGCAAGTTAGCACTTTGCGGCAAGCTAGCATTTTGCGCCAAGTTAGCACTGGCGGCAGCGGGGTTGTCGCAGCCTTTTGGCCTCGGCATCCGCTGACGCGGCATTGCCACGAAGGATCGCCCACGCGCCGCAAAAACATGGTGCCGCGCAAGATCGCGGTTCCACTTCCGGCGGATTGCAGTTATTGGCAGGCTCTCGCATGATCCCGAGCGGCAGGATATCCCGGCCACAGGGCGCACAGGAGGCACCGTGAGATACATTCCGCCATTTGATCTGTTGCGACGGTCGGTAGAGATCTCGACCGTGCGGGGTGAGTTGCGCGTCAGCCTGTCATATGACGATTTCATCAAATTGATTCGCTTGATGATTGCCGGGGTTGAGGTGGATGAGTCTTGGTATCGTCAGCAATATGAGGATATCGGGCGTGCGATCCGGGACGGGCAGGTCGGCTCCGCCAAGCAGCATTTCGTTGACGACGGCTATTTCGAAGGCCGGTTGCCGTTCCCCATCGCTGTCGACAGCGCCTGGTATCAAGCACAGTACCCCGATGTCGCCGACAGTGTGCGCGTGGGAACCGTGGAATCCCCGCAGACCCATTTCGAGGAAGACGGCTATCGGGAAGGCCGCCTGCCGTTCAACCTCGCGTAGACTGGCTCGGTTCGGCTGGCTCGCGAAGACCGGCTTGGACACTGCCGACGCAGCCAGTCCGCACCGGGTGGACGGGAAGGCATCTGACGTGAAAATGATGTGCAAAGGCGCTTGATGGACATCGGCGACATGGCGGCGTTGATGGGTGGCGTCGGGTGTCCCGAGCCATTCGGCACACCGGAATGGGGGCAAGCGTGAAGCCGCCTGAATCAAAGCGGCTCACGACCGGATCGAAGGCGGTCGCCGCGCCGGTCGCCGCAGCGCCGGTTCGCCGGCAGAAATCGGCGGCGCAGCGCGGCGGGGTGTCGCCGGCGCGCGAGGTTCCTGATCCGATCGGGGCGTCACATCCGCTGGCGCCGGCGCGGGATAGCGAAGTCCGGAGACTGGGGAAACGCTCCGGCATCGCGGCATCGGCCGCGCCGCCGCTTGCCCCCGTTTTGGAGCCGGACGGCCCTGCCACGGAGCCGGTCGGCATGGCGCCGGACGACACCGGGCCGGACGACACCGGGCCGGACGACACCCGGTTGGACGATACCGGGTTGGACGACACCGGGTCACACGGCGGCGCCGACGTGCAGATGGACTCCGAAAGCGACACGCCGCCCGCGGCGGAGCCGTCGGACCGGATCCTTATCGAGATCGATCCCAAGGTCTTGGGCAGTTTCATCAGCCATCGCTATGATCTCCAGATCCGCGGCTGGGTGGTGGCGACTGCCCCGGTGGACGAGGTCTCCCTGCTCCACAACGACGCGGTGGTCAGTCAGGTGCGGTATGGCCAACCGAGTCCCACCGCCCGACTGATCCTGGAGGACGGCACCACCGTCACGCCGCATGTATTCGCGCTGTCGCTGCCCAGATTGCGGTCGGAGGCTGGTGGCCCCTGCACAGTTTCGGTCGCGGCGCGCACCGTCAACAATCAAACCTATCGCGAAACCTATTCGTTGATCATCGATCCGCTGCAGCCCACTCAGGTGCGGATCGAGTCCGGCCCGACGCGATCCAGCGCGGAATATGGCGGCGAGATCCCGCCGGTGGTGCTGTTCGTCGAGCGCGCGACGCTTGATCCCAGTGGCAATCTGCAACTTGCGGGATGGGCGGTATCCCTCAGCAACCTGGTGGCGATCCAGGTCTTCGCCGGGGAAGAGCGCGTCGGGTCGCCCAGGCTTGGAGCGCGCCGCGGCGACCTGGCGAACGTCTTTCCGGCCTACCCAAATGCACCGTACGCCGGCTTCACGCTGGCCACCACGCTGAGCGAGACGGCGCGGCACGTGACGACCCTTCGGGCGCAGGCGATCTGCGCCGACGGCTTCGCACACGAGCTGGTGGTTCCGCTGGAACTGATTGCGCGCCGCGCTCCGCCATCACCACCGTCGCCATCACCGGCGTCCCAAGAGCCGCCGCGCTCAGGGTCGCCGCGCCCAGGGTCGCCGCACCCAGAGCCGCCGCGTCTCGAGCAGCCGCCACTTGAGGCGCCCGCGTCCCCAGCCACGCCGTCGCTGCCACGCCAGGACCCGGTCTACCAGCTGGTCACCGAGTTCAACATGGCGCCCGAGGTGTTCGCCGAGCTGCCGGGGTTCGTCGCGGGCTCAGTGTTGCCGGCATACCAATCGATCGGGCCGGCGCCCACGGAGCTGGGGTCTACGGAGCTGGGGCCGACGCAGCCGGTGGTGCGGCGGTCGCAGGATCCACGGCGCGTCATCAACCATTTTTGTGACGCCGCCGCGGTCTCCCCGGACGGTGAGGTCGCGGTGGACGGCTGGGCGGTCTGCGCGATCGGCGTCGCCAGCATCGAGGTATGGCTGGACGACCAGCGCCTGGGCGAAGCCCAGCTTGGGCTGCCGCGCGAGGATGTCGGCGAGGCGTATCCGTCAATCACGATGGCGCGCTACGCCGGTTTTCACTTCCTGACGCATGTGGCGCCGCCGGCGGACGGCGAGCATCGGCTGCGCGTTGTCCTGCGCAACGGCCTGGACGATGTCACGGAGGACCTATCCGCACACGTCATCGACCGGCCCAAGCCACCCCCTGTCGCGGAGGCGCCGTCGGAATTCCGTTTCGAGATTGATCGGCCGTCCCTGGTCAACGGTGCCATGGTCGAGCCGATCACCGGGCGTCTGACGATCGAGGGCTGGATCCTGTCGCGATCGGGTGTGACCGAGATGCAGGTCTGGCTCGACGACCAGCGATTGGGCGACGCGCAGCATGGCCTGGCGCGGCAGGATGTCGGCAACGCGTTCCCCGACTGGCCGAATTCATTGCGGAGCGGCTACGCATTCCATTGCCCGCCGCGCAGCCTGCGCAACGGCGAGCACGTTGTGCGGATCATCGCGCGCGCGGTGAGCGGCGCGGAGATGGATCACAGTTTCCGCATCGACGTACGCAAGCCGGAAGGTAGTGACGATTCGGGGACCATCCGCCGCCGCATGCCATTGGTTGAGGTCGGCGTGCTGACCGAGGCGCTGGCCGGGCTGGACTATCATCCGGCCTTTCACCTGGTGCTGCGGCAGAATGGACCGATCGATCCGGTGCTGCTCGGCAGCACGTTGGCCTCACTGCATGGCCAGGCCTATCGCGACTGGCGCCTGACGGTGCTGGCCGAGGACAGTGATAGCACTGCGGTGGTGCGCACCTGCCTCGCCGAGCGGCAGTCGGACCTGACCGATCGCGTGACGGTGGTCGATGCCGGCGCGGCCGACATGGAGCTTGATTTGCCGTTCGGTAGCGGGCCGTTCGAGGCTGGGCCGTCCGCTAGCGGGGACACTGCCGCCGGTCCGCGGCTGCTCGGGCTGCTCTGTCCGGGCGACGAGCTGGGCTGTGACGCCCTGATCGAGATTGCTCTGGCGGCCGCGCAATCGCCAGG
Source organism: Acetobacteraceae bacterium (assembly GCA_035696165.1). Classification (GTDB taxonomy): domain Bacteria; phylum Pseudomonadota; class Alphaproteobacteria; order Acetobacterales; family Acetobacteraceae; genus Palsa-883. Next base: position 41,427 of record DASRQX010000204.1, on the reverse strand, counting down.
CACCGACTTCCTGTATGCCGATGAGATCAGGATCGGCCCGGCCTCGCGCGACCGCGAGCCATTTTGCAAGCCGGACTTCTCGCCCGATCTGTTGCTGTCGACCAACTATATCGGCCATCCCTGGTTCGCCACGCCCGAGCTGCTGGCGCGCGCCGAGGTGACGCCGCGCACATTGTTGCATGACGCCGAGTACGACATGGTCCTGCGCTGCACCGAACATGCGGCGTCGATCGGTCATCTGCCGAGGCTGCTATGCCGGCGCGGCAGCGAAGCGCTGGATAGTTCCAGCGCCGCCCTAGCGGCATTGCGGCGCGCCGCTATCCGCCGTGGCATCCGCGCCGAGGTGCAGGAAACCGCGATCCCGGGCACGTTTCGCTTCCGTCGCCTCAAGCGTGCCAGCGGCAAGGTTTCGATCATCATCCCGACCTGCGCCGCGCACGGCCATATCGAGACCTGCATTCGCACGCTGCGAGACCAGACGGCCTATCGCGACTTCGAGATCGTCTGCGTCGACAACATTCCCGCCAGCCAGGTCGGCTGGAAGCGCTGGCTGCGCGACAACGCCGACAAAGTCGTGAACATGCCCGAGGCGTTCAACTGGTCGCGATTCAACAACCAGGCAGCGGCGGCGACCGCGGGCGAATACCTGCTGTTCCTCAACGACGACATGGAGGTCATCGAGCCGGGTTGGCTGGATGCATTGCTGGAGCACGCGCAGCGGCCGGAGGTCGGCATCGTCGGTGCCCAGTTGCTGTACCCCGGCGGCAAGGTGCAGCACGCCGGCATGTTCCTCGCGACCCCAGGCGTCGCGCGCCACGCCTTTCGGTTCGCCGCCGCGGACGAACCCGGCTATTTCGGCCTGGCACTGACACAGCGCAACGTCATCGCGGTGACCGGTGCCTGCCTGCTGGTCCGGCGCGACACATTCGACGCCATCGGCCGCTTCGATGAAGCGCACGAGATCGTCAACAACGATCTCGATTTCTGCCTGCGCGCGCACAAGGCAGGGCTGTTCACGGTGTACACGCCCTATGCGCGGCTGATCCATCACGAGCTGGCGAGCCGCGACTGGCTGGACGACGTCTTTGACACAGGCCATTTCGCACGACAGTGGAAGACGCTGTTTGCCGCCGGCGATCCGTATTTCAGTCCGCTGCTGTCGCTTCATGCGGACGACTACCGACCCGACGACGAACCTGTCGAGGGCGTGTTCGCCGGTCATCCGCTGTTTCGTCGCGACGATATCAAGCGGATCCTGGTGGTGAAGCTCGACCACATCGGTGATTTCATCACCGCGCTGCCGGCGATACGGCGGCTGAAGCAGCATTTCCCCACCGCGACGATCCATGTGCTGGCGGCGCGCGGCGCGCGATCGTTCGCCGAGGCCGAGACCTGCATTGACGGCTTTATCGAGTTCGAATTCTTCCACGCACGTTCCGGCCTTGGCACGAAAGACCTCACCGACGAGGACTATGCCGAGCTGCGCGCGCGGCTGGTGCCCTACGGCCTGGATCTTGCGGTTGATCTGCGCAAGCACGCCGACACGCGCGAGGTGCTGCGTCACGTGCCGGCGCGCTTCCTTGCCGGCTACGACTACATGGGCCAGTTCACCTTCCTCGACATCGCGCTGGAGTGGGAGGGCGACAAGAACCTGCACCGCAAGCGCGGCCATGTGACCGACGACCTGATCAACCTGGTCGAGGCGGTGGGGACCGCGGCCGCCGAGGAGCGCAACAGCCTGAGCTCGCCGACCTGGCCGGCCGCGGCGCTGCCTGACTTTCTTGACGATGCGACGCGGGCGCTGTTCGCCAAGCCGGTGGTGGCGATTCATCCCGGCGTCGGAACGGTGATGCGGCAGTGGCCCGCCGAGCACTTTGCGGCCCTGACCGATCTTTTGGTCGAAGCTGACGGCGTCAATGCGCTGCTGATCGGCGGTCCGGATGAGGTTGAGCTTGCCGAGGAGATGCTCGGCAAGATCGTGCGGCGCGACGCTGTCATCTCGGTGACCGGCAAGACCTCGCTTGCCGAGCTGACGCAACTGTTGGCGTGCTGTGCGCTTTATGTCGGCAACAACAGCGGACCCAAGCATATCGCCGCCGCGATCGGGGTGCCGACGATTGGGGTCCACTCGGGCGTGATCGATCCGACCGAATGGGCGCCGATCGGCAAGCGCGCGATGGCGCTGCGCCGGAACATGGTTTGCAGCCCCTGCTATCTGGCGCGGCTGGAGGATTGCCCGCGAAATCTTGCCTGCCTGCGTCAGCTCGAGCCGACGAGTGTATGGCAGGCGTGCCGCGCCATGCTCGCCACCGGCCGCCTGCCGGTTTATGTCACGCCGGTTGAGGTTGTGGCGGTTGGGGGGGCGCCGGTTGCGGTTGGGGTTGAGGGGGCGCCCGAGAGGGGCAGCCCGACGGCCGCGGGCAAGCCGCGCGGTGGTCGGAAGCGGGGCGGCAGGACCGCCGCTGACAAGCCTGCGCCTGCTGCGTCGATTGAGGTGACAACGCAGGCTGACGCGCCCGACGAGCCGCCAGCCGAAGACGCCACGGTCTCAGCCACCGCGGTCGAAACGTCAGCGCCGCTCGACGCGCCGGTCGAGGCAGATGCGACGGTGTCGGCGACTGCCATGGATGCGCTTGATTCGGTGTCGGAGCGTGTGCCGGAGGCGCTGGAGGGCGGCGACGGCGAGCGCGCTGCGAGCGTAACGGACGAACCGGACGAGACGCAGGCATCAGAGCCTGTGACGGACGGTCAGCCGGACGGACCGCCAGCGAAAACCAAGACGCGGCGGGATCGGACGGCGCGCGCATCCCGGCGTCCGGAGGATGTCTCGGCATAGTCGGATCTATCGGCCACGTGCCGGATGTCTTCGGATGTAGGGCGCAAGAGCGTAGCGCCTTCCGCCGCTCGCGGTGCATCGACGGATTGCGCGGTGGCGTTCAAAGGTGGCAGAAGGCGCTACGCTTTTCCGCCCTACGTTGCGAGTTATACCAGCGGCCGAAAGTCCCGGCTCTCCACCCGTTATGGCTGGCCCCCGGGTCAAGCGCCCGAGGGCAAGCTCCGGCCGGCCATCCACGACTTTGATTGCCGCACGAAAGAAAGTCGTGGATACCAGCCTTCCCCGGCATGACGGGGGGTGGGCAGCGCACGTCAATACTTTCGGCCGCCGGCTTAGCCGATATCCTCCAGGCTGAACTGCTCCGCTTCTTCGTCGTAGCTGAACAGCTCGGCGTAGCGGCCCCAGGCGATCGCCGAGCGCAACGTATCCTCGGCGTAATCAGGCGACATGTGATCTTCCAGCTCGTCGCGGAACCGTACCGCTGAGGCGCGATGGTTCCAGCGCTCGTCCAGCACCTGGCGGACCATGTTCACCAGCGGCACGTGCGCGCGCAGGGCCGCGGCGAACAGCTGCTTGCGCTCCTCGGTGTCGGCGTTGACGAAGGTGCGGCCGGCCGGTGTGAGCTGGATGTCGCCTTCTTCCAGGACGGCGAACTGCAGCAGTTGCAGCGTCTCGCACAGCGGCAGCAGCTCATCCGCCTCAAGCTGCAACGATTCCGCCAGCCGCGGCAGGTCAGCCCGCCCGTCGTACGGCGCGCCGGCCAGCGTCTCCATCAGGCCGGACATCACGTTGGTGCCGACCCGGTGCAGCGGCGTCGCGATGCTGATCGGCTGCGGCACCGCCGGCGCGCGCTGGCTCGGCACCGCGCGGCGCGTCATCAGCCCGTAGATGTCATCGACCATCTGGACGAACGCGGGGTCGTGGCGATTGCGCGGGTGCGGGAATTTTACGTGCAGTTCGGTCGCCACGCGTCCGGGATTGGTCGAGAACAGCAGGATGCGGTCCGCCATCAGCACCGCCTCCTCGATGTTGTGCGTGACCATCAGTATCGCCTTCAAGGGCAGTTTCCGTTCCACCCACAGGTCGATCAGGTCGGTGCGCAGGTTCTCCGCGGTCAGCACGTCCAGCGCGCTGAACGGCTCATCCATCAGCAGCAGGTCCGGATGCACCACCAGCGCGCGCGCCAGGCCGACGCGCTGTCGCATGCCGCCCGACAGCTCCTTCGGGTAGGCGCTTTCGAAACCACCGAGGCCGATGAGGTCGATGGCCTCCTCGGCGCGCTTCTCGCGTTCGGCGCGGGCCACGCCGCGCGCCTCGAGCCCCAGCTCCACATTTTCCTGCACGCTCAGCCAGGGGAACAGCGCGAAGCTCTGGAACACCATCGCCACGCCCTCGGTGGGGCCGTCGATCTTGTGGCCGCGCCACCGCACCTCGCCCGAGGTTGGCGTCAGCAGTCCGGCGACGATGCGCAGCAGCGTGGACTTGCCCGAGCCGGAGCGGCCGAGCAGGGCGACGATCTCGCCTTCGCGCAGTTCGAGATGGACGTCGTCCAGCACCACAAGATCGGCGCTGGCGTCCTTGTGGTAGCTTTGGCGGCAGCTCTGCACGGTGAGCAGGCTGGCGCCCTCGGCTTTGGCATCGATCGCGGTGTTCGCGGGAGCATCCATTGAGGCATCCATCGGGGTGTCCATTGGCAAGGTCTTTCGTTCGGCCCGCGTGAGGCCGCGGATTCGGTCACGGTCCGGTTCCGTCACGGTCCGGTTCCGTCACGGTCCGGTGCGGTCACAGTCCGGTTCGGTCGCGCTCCGGTTCGGTCACAGTCGGGCCTTGGGCGCCGGGCCGCAGGGGTCAGACGAGCGTCAGGCGTCGATTGGCATAGGCATACATCGGGCGCCATAGCACGCGGTTGAACAACACCACGAAGCCGGACATCACCGCCACGCCCAGCACGACCCGTGCCATATCGCCGGCATCGGTCGCCTGCGCGATATAGGCGCCCAGGCCGTGTGCCGTCAGCTTGGTGTCGCCCCAGGACGCCACCTCGGCGACGATCGCGGCGTTCCACGACCCGCCGGAGGCGGTGATCGCCCCGGTCACGTAGTACGGGAAGATCCCCGGCAAGATCACCTTGCGCCACCACAGCCAGCCACCGACGCGGAAATTTTCCGCCGCTTCGCGGAGGTCGCCGGGGAAGGCGGTGGCACCCGCGATGACGTTGAACAGGATGTACCACTGGGTGCCCAGCACCATCAGCGGGGTGAGCCAGATGTCGACGTTCAGGTGATAGTAGACGATGGCGATCACGAACGGCGGGAACAGCAGGTTGGCCGGAAACGCCGCCAGGAACTGCGCCGCGGGCTGCACTCGGCGCGCCCAGTCCGGCCGCAGGCCGACCCAGACGCCGATCGGCACCCAGACCAGGCTGGCCAGCACCATCAGCACGACCACGCGCGCCAGGGTGCACAGGCCGAGCACGAACGCGACGCCAAGGTCGTGCCAGGTCAGCGTGGCGGCCGCGAAACTGACGACCAGCCAGGCGGCATATGCCAGCAGCGCCAGCAGGAGCAGCAGCCACACGGCATCCACGACACGTGACGGCGGGCCAGCGGCGGAGCGGCGCCGCAAGCCGAGCGACAACGGGAAGCCACTGATCGCCATGAAGACCGCGCCCTGGCTGTCGGCCAGCCATTGCAGCAGCCGCGTCCGGCGGATCAGCTTCAACATCCAGGGATCTGTCGCGGTCGCGCCCGCTGTGGTCTCGAAGCGGAATTTCGCCGACCACGCCACCAGCGGGCGGAACAGCAACTGGTCATAGGCCAGGATGACCAGCAGCATCGCAAGAATCGCATACAGCACCGCCGCGATATCTCTCCGCTCCAGTGCCAGCGCGACATAGGAGCCGATGCCCGGCAGCTTCCAGGTGTTGTCGCCGACCGAGATCGCCTCGGACGCGGTGACGAAGAACCAGCCGCCTGACATCGACATCATGGTATTCCAGACGAGGCCCGGAATGGCGAACGGCACCTCGAGCCGCCAGAACCGTTGCCAGCCGGTCAGGTGGAAGCTGGCCGAGGCTTCCTCGAGGTCGGCGGGCACGCTCTTCAGCGACTGGAACATGCTGAACGCCATGTTCCAGGCCTGGCTGGTGAAGATCGCGAAGATCGCCGCCAGTTCCAGGCCCATCACCTTGCCGGGGAACAGGTTCATGAAGAACACGACGGTGAAGGTCAGGAACCCGAGGATCGGCACCGACTGCAGGATGTCGAGGATCGGGATCAGGACCAGGCCGGCCCGCCGGCTCTTCGCCGCCGCCGTGGCATAGGTGAAAGTGAACAGCAGGGACGCGAACAGCGCGGCGAACATGCGCAGCGTGGTGCGCGCGGCGTAGGACGGCAGGTACGTCGGATCGAGGCTGATCATCGTCGCGTTGGGCGCATTCAGCGGCACCAGGGTGCCGCGCGCCACGTGCGCCACGCCGATCAGCGCGCCGAACACGACGACCATCGCAAACAGGTCCCAGCGGTTCGGCAACCGTCGGCTCAGCGCCAGCGTTGGATGCGGAGTGTTCGGCATGGACCCAGGTGGTTGATGGTGTGAGGACGACGGCCTCCGACGGCCGGAGGTTGGCCCAGGGGCCACCGGCCCAGGGGGATAGCAGTTACAGAAGTTTCGGCCCTTGGGGTTTCAGCCCTGGGGGTGTTGCCCCAAGGGGTGTTAGCCCACTGCCCGCGGCCAGTCACGCCCGCGCGACAAGTATCTTCGGCGACACGACAATTTCGCGTTGTCGGTAATCGATTGGTAACAAAGACCTTCATAAAACCGCCACCTTCAGGCTCAATCTGGCTGGGCCAGCGACGGGAGACCGACTGATGACCGAGGCCGAGTACGCGCGGAAGCTCGCCGAGCTTGACCGCCTGCTGAACGATCCCGACGTGCCGATCGAACCGGCCCGGGTGTGGTCTCTGCTGGCCGAGATCGCGCAGCGCGATCTGGCGGGCGGCGAGGCGCGCGCGACGTAGCCCGCATTTCTCACACTCTCGCGGGTGCTGGCTTGGTCCTTGCCGCGCGACCTCGTCCCCTTGGAGGTTTTCGCACTTTGCTCATGGACACATTGGGCCAATACACCCGGTATTGGCGGGGGCGCGAAAACACGCCTTGGTCCCTTGGGGGGGCACGAGACTGCCCGACACTGCCCGACACTGCCCGACACTGCCCTGGGCCATCATCCCGCAGCAGCATGAGAAATGCGGGCTAAGGGTGGAGCACATGATGAGTGGACATCGATACCGGAGTCGAGCGGCGGCGTTGGCGGGTCGAGGAGAAGTTGCGGATCGTCGCCGAATGTGAGCGGCCCGGTGCCTGCCTCGCGGCGGTAGCTCGCCAAAACGACGTGAGCAGCGGTTCGTTGTGGAACTGGCGCCGGGTCTGCCGGGAGGGCCGTGCGGATGGCCTCGCCGACGCTCGACACCATCGGCTGGTGCGGACGAAGCGCCGAGGACCTCGCGCCGGTGGCGGGGGCGTTCCGGATTGCGCGCGACGCTGTCCCGGTCTCGGTCAAGGGCCTCCGGGGCGGGGGCTACCGTAGCCCGGTATGGCGCGAGATCGAGCCTGGCAGCGAACTGGCTCTGGCCACGGCAGCGCAGCGTCTGGCGGGCGCACGCGAGGTCGTCGAGGACCCGGGCCCGCCGGACGCCTTCGGCGGGCTCGATGCCGCGCACACGACCATCGGGCAGCACGAGGGCGGCGTATCGTTTTTGCCCGGAAGCCTCGCCGGCAATCGAAGCTAAAGGAAGATGATCGAAGCTAAAGGAAGATGCATGCATGTTTCACTCAATAGCTGTAACTCGTCGTCCCTGAGCAAACCACGCAAAAAATCAAACCTTACTAGCCATATTGATCGTGATCGGATGACTTGGCTTGGGCTGGTGGGAACATCCGCCTCCAGATCATCTATGGACCTACGACGAACCGGTATATCTCAGCATAGCCTACGACATCCTTCATTTCGGCCGCTTCACGGACGGGTCCGCCTGGAGCACCCCGAGTGTGGATCCCGCGCGGCCGCCGGGCATGGTGCGTACGCCGCTCTATCCGCTTTTTCTAGCGGCAACGGCAGCGCTGGATCCCGTCTTCGATAAGACCTTAAGCTGTCATGTGGAGCAAGCCGGCTCACGCGCCTGCCCACAGCGGGCACCCTTGCCCCGCATCTTGCAGTTCGTGATGATCGCCGCCTGTTACCTAATGCTGTGGCGCATTGTGACCCGTGCGAGTGGGTCGCGCCGGATCGGCTGGTTATCCCTGGGCCTGGCGCTGATCGTGGCACCGTTCTTGATACGCAGCGTTAATATGCTCATGACCGAAGCGCTTACATTGTTCTTCACGACGGCCGCCACATTGGCGGCCGTCGTGGCGGTCAAAGCACGGCGGGGCTTCGGATGGGCTCTGGTATCGGGCGCAATGCTGGGATTAGCAGGGATGAGCCGCCCGCCATACGTCTACCTTTTTCCCGCGGTCATTGCCGGAGCGATGCCGCTGATTGTCGGCCGCCAGCAATGGCGGCGAGGAGTAACGTTGTTGGCGGGTTTTGTATTGGCGGGCGCCATCGTAATTTCGCCCTGGATAGTTCGTAACGTGATAGTATTGGGCCAACTGGACCTGACTTCCGGATATGCCTGGATGGCGCTGACCCAGCGCGTCGCGTACGACCAGATGAACTGGCACCAATATGCTTTATTTTATTTGTGCTCTCTTCCGGACGGAAATGGCATAGGCAGCCTCCTGGTCAATCCGCACGCTTGCGAACTGTTTGGATATGACATGAAGGACTCGACTTTCTACAAGATTGGAAGCACGACCCTTGTGCAGAGCACGCTTCTCGCAGCTGGTGGACCCAAGTACCAGGTCATCTATCTCTTGTACCATTACGTCCTAAGTCACCCGATCTGGCATGCGCTGGTCTCCGTCCCGATGGCGATGCGGGGATTATGGGTCGACCATTATTGGTCCCTGGTAATGGCGGTCCTGTGCATATCGCTGACATGGCGTTCTTTGCGAACCCTGAATGCGGCGATGCTTGCTGTAACGCTTCCCGGTTGGATTATGCTTGCATTTTATGCCGCGACATCCCCTAACCAGCAGCGCTTCAACCTCATGCTCATCGTCCCGTTTTCTCTGGCTGGCGGCGTCGCGCTTGACCATCTTCTGCTGCGCAACGGCAGCTCTCGAAAGATGACTTCCAGATCGCTTAGAGACATCCATAGTCCTGCTTCCTAGGGGTCCTGGGTTACGGATGGCGGTTTGTCGATCGCGCCGGTGGGCTTGGCGGCGCGATGCGAACCATCGCTTGCCCCCCGGGGTCGGGGAGGATTTGGACATTGGAGTGATTTCGGAACTGTATGCCGATGCGGTATGATTTGGGCTAATGCGGGAACAAACGGTTGACAGAGGGTGAATTTCAGGCTGCTGAGCGCATTGCGACATCACCTTCGCGCGAGCCGGTGTTCTCGGGGTCGATGTTTCCCGTTTGGCGATTGGCCTATAGTCTTCCCGAGTTGGCGTTGCGGAATCAGGGCTGCTTCATTTGATCTTGAACTGGTTCCGTACTGCAAACAGGAACAGGAAAATAAGCAGAGCGCTGAACACATTTTGAGCCATGAAGGCGAACGCGCTCCATGCTGGCATGGCGGCGCCATACAGACAGGCCGCCTGGACGTCGACGTTTCGATCCAGACCGACGAAGAGAATGGCGTTCTTTGCCGACAGCAGCAGCGCGTTAAACCACTGTGTTGCCGCGTAGGCGCCGGTCACGCCGCAAGCGTCGGTCAAATATGCCAGTCTGCCGGCGCTGGCCAGATACGCCGCGGCAAACGCCACGATGGAGACCAACCATATCAGGAATGGCCGCATCGTCGACCATCCGTAGTCCGACAGCGCGTCGTATATCAGGCTGACCCAGAATCCCGCGTCCCACGGTTTCTGCACGTTGCCGCGGCAGGCACGCATTTCACCCTTGAAAGCCCACCACTCGTTTTCGAAATCCTGCGCCTGATTGGCGATGCGCCGCAGCGCCCGGTAACTTGCGATATGGCGCGGATTGGCTGGGGCAAAGAACCGCGGCAAGGGGATCTCGATATTATCCAGCCGTGGTGGCTGGGCGAAATTGGCTTGCACGAAAGACGGCACCTGCGAGGCAAACGCCACCCGGTCGAAATCGAAGCGTCCCGGGGCCTGCACCGCGCCAAAATCCGCTTCGTCCAAAAACCGGGCACCGTCGAACGCGGTGTAGGATATGAAATCACATCCGCTGAACAGTGCCGCTTGCCGGAACGTTAGGTTCGGCAATCGCAATGACCCTGCGAATACCGCCCCCGAGAACCAGGCCTGCTTGCTGAATGTCGCGTTGCTAAACCATGACGCGGAGCCGAAGGTGGCTCCTCCGAACAGGGCATCTCCGCGAAATTCCGCGTTGCTGAACTGAGCGCCACCGGAAAACCGGGTACCCACGAACCAGGTGGATTAGCAGAAGACGGCGTCCACGAAAATGATGCGAGCGGAGAAGCTGGCCGGCAGGTGGTCGCCGGTTTTTCGCGTATCGACATGGCCGAAAATTATTACCCCTGGGAATATAAATCCCTGGAATGAGACTTCGGTTCGGAACGTGATGTCGCAGAATATGACGGCGGAACGGTCGAGCCAGTCGGACGACGCGTCGTTGTGCCCTTCCGTCTCCCATCTTGGCGCCCGATGCACCGCGAATTGTCGAGATTCCTCGAGAGCCTGTCGCTGTGGCCCCAAATGCTCGGCCCAGGTATTCCAGACTTGCTTTGCGGCCTCGTGCGCCTGCTCACCCGATCGTCCTTTGGCGAGGTCGGTGGCGCGAGCCTCGTCGCACCGTCGCCAGAGTTCCACAGTCTCTTCCCGCGTCACGACGGCTCCCCTTAGGATCGCCGGAATGCCCGGGTCATTCGATCACGGAACGGCAGCCATCCGATCATGGCAAGGTCGGGCGTGTTTGCGGCCCTTGGCAAGCGGGGGCGGACGGCGCAGGATTCTTGGCGTCCCAGACAGGAGAGAGACGCATGGTTGCCGCGCTGCACAGCCTGACCTCCACCGACGCCGAAGCCGAGGAGTGGCGGCTGCGCTGCGACATGGCGGCGGTGTTCCGCGTGTCGGCGCGGCTGGGGTGGAACGAGCAGATCGGCAACCACAACTCGGTGATGCTGCCGCAGCGGTCGGCCGGCGATCCGCCGCTGTTCCTGATCAATGCGCGAGGGTATTTGTTTCGGGAGCTGACGGCGAGTTCGCTGATCGTGTGCGACCTGGACGGTCGCGTGCTGCGCGGCAAGGGGGAGTTGCGCAAGGTGGCGTTCCATATCCATGCGCGCATTCATCTGAAGAAGCCGAACGCAACCTGCATCGTGCATGTGCATCCGCAATACCTGACCGCGCTGGCGCTGCTGGAGGATCCCAGCTTCGCGCTGTCGCATCACAACAACCTGCTGCTGAACGATCGCACGGCGTACGATACGTTCGCAACCGCGCCGGTGGATGACAACGCGGAGGGCGATCGGATCGCCGAGTTGATGGGTGACAAGACGATCATGGTGATGGGCGCGCACGGGGTGACCGTGGTCGGCGCGACGGTGCATGAGGCGTTCGACGAGTGCTACATCGCCGAGCGTACCTGCATGTATCAGATGACCGCGATGGCGACCGGGCGGAAGTTGCGGCAACTGCCGGACAGCGCGCGGCGGGGATGGACTGGGCCGTGGGGGCAGAAGATCGATGCGCGGATGCATTTGGACGCGTGGCGGCGGGTATTGGATCGCGAGGAGCCGGATTATGCGAGCTGACGGGGGTGGGCACCGCCCACCCCCGTCATGCCGGCCCCCGGGTCAAGCGCCCGTGGAGAGGCGGAGCCTGCCCTTGGCGAAGCATGCCCGGGCGGAGGCCGGGGGCCGGCGGGGGGCCGGTATCCACGACTTCCTTTGTTGCGGCTAAAGAAAGTCGTGGATACCGGCATTCGCCGGCATGACGGAGGGTAGCACCGGAGAGTCGACCATTCGGACACTTGGGATTCAGGAACCGCCTGGTAGGACCCAGATCTCGGGCCGCGTCGGCAGATTTGTACGCGAAACAATCGTGGTCGGTGTGGCATTCTCTCGTACTACGTATCGATCTCGTACCAGCGCCAGGAATTGGTCCAGCACGTCGCGGGTGAAATAATGCATTGGCAGCACGACGCGCGGCTGCAGCTCGTCGAGCACCTTCGCCATATCCTGGTGACTCATTGTGTAGGCACCGTCGACCGGTGCCATCACCACGTCGATGTGGCCTAGCACCGCCAGGTCCTGATCGGTCAGCAGGTGATGCAGATGGCTCAGATGCGCCACGCACAGGCCCGCGCTCTCGAACAGAAAGATCGAGTTGCCGTAATACTCCGTGCCGCCCTGCCAGTCGCGGATGTTGGTCGGCAGGTTGCTGACATGCATGTCGCGATACATCAGGTCGATCTGCGCGGGTTTACCGTCGTCGCGCCAGCCGTGCAGCACGTATTTGATGCGCGGGTCAGGATGATCGGTGTAGTGCGTCGAATGCGCGTGGTTCATCGTTGCGATGTCCGGTGGGTCCTGGGGCACGTTCACCCCGTTGTAGTCGGTCACCGCGCGCACGCCTTGCGGCGTTTCGATCAGGAAGCTCGCGTGACCGAGGAAGGTGATGCGCAGGCCATCGGGCGCGCCCTCGGGAGCGGTGTCCGCCAGCATGACATGCGGCACGTTCCAGGCGATCGGCGCGCAGCCCGCGACGGCCAGCCGAGGCAGCAGCAACGCCAGCACACAAGCGAGAAGATGCCTCGGGCGCATGGTCACATCTCCAGTTCTGTCGCGGCGTAGAGTCTCATAGCAGGCGTCGAAAAGATTGGCCCAGCGATTGTTCCATCCGGCCCGGCCGCGACTTTGCGTGCTGCGCGAAGGAAAGTCGTGGATGGCCGGCCTTCGCCGGCCATGACGGGGGAGAGTGTCGCGGCAACCTCTTGCCCGCTCCGCCGTGCGGCCGGAAACTCCCGGACGTGCGGATGGAGGATCCATGATGCCAAGCCTGCCCGTCAGCTTCTACAGCGAGGGCGTGATGCTGCGTGGCGACCTGTTCCTGCCGGTGGGACTGGGGGCGACCGAGCGACGCCCCGGGATCGTGCTGTGCCACGGCTACACCGGCGTTCGCTCACTCTATCTGCCGGACAACGCACAGGTGCTGATCGACGCCGGCTATGTCGTGCTGACGTTCGACTACAAGGGATGGGGCGACAGCGACGGGCCGAAATCGCGCCTGTCGCCGTATGGCCGGGTGATAGACAGCCAGGCGGCGCTGACGTTTTTGGCGACGCAGCCGACGGTCGAGCCGGATCGGCTGGGATTGTACGGCACCAGCTATGGCGGCTCCACGGTGGTGTGGACGGCCGCGGTCGATCCGCGCGTGCGCTGCGTGGTCTCGGTGGTCGGCGTTGGGCATGGCCGCCGCTGGATGCGTAGCGTGCGCCGGCCGGACGAATTCGCCGATCTGCTGGAACGCGCCGCGGCGGACCGCGCGAAGCGCGTCATGACGGGGACGTCGGAGTTCGTCGAACGCACCGACATCCTGCTGGCGGACCGCCAATCGGCCGAGCTTGCCGCCGCGGCGCGCGCCGGCAATCCGGGCGCGGTCAGTCAGATCCCACTTGAGTTCATCGACGACACGTTGGGCTTCCACCCGGAATGGGTGGTCGACAAGATCGCCCCGCGTCCGTTGATGGTGATCACCAGCGACAATGATCGGCTGGTGCCACCCGAGGAGTCCGCCGAACTGTACCGCCGCGCGGGTGAGCCCAAGCGCCTGGTGGTGCTGCGCGGGTTCGGCCATTACGAGGTCTACACCGGCGACTGCTTCCGCCAGGTGATGGAACACACGCTGGGCTGGTACCGCCAGTACCTGCCGATCGGCCAACAAGGAGGAACCAGGCAATGAAAGTCATCCGCGCCGCCGCCCGCCCGACCAAGCTGCAACCGGCTGCCAACTTCACCGGCACCGTCTACGCGGACGAGGTCGTCGTGGGCGCCGCGCCATCGCGCATGCGTGCCACCGTGGTGTCTTTCACCCCTGGCGCGCGTACCGCTTGGCACACTCATCCGGTCGGCCAGACGCTGTATTGCCTGTCCGGCGCCGGGCGGGTGCAGCGCGAGGGCGAGCCGGTGCAGGAGCTGCATCCGGGCGATACCGTGGTGATCCCGCCCGATGTGCGCCACTGGCACGGTGCCGCGCCGGATCGGCTGTTCGCGCACCTCGCGATGTCCGAGATCACCGAGGCGGGCGCGGGAACCGAATGGCTCGAAAAGGTCTCTGACGCCGACTACGTGAAGACGCCCGCGCCGATTGGCTAGCCTTGAGACCGGCGGTGGCCGGCTTACCCGGGCGATGGACGCTGTTCGACGTTGCGGGATCGTCTCGATTTCCGGCGCGGCCGCGGGCGGTGCGCCGGAGGCGGGCGCCGTTGCGGATGCGGGCGGCGTGGCGAGCCCGCCAAAGGTTCCAAAGGGCTGAACCGATCGTCACGGGACGGGCTTGCCGCGGCGTGGGTGTGGCATATCATTGCGCGTGCCGCTGCCTTGCACCCCCTACATTTCACAGGCCGTTGCGCCGCGCATGAAAACCTCGACCAACGAGACGCCGATCCTGGACGCGATCGATCGCCGCATCCTGGCCGAGCTGCAGGCTGATGGGCGGATCACCAATGTCGAGCTGGCGAGCCGCGCGGGGATTTCGGCGCCGCCGTGCCTGCGGCGGGTCCGGCGGCTGGAGGAGGCTGGGATCATCCGCGGCTATCACGCGGACACCGAGCCGCAGAAACTGGGCTGGGAGATCATGTTCTTCGCTGTCGTCGGACTGGACAGCCAGAAGGAGGTGGTGCTGTCGGCGTTCGAGCAGCTTGTGGCCGCCTGGCCCGAGGTGCGCGAGTGCCACATGATCCGTGGCGGCGGGGATTTCCTGCTGAAGCTGGTGGCGCGCGACACCGCGCACGAGAACCAGTTGACGCAGCGGTTGACCGGCTCGCCCTCGGTCAGCCGCGTGCAGACGCTGCAGACGATCCGCACCAGCCGCACGCTGGCCGGCGTGCCGTTGTAGCGTGGTCCGGTTGGGCGTGATGGCCTTGCGCGAGCGTGTCGGACTGCGCCACGGTGGCGCGGTATAGTCCTGAAGCATCCGACGATTCGCGCATGACGTTACCCCGGCCGGCACGGCGCAAGCGGGCTCGCAGCGGTAACGCCGCGGGCGGTTCGCCGCTTGATGTGCCTGAACCCGTGGCGCGGCTGACGTCGCTGACCACCGACCGGCTCACGCTGCGGCCGTTGACCGCAGCGGACGCCGAGGCGCTGCATCGCCTGGTCAACGACTTCGAGGTTACGCGCAACCTGACGGTGGTGCCGTTTCCGTATCCGCGCGACCTGGCGGACGACTGGATTGCCGCGACGGCGCGGGAGTTGGCCGATGGCAGTGCCTATCAGTTGGCGATTACCGGCCATGAAGGCGCGGAGGAGTTGCTGGTTGGGGTCGTCGGGTTGCGGCTGGATGCCAAGGCCCGCACCGGCCGGATCGGCTACTGGGTGGGGCGGCGGTTTTGGGGACATGGCGTGGCGTCGGAGGCCGCGGCCCGGCTGGCGCGCTGGGCGATGGCCAACCTGGAGATCGATCGGCTGGTTGCCGAGGTGGCGACCGACAATCCGGCCTCGGCGGCGGTGTTGCGCCGTATCGGCTTCCGTCAGGTCGGTGACGCGGTTGGCGAATTTCGCTCGCGTGGCGGCCAGCATCCGGTCTGGCAATTCCTGGCGACGCGCGACGACATCTTCGGCCATACCGAAGTCGGCCCGACACTGGAGCTGGGGGCGGACCCGGGTGCCAAGCCGCTGCTGCTGGTAGCGGCATGCGCGCTGATCGACATCGACGGCCGGGTGCTGCTGGCGCGCCGGCCGGAGGGCAAGAAGATGGCGGGGCTGTGGGAATTCCCCGGCGGCAAGCTGCATCCCGGCGAGACGCCGGAAGCGGCGTTGATCCGTGAACTGAAGGAGGAGCTGGGCGTCGATGTCTCGGCCGCCTGCCTGGCGCCGTTCGCATTCGCCTCGCATGCCTACGAGCGGTTCCATCTGCTGATGCCGCTGTATTTGTGCCGGAGGTGGAAGGGGATTCCGCGGCCGCGGGAGGGCCAGACGCTGAGCTGGGTTCGTCCGGCTCGGCTGTCGGAGTACGAGATGCCGCCGGCAGACAAGCCGCTGATCCCGCTGCTGCGCGAGTTCCTGTAGGTCGCCGCGAGGGCGGGTCACGCGCGCTGGCGGCGTGCACAGGTTGAGCGCGCCGGTGGCGCGACAGTCCGCCCGCCGCGTGGCGGGACCCGCATTGGGCTGAAGCCGCAGGTCGCTGAAGATTATGACCGTTGTGTGAAGTGTCTCACAGCACGCTGCAAGCCGGTCTGGCTCTTATCCGTCCATCGAACCCAGGAGATGGACGCCATGACCGAACTTCTGCCCCAGGATCGCCTGCGCCAGATCGCCCGCGTTATGGCCCTGCCGGTTTTGCCGCCCGGGCGCCTGGTTCCCATGTTGCTTTGGGGGGTCGACACACAGACCGGCCGTCCGGTTGGGCGCTGGGTGCTGAGCGACGAGGACGGGTCACCCCTGACACGCTGGCGCAACGAGGCAATCACTGCGTCCGTATCAGCAGCACCCGGACGCCAACTTGTCGAAACCTCCGAGCGGATCCTGTCGGAGCAGGATCGCGGGTCCTGATACCGACGGTCATAAAGACGGTCATGCGGCCTGGCCGTCGGTATGACATTCCGCGACGCGCGATCCCACGCTAGTCTCCTGCTGGAAGGAGACACTCATGGCCGCGGGAAACCCGACTGCCTGCCTGCTGGTGATCGGCAACGAAGTTCTGTCGGGCCGCACGCAGGACGCCAACATCCGGTTCCTGGCGGTCAAGCTGGGCGAGGTCGGCATTCCGCTGCGCGAGGTGCGGGTGATCCCCGACGTGCCCGCGACGATCATCAAGACGGTCAATGAAACGCGGGCAATGTTCGACTACGTGTTCACCACCGGCGGCATCGGGCCGACCCACGACGACATCACCAGCGAATGCGTGGCCGCCGCGTTCGGCGTGCCGTGGGAGCCGCATCCGGAGGCCTGGTCGCGCATGGAGCGCAGCTACAAGCCGGGCGAGTTCAACGCGGCGCGGCAGCGGATGGCGACGATGCCGCGCGGTTCGACGCTGATCGACAATGCCATGTCGGTGGCGCCGGGGTTTCAGATCGGCAACGTCTATGTGATGGCGGGCGTGCCGCGGGTGATGCAGTCGATGTTCGAATGGCTGGCGCCGCGGCTGCAGGGCGGCCCGCGCATCGAGCAGCGCGCGGTGTATGTGATCGGGCTGCCGGAGGGGGTGATTGCCGAGGGGCTGGGCGAGGTGCAGGCGCGGCACCCGGATCTCGATCTCGGCAGCTATCCGTTTTACCGGCCTGTCGGCAACGGCATTGCGATCGTTGCCAAAGGCACCGATGTCGCCGCGGCTGAGGCGGCGATTGCCGAGGTGACGGCGTTGATCGAGGGGCTTGGACGTACGCCGGTGGCCGGCGAGCCAGAGCTTTAGGGGGACTGCCCAATAGGCTATCGCCGCTCGGGAAAGCGTGATGGGGCGTGCTGTGGCGCGGGCCCTCACCCTCGTCGCTGCGCGCCTCGACCTCTCCCGCGATAGGGCGGGAGAGGTGAAGGGAGAAGGGCCAGTCAGGGTCGAAATGCACCGGTTGGCCCTTGGGCGGGCGCGGCGAGCCGAGTCTTGGCTAACGGAGACCGGTATCGGAGGCGGTCGCGGGATTCGCCTGCTGTCGCGTCTTGCGCAGATTGGATGACGCCCGGTTGCGGCCGGTGCCGATCCGCTGCACAAGCGTGTAGAATGCCGGCGTGAAGAGCAGCCCGAAGCCGGTGACGCCGAGCATGCCGCCGAAGACGGCGGTGCCCAGTGACTGCCGCATCTCGGCCCCGGCGCCAGTCGCGACCACCAGCGGCGCCACGCCGAGAATGAAGGCGAGCGACGTCATTAGGATCGGCCGCAACCGCCGCCGCGCCGCACCGGCCGCCGCCTCCGCGGGCGCGCTGCCGGCGTCCTGCGCCTGGTGCGCGAACTCGACGATCAGGATCGCATTCTTCGCGGCCAGACCGACCAGGACCACGAAACCGATCTGCGCGAGGATGTCGATGGACATGCCGCGGAACAGCAGCCCCGTGACGGAGGCGAGCAGGCACATCGGCACGATCAGCACCACCGAGAGCGGCAGCTTCCAGCTCTCGTAGTTCGCCGCCAGCACCAGGAAGACAAACAGCGCGGCGGCGCCGAACACCAGCATCGTCGGCGTGCCCTTCTGTTCCTGCTGGAAGGCGATCTCGGTCCACTCGTAGCCGATGCCCGGCGGCAGCACCTGCGCCGCCAGCGTCTCCATCCGCTGCAGCGCCGTGCCGGTGGCCACGCCCGGCGCCGCCACGCCCTGCACCTCGGCCGCCGGATACAGATTGTAACGTGGCACGCGATAGGGGATCGTTGAATCGCGCAGTCGCGCGACCGTTCCGATCGGCACCATCTCGCCGCTCGTGTTGCGCGCCTTCAGCCCCATCAGATCCTGCTGGTCGCGTCGGAACCGGCCGTCCGCCTGGGCGATCACCTCGTATGTTCTGCCCAGGAAATTGAAGTCGTTGACGTATTGCGAGCCGAGATAGACCTGCAGCGTGTTGAACACGTCGGTCGGCGTGAGCCCGACCTTCTCGGCCTTCAGGCGGTCGATGTCGGCATAGACCGACGGCGATCCCGCGTTGAGCAGCGTGAATACGCCGGCAAAGCTCGGGTCCCTGTTGGCCGCGCCCACCAGCGCGTTCGTGGCGTCCACCAGGGCCTGGGTGCCGAGGCCCGCACGATCCTCCAGCATCATCTTGAAGCCGCCGGAATTGCCGATCCCCTGTACCGGCGGCGGCGGGATCGTCAGCACGTAGGCGTCCTGAATGACCGAGAGGCGTTTGCGCAGATCGGCCAGCACCGAGTTCGCCGTGATCCCTGGGATGTTGTGATTGTAGAGCGACGGCAGGCCGGAGAAGATCGTCCCCGAGTTGGACGCGACGGTGAACGTCGTCGCATCGAGGCCCGCGAACGGCGCGACGTGCTCGACGCCCGGCGTTTTCAGGATGATGTCGATCGCCCGCTGCACCACCTTTTCGGTCCGCTGCAGGCTGGCGCCGGGCGGAAGTTGCAGGACGGTGATGAGGTATCCCTGGTCCTGCTCGGGAATGAAGCCGGTCGGCACGCGGGCGAATTCGAAACCGGCGATGCCGATCAGGCCGACATAGATCACCGCGACGACCGCCAGGCCGCGCACCAGGCGCCGGGTCAGCGCGCCGTAGGCGTCCGACATCCGCTCGAACCCGCGATTGAAGCGTGCGAAGGCAGCGTACAAGAGCCGTCCCGCCAGATTGCCGCTTGCGGCCTGGTGCGGGTCATGCGCCTTCAGCAGCAGCGCGCAGAGCGCCGGGCTGAGGGTGAGCGAGACGATCAACGAGATCACCGTCGAGGCCGCGATGGTGACGGCGAACTGGCGGAAGAACTGTCCGGATATGCCGGACAGGAAGGCCGACGGAACGAACACCGCGCACAAGGTCAGCGCGATGGAGACCAGCGCGCCGCCCACCTCGTCCATCGTGCGATGCGCGGCCTCCTTCGGGCTCATCCCGGCCGCGATGTTGCGCTCGACGTTTTCGACCACGACGATCGCGTCATCGACGACGATGCCGACCGCCAGCACCAGGCCGAACAGCGACAGGTTGTTCAGCGATATGCCGCACGCCAACAGGATGGTGAAGGAGCCGATGAGCGAAACCGGGATGGCGATCACCGGGATGAGCGAGGCGCGCCAGGTTTGCAGGAACAGGAACACGACGCCGACGACGAGCAGGATCGCGACGAAGATCGTGGTGATGACCTCGTGCACCGATTTCCCCACGAAGATCGTCGGATCGTAGATGACGATGTCGCTGATGCCGGGCGGAAAGTCCTTCTTGAGGTCCTGCATTGTCGCCAGGACCTCGTGCTCTACCGCCAGAGAGTTCGCGCCGGGCTGGGCGAAGATCAACAGCGGCAGGCCCTCGCTGCGGTCCATGAACGCGGTGGAACCGTAATCGGCCGCGCCGACCTCAACGCGGCCAACATCGCGGATGCGGGTCGGGCGCCCCCTATTGTCGGTCTTGAGGATGATGTCGGCGAACTGCTCGGGCGTGGTCAGGCGGCCGAGCGTCTGGACGTTGAGCTGATACGCTGCATTCCCCGAGACCGGGGGCTGGTTCAGGATGCCGGCGGAAACTTGTACGTTCTGTGCTTGCAGCGCTGCGAGCACCTCGCTGGCATTCAGGTTGTAGGCGGCCACTTTGTCCGGATCGAGCCAGATGCGCATCGCGTAGTCGCGAGCGCCGAACAACTGCACGTCGCCCACACCCGGCAGGCGCGCCAACGCGTCCTTCACGTGCAGCGTCGCGTAGTTCGAGAGATAGAGATTGTCGCGCGACCCGTCGGGCGAGAACAGGTGCACTGCCAGCAGGATGTTCGGTGTCGCCTTGCGCACCTGCACGCCCAGGCGCTGGACGTCGTCCGGCAGCCGCGGCAGCGCGTCCTGCACCCGGTTCTGCGTGAGCATCTGCGCGACGTTGAGGTCCGTACCGATGCGGAAGGTGACCGTGATGGTGAGCTTGCCGTCCCCGGTGGACTGGCTGCTCATGTAGATCATGTCCTCGACGCCGTTGATTTCCTGCTCGAGCGGCGTCGCGACCGTCTGACTGACCACCTGGGCGGACGCGCCAGGGTAGCTCGTGGTCACCTGCACCGTGGGCGGCACAATCTCTGGGTATTGCGCGACCGGCAGGACCACCAGCGCGCCGAGCCCGATGAGGGTGAGAAAGACGCTGATCACCGTCGCCAGGATGGGGCGGTCGATGAAGAGGTGCGTGAAGCGCATGGCGCTCTCCTATCCCGCGTCGCCGGCGGGGGGGTCTGGCGTGATCGCGCCGGCGACCGGCGCGACCTTGATGCCGGGGCGGACGCGCACCAGACCGTCGATGACGACCCGGTCGTTCGGGGCGAGGCCGCTGCGGATGACCCGCAGCCCGCGATAGAGATCGCCGCTCTCGACCTGCTTCGGAACGACGGTTCCATCCGCCGCCACGGTCATCACGATCTGCCGCGACTGGTCAGGGACGACGGCGGCAGCGGGCACCAGCAAGCCCGGCGCGGGGTCGCCAATTGCCACGCGCAGGCGCGCGAACTGGCCGGGCGTGACGGTAAGGTCCGGATTGGGCACCGTCACGCGCGCGTGGATGGTCCCGCTGCTGCGGTTCACCGCGTTGTCGATGAAGTCGAGTGTACCGTGGCGGTCGAAATGCCCGTCGCCGTCCAGGCTGATGTCGACATCGTCATGCGGCGCGCTGCCGTGATGGGCCTGCTGGTAGGCCAGGTAGTCGGACTCGCTCATGTCGAAGTCGAGATGGATCGGGTCGAGCGAGACGATCGTCGCCATCAGCGTCGTCGGGCTGGTGCCGCCGCGGCTGCCGCTCACCAGGCTGCCGACGGAGACGAGGTGCGCGCCCATGCGGCCGGTGAACGGCGCAGTGACGCGGGAGAATTCCAGGTCGAGCCGTGCGTCCATGATCGCCGCCTTGGCGGTGTCGATGGCGGCCTGCTCGCTGTGCTGGTCGGCGGCGCGCTGGTCCACCGATTCGGCGGTTCCGAAATCGGTCCGCTTGAGCTGCTGCGCCCGCCAGAGCTCCGCCTCGCTCAGCGTCTCCTTGGCCTGTGCGGTCTGGAACTGCGCGACGGCCTGATCGAGCCTAATCTGGAACGGCCGCGGGTCGATGACGAAGAGCGGATCGCCCTTGTGCACGATCTGCCCATCCTGAAATTCGATCGCGGTCAGGGTGCCGCCGACCTGCGCCCGCAGCTCCACGCTGTCCACCGCCGAGAACTGGCCGAGGAAGCGCCCGGTGGCCTGTACCGTCTGTTGCAGCGGCAGGCTCACTGTCACCTGCGGCGGCGGGGGCGGAGGCGGGGCAGGTTGTTCGCTTGACCACCAGATGCGCTCGCCACCCACGGCGGCCAACACCGCCACGACGCCGACGAGCGCGACGGGGCGCCACTGGCTGCGGCGGCGAAGGGGGCGGTAGCTGTCGCCGGTGACGTCCGTGCGTTCGGCGACGTCCTGGTCGGTCAATGAGATGTGGTCCATGTACGGCCCCTCATTCCGTGGTGTTGGTCATGTTGCGGTGGTCCCGATGGATGCCGGACGTGGCGGGCGATGCCGTTTGGCGGCACAGGAAGGCGGGTATGGAGCGACCCGGATTGGTTCGCGTCTTGTCGAATTCCGTGCTCTTGAGACTCCGTCGGCGCGAACCAAATAGATGCCCGTAATCGTAGCGATCGCTATCATCGCGCCCATAGATAGAGGCCGCTATCAATAGATCAAGTGGGCTGATCGGGAGCGATCCGTGAAGGTTTCGGGGAAGAAGGTCGCGGAGCATCGCGCCACGCTGGTGGCGACAGCCGGGCGACTGCTTCAGGAGCGAGGGTTCGACGGGGCCGGCGTCGCGGAGATCTGCCGCGAAGCCGGCCTGACCCAGGGTGCCCTCTACGGCCAGTTCAAGTCGAAGCACGCACTTGCCAGGGAAGCGGCCTGCAAGGCGTTGGCGGATGGGGCCGCGAGCTGGCGCGAACTTCGCAAGGCCGTTCCCGATCCGCTTTCGGCGTATCTCGACGCCTATCTCTGCGAGTCGCACGTGAAGGATGCGGGGTCGGCTTGCCTAATGGCCGCCTGTGTCTCGGACGTGCCGCGACAGGACGAACAGATCGGCGCGGCTTTTGCCGAAGGCTTCCGGAACATGGTCGCGCTGATCGAGGATGCCCTTCCGGAAGGGGTCTCGAAGGAGGTGGTGCGTCGGCGCGCGCTAACCCTGGCCTCGGCGATGATCGGAAGCGTCGCCATGGCGCGCAGTTTGGAGAAAACCGATCCGGAGCTTGCGCGGGAGATCATCGCAGCCGCGAGGGAAGAGCTGGAACATCTGGCCGTCGATGCCGATCAGGGCTGATCGGTGATGCTGCGTGCCTGCGACGGGTATTTCGTTCCGGCACAACCGGGCCCTGTGTTCGGTCACGGCGACCTCATGTTGCTGCTGTCTTGAGATGGGTGCGGCGCTACAGCCGGGGTAGCTTCGCCGCCAACTCGTTGAACCCTGCCTGGTCGGTGCGATCATAGCGGATTGGGGTTACCGCGACGCGGCCGGCCGCGATCACGTCGGTGTCGGCATCCGGCCCTTGGGCGCGTGGACCGCGGCGAAAATTCAGCCAGTGGTACGGGATGCCGCGTGGGTCCGTGCGAGTTTCCACCAGCATCCCCTGCAGCAGCCCGGCGCCCTGCCGCGCCACCGTCAGCGGGCCGGCGTCCTGCGCCGGGCAATCGGGGAAATTCACGTTCAGGCAGGTATCGACGCTCCAGCCGAGCGCCAGCAACTGCGTGATCACGCCAGGTGCCAGATGCCGCGCGGTGTCCCAGCGCACGTTGTCGCGGTCGGTCCACACCTGGCTCAGGGCGATCGCTTTCACCCCGACCAGCATCGCGGTCATTGCGCCGCCGACGGTGCCGGAGAACACCGTCTCCATCCCCAGATTGCCGCCGCGATTGACCCCCGACAGGACCAGATCCGGCGGGGCCTGCATCAGGTGGCAGATGCCCATCACCGCGCAGTCCCCCGGCGTGCCGTTGATGCCGAAGCGCCGCGGGCCGTACTGCACCACGCGCAGCGGGTGGTGCAGGCTGACGGCGTGCGAGACGCCGCTCTGGTCGTGTTCGGGCGCCACCACCCAGACCTCGCGCGCCAGCTCGGTGGCGATCTCCTGCAGCACCGCGAGGCCCGGGGCGTCGATGCCGTCATCGTTAGTCAGCAGAACGCGGTCAAGCACGGGCATTGCCTCTGATCTGGTGGGTTACGTGTTGATGCCGAGATAGATTGCTACCGAGATATCGGGACGTGGCGCCGGGGCGAACGATGGGGTGCGGAAGATGGTCTGCGGCATGATCGGGGACCGTCATACTACGTGGCGGTCATACTATGTGGCGGTCTGGGCGATGGGCCATTCTGCGGCGGATTGCCTTGCCGTATGCGATCAGTCGATCGAGCGGCGTCTGCGGCGCGTCGCGGCGAGCGAATGCCCATACGACGATGGGGAACTCCGGCTCGTTCTCGAGCGAATGAAGCTCGGGCATGTAATCGGGCCACGTATCGAAGTTGCCCGCGACGCACGCGCGGCTGCCCCAGGAGTGCGCGGCGACGGTGGAGAATCCCGCGTCCTCGAGCAGCGCATTCAGGCCCTCAGCGGTCCAGCGCCAGAGATCGAGCGGCTCCGGATGGTATTTGATCAGGAACGGTGCCGTGATTACGAAAACACCATGCCGGCGCAGCATCGCGTGGACGTTGCGCGCTGCACGGTCGGGGCGGCGAATGTGTTCGAACACCTGTTCGGCGATGATAATGTCGTAGGTGCGGGTTGTGCGGTCGCGGCAAATGTCGAAACCGGGATAGGCGACGTGCTCGTAGGAGCGAAATCCCGCATCCCGCCATGCGGTGCCGGAGATCTCCAGGGCGTCGAGGCGGTTGGGGACAAGGTTTGCGACGAACTCGTTCGTGGCGCTGTTCATAACGATACGGCACCAATGTGGCAGCGGCGTGCCGATCATCCGGCGATGCTCGGGCGCTCTGGCATCAGATGAAACTCAGGCCGCCATTGAGCTGGATCGTCTGGCCGGTCATATAGGCGTTGCCCATCGCGAGCAGCACTGCCTGCGCCACTTCTTCGGCGGTGCCCAGCCGCCCCACCGGAATGCGCGCGGCGGCGGCGCGGATCGGTGCCACCATTTCGGTGTCGATCAGCGACGGCGCGATGGCGTTCACCGTGATGCCCTCGGCGGCCAGGCGGGCGGCATAGCCTCGGGTCAGCCCTTCCAGCCCGGCCTTCGAGGCGTTGTAGTGCACACCTATGCCGCCCGCGCCGCGCGCCGCGCCGGAGCTGATGTTGACGATGCGTCCGAAGCGCCGCGCGCGCATCGCCGGCAGCACCGCCTGGATGCAGAGGAAGGCGGATTTCAGGTTGACCGCGATGGTACGGTCGAACACTGCCTCGGTCAGGTCGTCGAGCCCGTGCGGCGGGCCGATGCCGGCATTGTTCACCAGCAGATCGATCGGGCCGAGCGTGCCGGTGATCGCGGCGACCGTCGTTGCAACGGCGGCGCTGTCGGAGACATCCGCGGCGATCGGCATGGCGCGCCGGCCGAGCGCCGTGATCTGGTGTGCGACTTCCTCGGCCTCGGCCCGCCGCGTGCTGTAGTTCACCGCGATGTCGGCGCCGGCCCGCGCCAGGATCAGCGCGATCGCGCGGCCGATGCCGCGCGATGCGCCGGTTACCAGCGCGGTGCGGTTGGAGAGGTCGATCGGGTTGATCATGGGCTGATTGGTCATGGGCAGCGCCAACACTCAAACCGACACACTACTCCGAAAACACCAAACTTGGCGGCAGCAACCGCCCGTGACGGCAATCCCAAAACAACCATGCATGATGGTGCTGTCCCGCATTTGTGTGTTCGCCCAGGTCGAACCACTTGATCCGTTTCGTGAGCACCACCACCCGGCTGAGCGGCCCTGAGGAGATCAGCGCCGCGGCCCGCTTGCCCGCCATCCACTGAAAGCGAACCAACAATGCCAGTTGCCCGTTGGCGCGCTCGGTCAGGTCGAGCGCGTGGCGGACAAATCTCTGGAAGTTGAGCGAGGCGTTGTTCGCCCGTACCAGCTCGCCGCCATCCCCGTATGGCGGGTTCGTTACCATTGCGTGGCAGCCCGCGGGAAACGCGGTGCACGCGAAGAAATCTACGCCGCCGCGGCCGAACCCGCGGTCGATAAGGTCGGTGGCGACCACGTCGTAACCCGCACGGTTGAGCACGCGCGCCATGGCTCCGTCGCCGCAGCACGGTTCCCATACGTGGTTGCGCAGCTTCACGTGCTTCAGCAGGGCGCCGGTCACCCAGTCGGGCGTTGGGTAGAAATCGTGCATCTGCCGGTCGTAGCCGGAGATGTGGATCGGACGGAACTCTAGCTCCGATAGTGTGTTGGGGTTTGCCGGGGGGGCTGGCTCGGTGTCGGCTGTCATTCGTGCGTCTTTGCTATAGCCGTGACGGGAATCGCCACCATACACCTTTCCGTTTTTTGGTGGGCCTGGGCCGCGAAGAGCGGACCAAGGTCGGCGGGCGGGGCGCTACGGGTGAGGGTGGTGGCGCGCGGCACGACCCTCACCCTTGTCGCTTCGCGCCTCGACCTCTCCCGCCAGCGCGGGAGAGGTGCAGGTGCGGCTGCGCCGGTTAATTCAGTTTCCCGTGGCAGTGTTTGTATTTCTTGCCGGAGCCGCAGGGGCAGGGGCCGTTGCGCGCGGCGTTGCGCCAGGTCGCGGGGTCGTTCGGATCGATCGCGTCGGCCCGCACCGAGCGCACCGAAACCGGCATCGGCGCCGGACCGGAGCGCATCTCCATCCTGGAACCCCCGGCGTTGGCCAGACCGGTGCCGTCGTCCGCGGGGCCCGCGAATGCCAGCTCGGGTTCCGGATGCAGCTCGAACATTTGCAGCGGCCGGGGCGGCGGCATCGGCTGCGTGGGGCCTTCGGGCGCCAGCTCGACGCGCGCCAGCATCGACGTCACGCGTTCCTTCAGCTCGTCCAGCATCGCGTTGAACAGCGCGAAGGCCTCGCTCTTGTATTCGTTCAGCGGGTCGCGCTGGCCATAGGCGCGCAGGCCGATGCCCTGGCGCAGATGGTCCAGCGCGTAGAGATGCTCCTTCCACACCGCGTCGAGCACCTGGATCAGCATCGATTTCTCGATGAAGCGCATCAGGTCCGGGGTCATGTTGGCGGCCTTGGCGGCCATCATGGCGTCCGCCGCCTGCATGATGCGCTCGCGCAACTGCGTCTCGTCGATGCCTTCCTCGCGGCCCCAGTCCACCACCGGAAGATCCATGTTCAGCAAGCGGCGCAGATCCTCGGTGAGCTCGGCCAGCTCCCACTGCTCGGCGAAGGCCTTCTCCGGAATGCGGCGGGTGACCATCAGGTCGATGATCTCGCTGCGCATCTCGGCGACGGTTTCCGAGACGTCGGTGGCCTTCATGAACTCCTTGCGCTGGGCGTAGACCTCTTTGCGCTGGGCGTTCATCACGTCGTCGTATTTCAGCACGTTCTTGCGGGTGTCGAAGTTGCGCGCCTCGACCTTCTTCTGCGCCTTTTCCAGCGCCTTGTTGATCCACGGATGGACGATCGCCTCGCCGTCCTTCAGCCCCAGGCGCTGCAGCATTCCGCCCATTCGGTCGGAGCCGAAGATGCGCATCAGGTCGTCTTCCAGCGACAGGAAGAAGCGTGAGCCGCCGGGATCGCCCTGCCGGCGGGACCGGCCGCGCAACTGGTTGTCGATGCGCCGGCTTTCGTGGCGTTCGGTGCCGACGACGAACAACCCGCCCGCCTGCTTCACTGCCTCGTGCGCGGCGGCCACCTCGTCGCGGATCTCGGCCTCGCGGGTTGCGCGCAGGCCGGGGTCTTCGATGCCGGCGAGCTCGTGTTTCATCCGCATGTCGAGGTTGCCGCCGAGCTTGATGTCGGTGCCGCGGCCGGCCATGTTGGTGGCGATCGTTACGGCGCCGGGTGCGCCGGCCTGAGCGATGATCTCCGACTCCTGCTCGTGGAAGCGGGCGTTCAGTACCTCGTGCGGCACGCGCTTGCGCTTCAGCAGCGCACTAATCTGCTCGCTTTTCTCGATGCTGGTGGTGCCGACCAGGACCGGCTGGCCGCGCCGGCGGGTGTCCTCGATCAGCTTGGCCAGCGACTCGTATTTTTCCTCGGCCGAGCGGTAGACCTCGTCGTCCTCGTCGGCGCGGATGCAGGGGACGTTGGTCGGCACCTCGACTACGTCCAGCTTGTAGATTTCGCCGAATTCATCGGCCTCGGTCATCGCCGTGCCGGTCATGCCGCCGAGCTTGGGATACAGGCGGAAATAGTTCTGGAAGGTGATCGAGGCGAGCGTCTGGTTTTCCGCCTGCACGGTAACGGCTTCCTTGGCCTCCAGCGCCTGATGGAGGCCGTCGGAATAGCGCCGGCCCTCCATCATGCGGCCGGTGAACTCGTCGATCAGCACCACCTTGTCCTGCCGCACGATGTAGTCGACGTCGCGGGCAAACAGCACATGGGCGCGCAGGCTTTGGTGCACGTGGTGCACCGCGCTGACGTTGAAGATGTCGTACAGGTTGCCTTCGGTCAGCACGCCGGCTTCGCGTAGCATGTCCTCGACTCGCTCGGAGCCTGCCTCGGTCATCGAGACGGTCTTGAACTTCTCGTCTTTTTCATACACCGATTCGTCGCGCACCAGTTCGCGCACCACAGCGTCGACGCGGCGATACAGGTCGGAGCTGTCCTCGGCGGGGCCGGAGATGATCAGGGGCGTGCGCGCCTCGTCGATCAGGATGCTGTCGACCTCGTCGACGATGCCGAAATTGAAGTCGCGCTGGACCATGTCCTCCAGGCGGTACTTCATGTTGTCGCGCAGGTAGTCGAAACCGAATTCGTTGTTGGTGCCGTAGGTGATGTCGGCGGCGTATTCGGTGCGGCGCTGGCTGTCATCCAGGCCGTGCACGATCACGCCGACATTCATGTCGAGGAAACGGTAGATCTGGCCCATCCATTCGGCATCGCGGCGGGCGAGGTAGTCGTTCACCGTGACGACATGCACGCCCTTGGCGCTGAGTGCGTTGAGGTAGACCGGCAGGGTGGCGACCAGCGTCTTGCCCTCGCCGGTCTTCATCTCGGCGATCTTGCCGTCGTGCAGCACCATGCCGCCGACCAACTGGACGTCGAAATGGCGCTGGCCCAGCGTGCGCTTGCTGGCCTCGCGCACCACCGCGAAGGCTTCCGGCAGTAGTTCGTCGAGGGTCGCGCCGGCGGCGAGGCGTTCACGGAACTCGCCGGTCTTGGCCCGCAGCGCGTCATCGGACAGCGCTTCGATCGCCGGCTCCAGCGCATTGATCTGCGGGACGCGGCGCTGATAGGCCTTGAGAGAACGGTCGTTGGCGGTGCCGAAAACGGCGCGGGCGAGGACAGCGAACATGAGACCCTTCTGCGACAGCTTGTCCGCGGCGGCCGGCCGGTCGGCCGTCTTCGGGGGCGCGCAAGCACGGCCCCGCCCGGAGGTGCCGGACGGAGCTTCATTCAGATAGGACCCACCGAGGCCCCGGTCAACGACAGCAGGGCGACGGCAGTGTCTCAGTTTGCGAGCCGCACCCCAGCCCGCCCCTTGGTTTGGGCACCCAACGACAGGATATTTGCATGGGCGGTCCTACGGGGCTGCCGGCCGGTGCGGGTTGAAAACGGAGAAGCTACGGCCCCTCGACCGCTGGGGTTCGGGCTGATAGATCGGCTGACGCCACTGGCGAGGGTGCGATGTCGCGTTGGATAGCCGGTCCGATCCTGGGGCTGTTCTGCGCTGTTGTCTCGGGTTTGGCGATCATGCACTGGACGGAAGGCGGCCATTGGACGGAAGACGCCCGGGCCGAGATGCTGTCGACCGGCGTGCTGTCCGATGAGAGTGACCAGGCGCAAGCCGATCCTTCGGGTGCCCAGCCGGTTACTCCGTTCACCGGCTTGCGGCCGCCTGATACGAAGATCGCCAAAACGAGACAGGCCGCCCCGGACCCGGTGGTGGCCAATGTCGAGGGCCATCCGATCTATCTTTCCGACCTTGGTGACGCGATCAGGTCGCTGCCCGAGGCGCTGCAAAAGATGCCGTTCGAGGTCATCTACCCGACGCTGCTGGATCGGATGGTCGATCACGAGGCGCTGGTGCTGATGGCCCGCGCCAGGAAACTGGACGAGGATCCGGCCGTGAAGCGTCAGGTCGACGCGGCGAGCGCGCGCGTGCTGGAAGGCGCGTTGCTGGAGCGCACGGCGGTGCCGCAGGTGACCGAGGCGGCGATCCAGGAACGCTACGCGCGCGATTTCGCCGGCCGGCCGGCCACCGAAGAGGTCCATGCGCGCCACATCCTGGTGAGCAGCGAGGACGAGGCCAAGCGGCTGATCGGCGAGCTGAACAAGGGCGTGGACTTCGCCACGCTGGCGCGGCGGTTCAGCAAGGATCCCGACAACGCGCGCGGCGGCGATCTGGGTTTCTTCCGCCATGACCAGGTGTGGGCCGGATTTGCCGACCTTGCCTTCTCATTGAAGCCTGGCGAGGTCGCGCAGAAGCCGATCTTCAACGAGTTTGGCTGGCACGTGGTCCAGGTGATGGAGCGCCGCAGCGTACCGCCGCCGAGCCTGGAGCAGGCACACGACGCGATCCGCAAGGAGTTGCTGCAGGAGGCGGTGCGGCGTGTTGTGGCCGAGGCGCGCGAAGGGCTGGAGGTGCACAAGTTCGATATGGGTGGCGCTCCGATGAACGGCCCGGCGGGCCCGCCCGATGCGCCGGTGCGGGGTGATGAGCCAGCGCCGAGTGCGAACGAGCAGCCAGGCACGGTCGTGCCGGCGCCCGCTGCGAGGCCGGCCTCGGCTTTGGCGCCGGATAGACCTGGGGCGCCAGCGAAATCCGGGGCGCAGGCGAAACCCGGCGCACTGCAAAAACCCGGGGCAACGCAAAAATCCGGGAACTGATCAACCCACGGCGACGGGGTGGTTGCCTTGTGGCAATCCAGTGCTTCCGCCATGATCCGCCGCCTTCTTCGACAGGAATATTCATGCCTATTCGCGGACCCCGCCTGGCCGTCACCGTGTTGTGCCGGCTTCTTGTGGCTGGCTTCGGGGGACTGGCGCTCGTCGCCAGCGTGAACGCCCAGACCCCGGCGCCGACCCCGGTGCCGGCCCCAACCCCGGCGTCGCCACACGCCCCCGCTGCCGCTCCCGCAAGCGGGGCCACGGCAACTGCGGCCGCGCCTGACCCGGTCGTGGCCAAGGTGGACGGGCAGCCGATCCATCTGAGCCAGCTGCAGAGCGCGGCGAAGGATCTGCCGCCTAACGCGCGCGGCATGCCTCCGGCGACTTTGTATCCGATGCTGCTGGAGCAGATGATCGATGGCCAGGCGCTGTCGATCGAGGCGCGCAAGGCTGGGTTGCAAAAGGACCCGGCGGTCGAACGCCAGATCGCTGCCGCCACCGATCGGGTGTTGCAGACGGCGATGCTGGGCCAGATGATTGGTCCGATGGTGACGGAAGACGCGCTGCGCGCCCGCTATCAGCGCGATTTCGCGAACAAGCCTGGCGAGGACGAGGTGCACGCCCGCCATATCCTGGTGGACAACGAGGACCTGGCCAAGAAGATCATCGCGGAGCTCAAGAAGGGGGCAGATTTCGCGGCGCTGGCCAAGCAGTACAGCAAGGACCCGGGGTCCGATCACAGTGGCGACCTTGGCTTTTTCCGCAAGGATGAGATGGTGCCGGAATTCGCCGCGGCCGCCTTCGCGATGCAGCCCAACCAGATCTCCGACACGCCGGTGCACACGCAGTTCGGCTGGCATGTGATCCAGGTGCTGGAACTCCGGCACAGCAACCCTCCGACGTTCGAGCAGGCGCATGACGAGTTGCGCCAGAAGGTGGTGCAGGAGGGGGTGCAGACGGCGTTGGCTGACGCCAGGTCGCACGTGACGGTGGAGAAGTTCAACCTGGACGGCTCGCCTCAGCGCGCGACGGACACCGCTGAGCCGCCGCCCGCCGCCAAGCCCTGAGTTCGGGAGTCGCCGGCTTGGGGTGCGCCGCGCTGGCCGGCCGATCGTCGGAAGCAGCGCTTGGAGCTGGGACAAGCCGGGAACAAGCGAAGCCCAGAGCAAGCATAGTCCAGAGCAAGCATAGTCCAGAGCAGGCAAAGCCCAGCCGCCGCAAAGTCCAGACCCGCAAAGTCCGGACCACGCTAAGTCCAGGGCAAAGCCGATCCGGAACACGCAACGTCTTGGGGCAACACCCACGGCGAACAGCCACAAGAAACGTCTAGGGGAAACGTGATGGCCGTACCGACCTCACCGCTTGCCGTGACCCTGCCTGAATTGCCGCCGCTCGCGGGGGTACGCCTGGGTGCCGCGGCCGCGGGTATTCGCTACCAGGGCCGCAACGACCTGGTGATGATGGAGCTGGCGGCTGGCACGACGGTTGCGGGTGTCTTCACGTCCAGCAAGTGCCCCGGCGCGCCGGTGGATTGGTGCCGGGCGTCGCTGAAGGGCGGGCGGGCGCGCGCTGTGGTGGTGAACGCCGGCAATGCCAATGTGTTTACCGGGCGGGCCGGGCGGGATGCCTGCGCCGCGACCGCCGAGGCGGCGGGGAAACTGGTCGGCGGTCCGGCGCGGCAGGTGTTTGTCGCCTCGACCGGGGTGATCGGCGAGGTGCTGCCGCACGACCGGCTGACCGCGGCGTTGCCGGCGCTGCACGCGGGGCTGCGCGAGGATGCGTGGGAAGACGCGGCGCGCGGCATCATGACCACCGATACGTTTCCGAAGGCGGCGACGCGGGTGGCGCAGATCGGCGACGCCCAGGTGCGCATCAGCGGCATCGCCAAGGGCAGCGGCATGATCGCGCCGGACATGGCGACGATGCTGTGCTTCGTGTTCACCGACGCGAAGCTGCCGGCCGACGCGATGCAGACCATGCTGCGGCGTGGGGTGGACGCCAGCTTCAACTGCACGACCGTCGATTCCGATACATCCACGTCCGACACGGTGCTGCTGTTCGCCACCGGGCAGGCGAAGCATCTGCGCATCCCGTCGGCCGATGGGTCTGCCGCGCGTGGCCGCATGTTGGCGGATTTCTCGCGCAAGCTGGATGGCCTGCTGCTGGACCTTGCGCTGCAGGTGGTGCGCGACGGCGAGGGTGCGCAGAAACTGGTGCGGATCGAGGTCAGTGGGGCGACGACGGCGCGCTCGGCCAAGCGAATCGCGATGACGGTGGCGAATTCGCCACTGGTGAAGACGGCGATCGCCGGCGAGGACGCCAACTGGGGCCGCATCGTGATGGCGGTGGGCAAGGCCGGCGAGCCGGCGGATCGCGACAAGCTGTCGATCGCTGTGGGGGGTGTGTGGATGGCGCGGCATGGCGGGGTGGTGGCGGGGTATGACGAGTCGCCGGTGGTGGCGCACATGAAGGGGCGCGAGGTGTTGATTGCGATTGATTTGGGATTGGGGCGGGGGAAGGCGGTCGCGTGGACGTGCGATCTGACGCACGGGTATATCGATATCAACGGGAGTTATCGTTCGTAGCGGAGGCTTGATGCTGCAACGCGATGCGACAGCGGCGAGACGACGCGCCTTCCATGACCGAAACCGACAGGGGCTTTTGCGATCGGGCCATCGCGTATTTGAAGGTCGCAATCGTCGACAACAATCCGGCGATTGAGGTTACCGGCCCTGATGAGCCCGTCTTGCGAGCCGTCGGGAACGGGCTGCCAGCCGCATATCTGGTCGATGTCGGCTTTGCGTTCCGCTACGTGCAGCGCCGACATCTGTTGGGTGCCAACGTCACCGCGGACGAGTTGCATAACCGCGCGGTAGCAAATCTGCTCGACTTTTCTCGCGATCGTCTTGAGATCAGGCCCTATCAGGGCATATTCGCGGTTTTGCTAGGCGGGAATTTTGAAGCGAGTCTGCTTCTGGCGGGCAGTCTTTGGGACGATCGCCTGGCGCACCTCGCTCCCAACGGGTTCGTTGCAGCCGCTCCTGCCCGAGACCTCTTGGCATTCTGCGACGCTTCTTCAGAGGGTGGCATTATCGAGCTTCGAGCAGTCATCACCCGCGCCGAGGCAGCTGGCGTGGATCACGCCCTTACCCCCACCTTGTTGCGCCGGCACGGCAAATCTTGGGTCCGCTACGCCCTTTAAACAGACTCGTTTCTTGATCGACATGGCTGCCAATAGGTATCGGACTGGGCCGCGATGGCCGAGTCCCTTACCACGCCCGCGACTCCGCCGACCGGTTCGCCAAGCGACGTGAGGCCGGCTTGGAGCATGCTCCCTTGCCTACGAGTGATTCGGATGAAATTGGATGGACAAATGGAGGTGGCCGCTCGAAGCTTATAGGATGGAAACGGATGGAAAAATCGCGGCGGCGCTCGAAATCGGCACAATCCACATCACGCCGGAGCTGCTCTCCCTGATCGCCGAGATCGACGAGTTCAAGGGTGCCTGGCGCGCCATCGGCCGGATCGCGCCGGACCGACTGTCCAGACTGCGCCATGTCGCCACCATCGAGAGTATCGGGTCGTCAACCCGGATTGAAGGCGCCAAGCTCAGCAATCCCGAAATCGAACGTCTGCTGTCAAATCTCCCCCTTCGATCTCTCGCCAATCGCGATGAGCAGGAGGTGGCTGGTTACGCCGCGGTCATGGAGACGGTGTTCGCCCGTTGGGAGGCAATCACCCTCACCGAGAACCACATCAAGCAAGTTCATCGCGATCTTCTGGCCCACTCCGCAAAGGATGCAAGGCATCGCGGGGACTACAAGACGTTGGCCAACCACGTGGAGGCCTTCGACGAGAACGGCAACAGCTTGGGCGTCGTGTTCGCCACGGCGACGCCGTTCGAAACGCCGCGGCGGATGGCCGAGCTGGTTTCATGGGTGCGGGCGCGAGACGACGACAAGGCGCTGCACCCCCTGCTGGTCATTGCGGTCTTCGTGGTTGTGTTCCTCGAGATCCATCCCTTTCAAGACGGCAATGGCCGGATCTCGCGCGTGCTGACGACGTTGCTCCTGCTGCGGGCCGGCTATGCCTATGCGCCCTAAAGCTCACTCGAGAGCATCATCGAGCGGAGCAAGGAGGGCTACTACCTGGCTCTGCGGCGAACCCAGGGAACCATACGGAGCGCCGAGCCTGACTGGGCTCCTTGGTTGGTGTTCTTGCTACGGGCGTTGCAACAGCAGAAGCGGGCCCTGGAACGGAAGATCGAGCGCGAAAGCACCCTGCTGGGTGATCTGCCGGAGCTGTCCGCCAGGATTCTGGAGCTGGCGCGCGAGCGTGGTCGGGTGACGATCGCCGAGGCGGTCAAGGCGACGGGAGCGAGCCGCAACACGATCAAGGATCACGTCAGGGCACTCACGGACCGACAACACCTGACGCGCCATGGAGCCGGACGGGGGGCATGGTATGCGCCCAACTGGGTCGCCAACCATGCTCTTTGTCGCCACGTATCAACGCGTAGGCGCGGAAGCGGGCGAGAAGCGCCGTCGCGCGGCGTGATGTGGAGAGTTCGAGGGTAGATCCTGGGCGTTCGATTCGAACCACCGCCTATTGTTGATCCCGTCAGGAAATCACGCCATTGTTTCCAGTGCCACAGTGGATCTCGCGCAGGACCGCGCCATGCCAAAGGTTCTCTCGCCAACCCAGATCGAGGCGTTCGATCGGGACGGTTTCGTAACACCTGTCCGCGCCATCTCCGAGCGGCGCGCGCTCTATTACCGGCAGCTCCTCGAGGCTTTCGAGACGGCCTACCCGGACGAGCGGCTCAAGCTTGACCAGAAGGCACATGTGATCTGCCCCTGGGTCGACGAGATGATCCGCGAGCCCGGCATCCTCGACGCCACGGAGGATCTCATCGGTCCTGACATCCTGTGCTGGGGAACCTCGCTGCGCGCAAAGCAGGCGGATGGCAGGACCTTCGCCGGCTGGCACCAGGACACCGCCTATGCCGATGTGAAGCCGATCGTCGTGATCGTCGCGTTGGCGCTGTCACCGTCGCGGCCCGAGAATGGCTGCATCCGCGGCATCCCCGGCTCGCACCGCGGGCCGCTGCTACCGCACAAGGAGGCGTTTTCGACAAACAGCTTGCTCTCGCGCGAGCAGTACATCGACGCCACATTCGACGAGACGCCGGCTGTGGATTTCGCACTCGATCCCGGCGAGATCGCCCTGTTCAACAATGCCATCATCCATTCATCGAAGCCCAATTCTGGCAACGACCGCCGTATCCTGTTTCTGCTCGAGATGGTGCCAACGCGGGCGTACCAGCATTCGCCTCGCGAGTCGGCTTCTCTGGTCCGCGGTCAGGACGCCTTTTGTAATTTCGATATCGATCCGCAGCCGCAGACCGAGATGGGCACAGCGGAACTGGCCGCCTGGCAACGCGCCGTCGAGATCCAGGCCAGCGTGCTGTTTCGCGGTGCTCAACGGCCGCCGCGCGCGCTGCAGGGAATGACCAGCGGTAAAGCTCCTGGTGGTGATTGAAGCCTCTCGCCAGGCGCGGTTTCCGTTCCCGCGGATCACCCGCCCGCTGGTCACCCGAATTCGGTAATGCGCTTGGCTGTCTCCGGGTCCAAAAAGCCGCGCACGGTCGCATCGGTCTCGGCCGCCATTGCGGACTCAAGTCCAGCATGGGGCAGATGTGCGAGAATCCGCCTGAGATCGCGGACCGGGCCGTGCGGCAGCGCGGCGATGCGGCGTGCGAGCGCGCGTGCCTCCTGCATCAGGACGTCGTCGGGAACGACTTTCCAAACCAATCCCCAGGCATGGGCCTGCGCCGCATCGAAGCGCTCGCCCAGCAGGATCAGCTCCCGCGCCCGCTGCAGACCAACAAGACGCGGCAGCAACGCAGTCACGCCACCGGTGACGAACACGCCCAAGGCCAATTCCGGGAAAAAGAATCGCGTGCCCTCGGCGGCGATCGCGAAATCGCAGTTGATCACCCACTCCAACCCGCCGCCAACCGCCCAACCGCGGATTGCGCCGACGATGGGCGTGTCCCCCAATACCAGGGCGCGCGTCACATCCTGAATGCGCTCGATGTAGGCCCGCGTCGACGCCACATCCTTCGACTGGGATGCGAACTCCTTCAGATCATCGCCCGAGCAGAACGCGCGACCGGCACCGGTCAGTATGATCGCGCGGATGGCAGGATCACGATCCGCCGCCTGCATCGCCGCGATCAGGTCCTCCAGCAGTTCGGGCACGATCGCGTTCAGCCGATGCGGCCGGTTCAGCGTAATGGCGCACACGCCGTCGCCGGCGTCTTCCGTCAACACCAGTCCGGTCATGTACGATCTCTCCGGATCACGTCACTTTTGATCACGCCCCGCTTGATCACGCGGAGCGACTTGCCTTCGGTTCGCGGCAGCGTGCCGAAGGGCAGCAGGGTTATATGCGCCGTCACGCCTAACTCGCGTTTGAATTCCGCAACGAGCCGGTTGGACAACAGCTCCGCCGGCTGGTGTGGCGGACCCTCGGCCAACTCGGCCTCCAGAAGCATGGCGTCGTACGGGCCTGGCCCGTCGAGCACAATGCGATACTCGCCGGACAGCGCATCGTGGCGATTGACGATCGCGGCAGCCTGCGCCGGGAAGACATTGATCCCGCGCACCACCACCATGTCATCGCTGCGACCGACGACGCGAAATCGCGGTGCGGTTCTGCCGCATCGCGCACGGTCCGTGCCGGTGAGCACGATGATGTCTCCGGTGCGGAAGCGGACCAGCGGTTGGCACTCGCGACTGAGGTGCGTCAGCACCAGTTCGCCGCGCTCACCTTCTCGCCAAGGCAGCACGGCGCCGCTGTCGGGTGCGATCAACTCCGGATGCAGCACGTCAAGCGCCATGAAATGCAGATCGTTGTCGAGCTCGCTCTGGCCGGCAAAATTGCAGAACACGTCGGTCACACCGTAATTGGCGTT
This sequence comes from Acetobacteraceae bacterium, assembly GCA_035696165.1. Lineage (GTDB taxonomy): Bacteria > Pseudomonadota > Alphaproteobacteria > Acetobacterales > Acetobacteraceae > Palsa-883. Next base: position 3,796 of record DASRQX010000204.1, on the reverse strand, counting down.
GCGCACCTGCATCCCCCAGGTGTTCTCCAATCGCCGGCGAAACTCCAGGGCGTCCAACCCGGCCTCGCCGCCAAACAGACCGAGCTGCAATCCCAGATCGCGCGGATGCAGCGCGGGAAAGTGTTCGGCGAGCACCTGCTCCAGGACCGCCGGGTAGGACGGCGTGCATGAGATCGCAGTGATGCCGAGCTCGCGGATGGTGCGGACCAGAAGCTGCGTTTCGCCGACACCGAACGGCACGACCGCGGCGCCTGTCATCTCTAGCGTGGTGTGATCGGTGAAGCCGCCCATCCACAGCCGGTAGTTCAGGCAATGCACCACGCGGTGGCCCGGGCCGAGGCCGGCAGCCGATTGCGCGCGTGCGCCGACAACCGCGGTCTCATGCGCATCCTGTGCCGACAAAGCGAGGTTCATCGCAGTGCCCGTGGTGCCCGAGGTGCGGTGGAGGCGCGTCACCGCGGTTACGGGAGCAGCCAGGTAGTCGCCGAACGGAGGGTTCGCGTGCTGGCTCGCGCGCAAGATCTCCTTGTCAGTGAAAGGCAGCTCCGCAAGTGCCTCGAGTCGCAGTGGGGGTTCCGCGCCGGCCCAGGCCCGACGATGCAAAGGTGAACTGGCCAGAACATAATCGCGCTGCCGTTCCCAACAGCGCTGGCGATGCGCTGCAAGTGTGCCAAGGTCGGCAAAGTCGGCCCGCTGGATCAGCATCGCGGGATAACTCTCGCGGGCATCGGCAACGCGCGCAAGATCGCTTTGTTGACGATTGCTACCTTGCGGATGATGCGGGGTCCCGGACGGCCGCCGGTGTGATCCCGCCCTCAGCGGTCGGCAAACCGCGGCGGTTCGCCATCAACTGGCCCCGATGGAGCCCCAAGCGCGTCGGTCACGCTTTGGGGCTGGCCCGGCTGCTATCCCGGAGGGCCGTAATATGCCGGCGGCGCGTAATATACCGGCGGCGCGTAGTAGACAGGCGGTGCGTAGTAGACAGGCGGTGGCGCGTAGATGAAGGGCGCCCCAATGAAAACGCCGCCGCGGAAGCAACAACCACCTCTAAAGCCGGGACCGAATCCGCCGAACCCCGGACGGAATCCACCACCGTGCCACCCCCCGCCGCCGTGCCACCCGCCGCCACCGCCTCCGTGCCAGCCGCCACCACCGCCTCCGTGCCAGCCGCCACCGCCACCGCCGTGCCCCTGCGCGTGAGCAGGCGACGGTGCCGCCAGAGGCAGTGCCAGGACACCGGCCAGGGCTGCTAAACGAAGTGCGGAAGAAAAGACTGCGCGCATGGCGTGTCACTCCTCTTGACCGGACCATAATATATGGTGGCGATCGCGCCTACATGTAGGTGGCGATCGCGGCGACAGTATGTCCTGGGTGTTTCGCAACGTGACCGGGCAAATCGGGTGGTGCGTCGCCGGGAAGACTGCAAAGTCTCCTGGAGGAAGAGGATTGGCGCTTCGCGCGTAACGCCAGCATCCCTTCGCCGCGCGCGCCGCGGCGGATATCTTTGTTCTTGCGGCCTACGTGGGGAATTGCATGGCTGGCGTCTCGAACGCGAGCCAAGGCCAACCAATCGATTGGCGATCATCGCCCGCGACGTGCGACAGGTCCCGCCGAGAGCGGTTCGCTACAGCAGGAATACCGCCATCAGGACCAGCACCACGATCACGGCGACGACCACACCCAAGGTGAAACGGGTGAATCCGTGCAGGAAATTTTCGCGGTCGGCGAGGAAGGCCTCCTGCGTGTCGGGTCCGGTGAAGACAGAGCTGTGTTCGGCCATGCGGCGCCTCGGCTGAGAAGATGGTTTCGTTGGGTTTTATGGCAGTGGCGCGCCCGGCGGCAAGGGGTTGCGCTACGCCGCCTCCGGCGGCAGGGGGTTGTGCTTCACCGCCTCCGGCGGCAAGGGGTTGAGCAGCGCGGCGTGGTCCGGCGGGACGATCCCCGCCTGGCGGGACGCGAACAGCCGAAGCGCCAGCGGATAGATGACGTGCTCCTGCGCCAGGACGCGTGCGGCCAGGGTTTCGGCCGTGTCGCCTGGTAGCACCGGGACTGCCGCCTGAGCGAGGATCGGGCCCTCGTCCATCGTCTGGGTGACCAGATGCACCGTGCAGCCGTGCAGCCTGACCCCGGCGGCGAGCGCCCTGGCGTGCGTGTCGAGGCCGGGGAACGCCGGCAGCAGGCTCGGGTGGATGTTCAGCATGCGGCCGGCCCAGCGCTCGATCAGGAACGGCGTCAGCAATCGCATGTAGCCGGCGAAGCAGACGATCTGGATACCAGCCGCCACCAGCGCCGCGTCGATGGCGGCCTCATGCGCGGCGCGATCGGCATTGAATTTGCGGTGCTCCACCACCGCGGTTGGCACCCCGAGCGAGGCGGCCAGTGCGAGGCCGGGTGCCTGGGCGCGGTTGGACAGGGTCAGAGCGAACTCGACCGGATAGGCCGGATCGCGCGACGCCGCCAACAGTGCCGCCATGTTGGAGCCACGTCCGCTGATCAGCACCGCCGCGCGCTGCCTCATGCCGGCCTCTGTTGGGTCAACGCGGGAGCCAAGGTGGAGTCAACATCGGAATCAACGCGGAATCAACGTAGGCCTCAACATGGCAATCAATGTTGGGCTCAACATGGCGATCAACTCGGAGGCCAGCCGTCGGGCAGGGTAATCCGCACCTCGGCCGGGCCGTCGGCGGCCTCGATATGGCCGACGCGCGTGACGGCTTCGCCGTGGTCGCGCAGCAGCGTCGCCGCGGCGCCCACGTCGGCTTCGGCGACCACGACCGCCATGCCGATGCCGCAGTTGAACACGCGCAGCATTTCGGCCGGCACGATGCCTCCGGTGCGTGCCAGCCACGCGAAGACCGGCGGGACCGTCCAGCCCGGCGTCAGCGCGGCGATCGTGCCTTCCGGCAGCACACGCGGCAGGTTGCCGGGCAGGCCGCCGCCGGTGATGTGCGCGGCCGCCTTCATCAGGCCGGCACGATGCAGCGCCAGCAGGGGCCGCACGTAGATGCGCGTCGGCTCGAGCAGGGCCCGCGCGAGCGTGCGGTCTTGTGTGCGGAAGCCGGTGGCCTGCGTGCCGAAGCCGGTGGGCGCGAACGGGGCCGGCGCGTCCCAGGGCAGGCCGCTGAGCTGCACCACGCGGCGGACCAGCGAGAACGCGTTGGAGTGCAGCCCGCTGCTGGCCAGGCCCAGCACGGCGTCGCCCGGCGCCACGCCGCGCGGCAGCAGCGTGCCGCGCTCGGCGGCACCTACCGCGAAGCCGGCAAGATCGTAGTCCTGGCTGGCGTACAGCCCGGGCATTTCGGCGGTCTCGCCGCCGACCAGGGCACAGCCGGCCTGCTGGCAGCCCGCGGCGATGCCGGCGATCACCGCGCGCGCCTGCGCCACGTCCAGCTTGCCGGTGGCGAAGTAGTCGAGGAACAGCAGCGGCTCGGCGCCCTGCACCACGAGGTCGTTGACGCACATCGCCACCAGGTCGATGCCGACGGTGTCGTGGAGGCCGGTGGCGATCGCCAGCATCAGCTTGGTGCCGACACCGTCGGTGGTGGCGACCAGGATCGGATCAGTGAATCCCGCCGCCTTGGGGTCGAACAGCGCGCCGAAGCCGCCCAGGCCGCCCAGCACGCCCGCGCGCGTAGTCGCCCGCGCCAACGGCTTGATGGACTCGACAAGCGCGTCGCCCGCATCGATGTCGACCCCAGCATCGGCATAGCTGAGGCCGTTGGTGGAATCGCCGCGGGCGCGTTCGGCACTGGTCATGCCGGCCCTCGATACGCTAAGGCGCAATGCGGACGCAACG
>DASRQX010000203.1:0-3624 GCA_035696165.1 Acetobacteraceae bacterium | reverse complement strand
TGGATCCGACCGAACGCTTGCGCGCGCAGAACCGCGTCTCCAGCAGCGGAACGTATTTGAGCACCCAGCGATTGAGCGTGGAATGGTCAACCTCCACGCCGCGCTCATCCATCATTTCCTCGAGCTGCCGGTAGCTGATCGGATACGCCACGTACCAGCGGACGCCCCACAGGATCACGTCCCGCTCGAAATGGCTACCCTTGAACTCAATCATCACCCGCCGCCCTGCCGTACCCGTTGTCGCCGATCATACACCGCGGCTGTCTCAAGCGAAGATTTGCGACAGAACCCTTGTGAATTATGGGCGGCGATGCGGCTCACTGCGCAATATGCAGCCCAAGCCGGCGGTACGATTCGAACTGACTCTCGGTGAAGAACTGGTTGCCGGTCGTCTCGTGCGGGAAAGTTGTGCTGGTTTTTTTATAGACGAGCACGTCGAGTGGCGCCGTGTCCGGGAGGTGCGCTTTAACGAAGACCAATGTGCCGCTTGCCGCCGGCAGCATGCCGGTAGCGGGATAGGCAATCCGCCCTTGCATGCAGGGCTGGTTCGGCGGGAGGCCGGGCACCGGGCCGATTGGGTCGAACGTTACTTCGACGCCTAGATCGATGCGAGCCTTGCGCAGGGCGTTACCAAGATCAAAATATTCGTAGTGCGGGTCGCAATCGGCGTCGATCGCAACGATCACGCCGCAGCGCCGGCGCAGCATCTCATAGATGCCGAGATTGTCGAAATGTCCTCCGTCCGACAGGTAGATTGCTTTGCTGGTGTCATCGGTCTGACCGAACATTTCTGACAGCAGGGCCACAAAGCTGTTGGGCGGGCGCGACGCAGCCAACTCGGCGGCGCTCACAACCGCCGGGTTCGGCATCCATGCGCCCAGGCGGGCGTTGAATAGCGTCATGATGAAAGCGGTGGTGGGGGAGGTATGATAGCCCGCATTGGGGCTGACCGCCGCGCCGGAAATTGTCATCGCCGAGCCGAGCTGCAGGCTGCTGAGCGGCCAGCCCGATGGCACCTGCACCTTTGTCCCACCAAAGTCGGCGGTGTTGACGAACACCCCGTCGGCGCCCAGCACGGCGGAGCCGCAGAACAGCGGCGTCATCGTGAACGAGGCCGCTTTCCGTTCGCTCCAGGCGGTGCGGGTGCCGGCGGTCAGATTGAGGGCGGTGTTGACTACCGGAAACAACCGCAATCCACGCGGGACGCCATGCACGAAATGCCAGGGCAAGGCCTCGGCCAGCACCATGTTGTCGCCATCGTCAAATTTTGTGAAGGGATCTTCGTTGCGCTGCGGGCGCGCCGAACCGAGGAAGGCGCGCACCAGCCGGTTGCGATACAGCTCATAGAGCGAGAAGCGGTTGACGTTGATGGCACGGCCGATCCACAAGCTCAGCGAGAACAGACAGACCGACATGAGGATCATGATCGCGAGGGTCAGGATCAGATCGATCCACGGCGATGTCCCGATCGTCTGATTCGACACCCAGCTTGCCGCCCGCCATCCTCCGGCCGCGCTCAACATCAGCAGCGTTGTGGCGAAGATCATGCTGGCGGCGAGGGCAGCCAAGCCGGGCAACCACTTCCACCCCTGATTGGCGGGATTTGTGTCGCTGCCGGTGGTGGCCGAGCTGCGTCCCAGCAGCGCCGCCACCGGGCCTGATACAGCGGCCACCACCGTAGCAGTCGTAGGGGCGTACTCGGCCATGCTCAAGAGGACATGGGACAGCCAAAGGCAGACCGTGGCAAGCCCGGCCCAGAGGATTGCTGGCATGACTTCAGTAGCGCTCAGCCTCGCCACCCATTCGCGGTCCTGCCAGGACAAGGGGGTTTCCCGGCGCGTCGCCATAAACGAGGCGGCGTGCACGAGATGGGCGAGCACTGCCCAAGGCGGCCCGAGGATCGCTAGCCCGACCGGGGTGATGTCGCAATGGATGGCGAGTTTGATACCAGCCAGAAGGACGAGCGCGTCAAGCAGTGCGGCAGCACACCAGCGCAGCCGGTTGGCCGCGAACATTTCACGCACCGGTGCAACCGCCCGGCTGCATTCCCACACATATCCGGTGATCGAGGCGAGGAAGCTCACGATCGGAATGAGATAGACGAACCAAGACCGAACGCTGTCACCGGCGCGCGGCATGAGGGCGAACCACAGAGTTGCCAGCACTGCCCAGATGCAGAGCCACAGCGTGACGTTCCGCACGATCTCAGTCTCGGTGGTCGCGGCCAAGCCGGCGGCGGTCTGGTGTCCCGGCAGCAGCTTGCTGGCGTGGCGCGCTGCATGTGTAAGGCAAGCGAATCCGGCTAGCGCGGCCGCCATCATTAGTATCGACCATGGCAAGCCGGTGTTGCCAGCAAAGCCCTGGGTGATCTTGATCAACCGCAGCACAATGCGCGGCAGCAGAGCCACTGCGACAACGGCTGGCAGGAACAGCACCCAATTCACCAGGGTGTTGCGGACATACATCGCAATTGCGGCCCAGACATCGAGCGAGGCGACACCGAGGCGCGGCGCCAGGAAGCTGGTAAGTTCCCGCAGGTTCAGCAGCCAGTCCTTCGGCGGCGACAGTTTCGGATCGGCCAGGACGTGCTCGGCCGCCGCAGCACTGCCCAAGCGCGCTGCCAGCCGCCAGATCAGGCTGCCGGTGTACCCGCCGCCGGAGACCGTCGAGAGGTAGTGGAAACGCGCCAACAATCCGGCGCCGGCGAGCGCCTGGACCACGCCAAGGCAGAAGGCAGCACTGCGGATGCCGCCGCCGGACAGGCAGAGTGCGTCCAGCCGGCCGGCGGCGCCTGTGTACACCGCGCCGGCACCGCCACCGGGCGGCCGCTGGTTGCCACTAACACCTTGTCGGGGGATTTCGCCGGTTGGCGGAGGCTGTCCCGCGGCATTATGGATGGCGAGTCGCTCGGCCCCGATTGCCGTCGCCGCGGAGGGGTTGGCGGCATGTGGTGACGGTGCCGCCGGACGCCGGTGTGCGGTTGCCTCCGGGGAGGACTTCTGGGGTGCCGCTTCGAGCAGCTGCCTGATCGTTTCGGTGAACGGCCCGAATTTTTGGGGTGGCGAGCTGGATTGGGGCAGTAGCGGCGGTTGTTTCGGAGGCACCGGAGCAGCAGGCTCCTTACCCCGCCCCTCAATCGCCGCGACTTCCCGGATGATGGCTTCCTCGGTGGTAAGTCGGTTCGGCTGATCCCCGCTTGAAGGCTCCGCCATCAACGACCCCCTAGATTCCAGCCGTTGCGCGATGCTGGCACTGGAATACTCAGCATAGCATCACACTGGTCGGTCATAGTCTCGTCAAGTGGATTCCGTTTGCGGGCGCACCGTCGCCGAGCTCGTTCCAGTGGTAGAAGTAGTCTGCATGACTGCCCTTTTCCCGGATATATCGATGGCGACACCGGGTGGACTGGGGCAAGCGAGGGGGCGGCAAGCGTTGGCAACAAACTGCCTGAGGCGGTTCGAAATGCAGCAATTCTCATTTTGGTTTTTCTGTCTGTGGCAGGCCTTTGTCACTTGTTCGGCGGCACGATGGGCGGGGTCCGGGCAGGGCAGCGCTCACGGCGGTATTGGTGGCGGCTTGGCGAAGGCGAGAGTGAGCAGCAGGTCGTCCCATGACGGGAAGATC
>DASRQX010000202.1:0-4709 GCA_035696165.1 Acetobacteraceae bacterium | reverse complement strand
CTATGCGTTCAGCAACACACTGCTGGCGGAACTGATCGCGTCCAACCGGGGGATCGGGTTCTTGATCGAGTACTACTCGGGCACCTTCGACGCGGCGGGGGCATACGCAGCGATCCTGGTGTTGGTGATGTGCAGCGTCGGGCTGACCGAGGTGCTGTCGCGGATCGAAACACGGATGGGGCGGCGCTAGCTCGGACCGTGCAGAGTGGCTGAAACGCTGCTTGCGCGCGGCGGCGGCGCGCGACAGGGTCCGCGCATCATGCGAATCGCGATTATTCTATTGGCGGTCCTGGTCTTCGCGGCCGGACTGATTCTTGATACCAGCGCGGTGCTGGCGTTGGTCGGCGAGTTCCTGTGGGGCCACGCCGTCTATACGGGCGGCGTGCTGATAGTGGTGGCGGTCGCCGTCGGGTGGCGACGCCTGGGCCCCAGCAAGCCGGTGAAGCAACGTTCCAAGGCCGGGGTGGCAAAACGGCCGGCTGGACCACGACAGAAGCGGGCCGGCGGCGGGCGTGGGCGGAAGCCGGCAGGGAAGAGCGCTCGCGCCAGGTAGCGAGTTGCTGCTTGGTGCGCCGGGTCGGTGCACCGGGTTGCCCGGATCGGACGCGGCGCCTAGCATCATCCGAACCGCGGACATGCCGATCGTGCGGGGCCTGGGGGAAACGGATGCGACCGAGGTCGCACCAATAGCGCCGTGGCGGTCGAGGATATCGACGCATCGCCGGAGCACGTGCCGCATCGCGCGATGATCACGGCGTGCGTCATCGGCGCGACAATCCTGCAATCGCTCGATCAGACGATCGCCAATGTCGCGCTGCCGTACATGCAAGGCAGCTTCTCTGCGAGCTACGACGAAATCACCTGGGTGCTGACGTCCTACATCACCGCCGCGGCGATCATGACGGCGCCGGTCGGCTGGCTGGCAACGCGCTTCGGGCGCAAACGATTTTTGCTGACCAGCATCATCGGCTTCACCGTTGCCTCCATGATGTGCGGGGCGGCGCAGTCGCTGCAACAGATCGTGTTGTTCCGCCTGCTGCAGGGCCTGTTCAGCGCCGCGCTGGTGCCGCTGTCGCAGACCATCCTGCTGGATATCTATCCGGCGGAACGGCGCGGCTTCGCCATGGCGATCTGGGGCACCGGCGTGATGATCGGCCCGATCATGGGACCGACGCTGGGCGGCTATCTGACCGAGGCGTTGAATTGGCGCTACGTGTTCTACATCAACCTGCCGTTCGGCCTGCTGGCCACCGCGGGCCTGCTGGCATGGCTGCCGAACGCGCGCGGGCAGCGCCGGATACGCTTCGATTGGGTGGGCTTCGCGGTGCTGTCGCTGGGGATCGGCTCGTTACAGCTGATGCTGGATCGCGGCCAGGACCAGGACTGGTTCAGCGCCCGAGAAATCAATACCGAGGCGGTGCTGGCGGGGCTCGGTATCTACCTGTTCATCGTGCATGTGGTGTGCGCCAAGCGGCCGCTGATCCGTCCTGTCCTTTTCATGGACCGGAACTTCACCGCCGGGCTGGTGATGATGTTCTCGACCGGGACCATCCTGGTGTCGTCGCTGGCGCTGATGACGCCGTGGTTGCAGGTGTTGAGCAACTATCCGGTGGCAACCGCGGGGTTGGTGATGGCGCCGCGCGGCATCGGCAACCTGGCGTCGATCGTGCTGGGCGGGCGGCTGTCCGGGCGGGTCGATCCGCGCTACCTGGTTGGCATCGGCCTGCTGATGACCTGCTCGTCGTTCTGGCTGATGACGGGGTGGACCCCCGACGTATCGCAGGAGGAGTTGATCACGGGGATCGTCATCCAGGGCGCCGGGCTGGGGTTGGTGTTCACCCCGTTGCAACTGGTGGCGTTCACCACGCTGGCACCGTCGCTGCGCACCGCGGGCGCGTCGCTGTTCGCGCTGGGGCGGAACATCGGCGCGGCGATCGGGGTGTCGGTGACCTCGTCGCTGCTGGCGCACAACGCCCAGGGGCTGCACGAGGTGATCGGCGGGTCGGTGAGCCCGTTCAACCGCGCGTTGCAGGCGTTGGGGCCGATGGCGCATGGTCTGCTGGACCCGGCGTCGCGGCATGGCGCGGCGGTGCTGGATCAGGTGATCAACCAGCAGGCGCAGATCATTGCCTATATGGACGATTACGTGCTGATGATCTGTACCACCTTGCCGGCGCTGCTGCTGTTGTTGCTGATGCGACGGCCGCCGCGCGTGGCGGTGCGGGCGAAGGTGCGCGACGCGGTGGTGATGGAGTAGCGCTGAAATCGGCTGTGGCCAGTGCCGGGCTGCCTCCGATGCCGCTTGCGCCCGGCACGGGGGCGGGTTTGTGTGGACTGGCGATGCTCGCTGCTTTACTGATTGCATCGCACCGCTGAACCCGGATCAGTCTGAACGCCATCGCCGCGTCGTGCCCTGATCTCCCCGCCGTGCTGGAGGACAGATGCTTTCCCAGGAGAACATCTCCACCACAACGCCAACCGGGACGAAGATTCTGCCGGATGGCGCTTCGTTCAAGGTTTGGGCACCACGCGCCACGGCAGTCTACCTGAACGGCAGCTTTGGCGGTGGCGTCTATGACAAACCAACGGACGACCGGCTTCTAAGCAAGGGTGCTTCGGGTTACTGGACGGGTTTCCAGGCTGGTGCGCGGGACGGAGATCCGTATCGATTCTGGATCGTCGGCGAAGGATCGAGTGGGTTCAAGCGTGACCCATACGCGCGTGAACTGGCGCCGAGCGGCTTTCCCGCCTGCTGCGCCATCGTAAGGGCATCCGACACCTATCCTTGGCACGATGCCGGCTTTCGCACCCCAGACTTTTCCGACATGACAATCTATCAACTGCATGTCGGAACCTATGCCATCCGAACTGCGGGAGTTGCCTCGAACTTTCTCGATGTCACGTGCAAGATCCCGTATCTTGCCGCGCTGGGCGCGAACGTCCCGCAACCACTACCGATCGACGAGCAGGAGGCTAACCCGTCCATGGGCTACGGCGGGGCGGATTTATTTTCACCGGACTTTCCCTATGTCGCCGCCGCCGCGGATCTGCCGGGCTATCTGGCGACGATCAATCGCTTGCTGGCGGCGAAACAATTAGCGCCACTTCGAATTGAAGACCTCCGATCGGGGCCGGCGCAACTCAAGGTGATGGTGGATCCGTGTCACGTCTACGGGATCGCCGTGGTCTTCGACGTGGTTTATAATCACGCTGGCGGATTCACCGTCAACGGCCAGCTTGACGACAACTGCGTTTACTATTTCGACCGGGTCCCGAATGTCGGGAATAACAACGATAGCCTCTATTTTACCGACCAGGATCGGGGCACCGGCGGCCTCGCGTTAGCGCTTTGGAATGTCGAGGTGTGCCAATTCCTTGCAGACAATGCCTCGCACTACATCGCGGAATATCACGCAGACGGCTTACGCTACGACGAAATCAGTATTTTGCTGTCCACCAACCAGGGAAGCGGATGGGAATTCTGCCGCGCCCTCACCGGTCGGTTGCGAATCCTGCAACCCCGGATTCTGCAGAATGCCGAGTTCTGGCCAGGAGAATTCCCCGACATTCCCTCGACGGCACTGCCGGTCGTCGCGCCGGCGTCCGCCGGCAGTGCGGGCTTCGATGTGGTGCAGCACGACGGGTTGCGCGGTGCATTGCGCGATGCGGTCGGAGCGGCGTCCGCGGGAGCCGATGCCTATGTTTCCGTCTCGAGCATTGCATCCGCGCTTTACCCGTCTGGATTTGACCATGCATGGCGCGCGGTTACCTGCATAGAAAATCATGATCTTGTCATGGCTGGCCGCAGCCCGCGCATTCCGGCGCTGGCCGACGCTTCCAATCATCGCTCCTGGTACGCGCGCAGCCGCAGCCGGTTCGCCACCTCGATTTTGCTAACAGCGCCCGGAATTCCCCAACTTTTCATGGGCCAGGAGTTCCTTGAGGACAACCCTGGGACACGAACCCGGGCGGCCCGGACCTGTTGGGGTGGGATGGTTTGAACAGCGGTGCCAATCGTGCCATGACGGATCATCTCCGCTTTACCCAGGATCTGATCCGGCTTCGGCAAAATCAGCCGGCGCTGAGAGGCGACAATGTGAACGCATTCTACGCGTCGGATACGGATCGTGTTCTCGGCTTTCATCGGTGGCTCGAGGATGCGGGTCTGGATGTGATCGTGGTTGCCTCGATCGCCGAAAGTACCTGGCACAACTACAAATTGGGCTTTCCTGCCGCCGGCTGGTGGGCAGAGGTGTTCAACAGCGACGTGTATGACAAATTGGTCAATCCGTGGGTCGCCGGGAACGGGGGCGGCGTTCAGGCCGATGGGGGCCCGTTGCATGGCTTTATTGCACCCGCGTCGGTCGTCATTCCGGCCAATGGCGTGGTGGTTTTCGCAAGACACTAACAGGACTGATATATTCAATACTCGCGGAATCTGTGCCCTGCCGCAGGTCCGCAAGCAAGGATCACCACAGAGACACGGAGGCACGGAGCAGAAAAGCCAAGTGATCAACTTGATATTCTTCTCCGTGTCTTCGTGCCTAGGCGGTGATTTTTTATTGCAAGTCACTGCTGTCCGGTTCACGGCGACCGAATAGGCCAGAAATGGCTGTCGCATAAGGACTTCTCGATGATTTTGGGTGGTGTCGACTTGAACTAAGTTTCGGCGGCTGGGGCGGCTCTCCCGCCGGATTTGGCCAATTTTC
>DASRQX010000201.1:0-8603 GCA_035696165.1 Acetobacteraceae bacterium | reverse complement strand
AGTCGTGGATGGCCGGCCTGCGCCGGCCATGACGGGGGGCAGCGTACGTCAATGCTTTCCGCCACTGGTATGAGACCGCCCGCGCCTGCAATCGGGAATTCGGGCGACGTGGCTGCTCGACCCGGCGGATCGGCTGACGCCGCCAGACTCCTGCGATATCGGAACGACGGGCTCGCCGATCGTGGTAGCACCGTCGTTGGGGGGCGGACCACCGATTCCGGAATCCTGCCACAGCCGATCGGCGGCGAGTTGCTGCTGGCTCGGGATCGAGCTGATGACGGCGCCGGCGGCGTTGCGAAATTCGATCACGACGAGGCCAAGCGCCGCGTTCAGTACCAGCGTCGGAATGGGCGAAGACGTGGGTGTTGGCATCGTCTGGCCGGGCGGCGCGGCTGTGGCGGTGGGCCTGACCTGCGCAACCGCGACGTTGCCGGTACTGACCGAAGCCGCTCCCTGGATGCTGAGATCGTTCGACATGGCGAGACGCGCGATCATGTGCGCGCCGTCCTGGCGCTGGGGGAACGACCGGCTAATGGCGCTGACAGGGTTAATGCGCGGTAAACGCCACACGCGCGGGCGCGGTTCAGGTCGGGCGCCAGTTGAACCGCGCGGCCAGCCATCCGCGCAGCTCGAGCAGTGCGGCGGAGTCGGCCGCGACGCTGCCCATCGCGGCGGCGGCGGCAACACCCTCCAACGGCTGCACTGAGAACGTGTTGGCCAGCTCTTGCACGCCCGGTTGGCCGGCGGCCCGGCTGGCGGCGCGCCGCCACAACGCGACCATCGCACCCGAGGTCAGCCGCGGCAGCACCAGGCCGAACTCAAGTTGCGTCGCAGCGGCCGCCGCGCGCCAGGCGTCGTAGCGCGCGCCGGGAGGCTTGGTGCCATGCAGGGAGACATACAGCTCGGCCAGCGTTGGCACATCGGGAAACACCGGATCACGCCCTTGCGTGCCGCTGGCGTCCAGCGCGCCCAATCCGAACAACGCCGTGCCGCCGGCTTCCCGCAACGCGGCGACCTGCTGAGGGACGTTCTGGCCCGAGGTCAGCACGGCGTCGACCTTGCCGGCGACGAACGCCGCGTTGATCGCTTCCTGCTCGACGAGGCCGAAGACCGGCGCGACACGCGCGCCAAGCAGGTCGAGCCCGAATAGCGCCGGCAGTTGCGGCCCGACCGGTCCCGAAGCAGCCACCCGCACGGCCCCACCCTCGTTGAGCGGTATCGCGTCACGGTTCGTCACGACAATGCCCGGCGTGATGCCCGCCATGAGCGGCACCCAATGCTCGGCGTCGAAATGCGCTCGTGGGTCACCGACCAGCCAATCGAGCGCCGCTGCGCCAGGTGCGAGAAGGACCGTGGCGCCATCGGACGGCACGCGCGCCTCGAACTGATTGGCGCCGGTCACGCCATCGACGCCGCCGGCGGAGGTGGTGCGGACTTTCGTTCCGGGTGGCAGTGTTTCGTCAAGCGCCGCCGCGACGGTGTCGCCCCAACGGGCGAGGCGCCCCCCATCGGGGCCGGCGACGAGGATGGTCGCTCCCGTGGGGAACGGCACCGCCGCGACGGCGGCAGTGGAGGGAAGCAGCGATGCAGCGCGGACAGCGCTACCCCGGCCCAACAAAAGTGAGCCGGCCAGGCAGCCGATGATGTCTCGCCGCCGGAATGGCGGCCGAGCGTTTGTCAAGCAAGCGCCTCCCCCGGGCAACGGCCAGTGGCCGGCCGGACGTGCGGCCTAGTGCAGCGAGTCTTCCTACTCTGATCCAGGGCCGACGGCAAAGCTGGGATGGCGCGTGGCCGCGAACGCCCGGTCCCGATGGATGGCACGCGGCTGGTCAGCCATGTCGGGGACGCCCTATTGATCATAGGTGACAAGCGTGTCGAACGGGACGTCGAGGCGGGCGCGGCCATTCAGGAAGCTAAGCTCGATCAGCGCCGCCGCGGCCGGCACCACCGCGCCGACCTTGCGCAGCAGCGCGATGCCCGCCGCCATGGTGCCCCCGGTGGCCAACAGGTCGTCCACCACCACGACTCGCTGGCCCGGCGTGGTGGCGTCGGCCTGGATCTCGATCCGGTCCGAGCCGTATTCCAGCGCGTAGTCCAGTGCGACCGTCGCGCCCGGCAACTTGTCGCGCTTGCGCAACATGATAAAGCCGCAGCCGAGCTTCAGTGCCAGCGGCGCGGCGATCAGGAAGCCGCGGCTTTCCACGCCCGCCAGCAGGTCGGGGTGATGCGCGCGCACCGCCTTCGCCATGCGGCCCATCGCCACCTGCCAGGCGTCGGCGTCCCGCAGCAAGGTGGAGATGTCGTAGAAGTAGATGCCGGGCTTGGGAAAGTCCGGGACGCCTCGGATGTGATCCTTCAGGTCCATGCGCGATCGACTTTCGTGGCGGTGTGGCGAGTCGTCCGACCGATGTATCGCGTCGGGGCCTGTCTGGGTAGTCGTGCCCGCGGTCGGTATGCCCTCGGCCGGCGGCGCCCACGGTTGACGTGCCCCAGGTTGGCATGGTCCTGGCCGTCGCGCCGGGGCGGGTGTTGCCTGACCGCACCGGTCACGGGCAGACTGCCCCGGCACCGGATGGAGGACGTGATGGCCGAGGCGGAACTGCGGAATGCCGATATTGACACGGCGTTGGCCGAAACCAAGGAGGCGTATGTCGCGCGCAACGCGAGGAGCCTCGCCCGCTACGTCGAGGCGACCGCGGTCATGCCCGGCGGCAACACGCGCACGGTGCTGTTCTACGCGCCGTTTCCGATTGCCATCGCGCGCGGCGAGGGCTGCCGGCTGTGGGACATGGACGGCGCCGAGTATGTCGACTTCCTGGGCGAATACACGGCCGGCATCTATGGCCATTCCCATCCGGTGATCCGCGCCGCGATCGACCGGGCGCTGGACGGCGGCATCAACCTGGGCGCGCACAACCTGCTGGAGGCGCGCTTCGCCCGCGCCGTGTGCGACCGCTTCGGGCTGGAGCGGGTGCGCTTCACCAACTCCGGCACCGAGGCGAACCTGATGGCGATCAGCCTGGCTCGGGTGTTCGCGTACCGGCCTAAGGTGATGGTGATGGAGGGCGGCTATCACGGCGCGGTGTTTACGTTCTCCGGCAACGGCAGCCCGATCAATGCGCCGTTCGAGTTCGTGCTGGCGCCATACAACGACATCGACGCGACGGTGGCGCTGATCGAGCGGCACGCGACGGAGCTGGCGGCGGTGGTACTGGAGCCGATGATGGGCGGCGGTGGCTGCATCCAGGCCGAGCCGGCGTATTTGCATGCGCTGCGCGCGGCGACGCAGCGGGTCGGCGCGCTGCTGATTTTGGATGAGGTGATGACCTCGCGCCTGGCGCCGGGCGGGTTGCAGTCGGTGCATGGGGTGAAGCCGGACCTGACCACGTTCGGCAAGTATATCGGCGGCGGAATGTCGTTCGGCGCGTTCGGCGGGCGGGCGGACATCATCGACATGTTCGATCCCCGGCGCAGCGACGCGCTGCCGCATGCCGGGACGTTCAACAACAACGTGCTGACGATGTCGGCCGGCTTGGCCGGGCTGACCGAGGTCTACACGCCCGCCGCAGCGCAGGCGTTGAACGCGCGGGGCGATGCGTTGCGCGAGCGGCTGAACGCGCTGTGTCGCGCGGCCGACGCGCCGGTGCAGTTCACCGGGCGGGGATCGATGATGTCGGTGCATATGACGCGCGCGCCGATCCGTTCCGCGGCCGATGCGGCGAAGGGCGACGCCAAGCTGAAGGAGCTGTTCTTCTTCGACCTGCTGGCGCAGGGGATCTGGCTGGCGAAGCGCGGCATGATGACGCTGTCGCTGCCGATCGGCGATGCCGAGTGCGACAAGCTGGCTGGCGCGGTCGAGGAGTTTCTGGCGTCGCGGCGGTCGTTGCTCGCGGCAGTGTAGGGCTGAACAGCGAAGTGCCTTCCACCACGTTCGTGTGTGCCGGCAAATCCATCGGCACGGAGTAAGCAGCGGTCGCCGGCGGCGGAATGCGCTTCGCTGTTCCGCCCTACGTCCTACTACGTCCTACATGCGTGACTGCGGCGCTGTTTGATATCGCAGTCGAACTAAGACGATGCGTGGCATGCTGCGGTAGCCGATTCGTACGCGGACGATAGAGGTCTGGATGCAAAGACCCCCGCACGCGCTTGGCGTTAAGCGGGGGTCGCTTTGCGAAGCGCAGCTTCGCGCTCGGGATACAAATCCCGATGATAGCGTGGACTTGTTGATACGTTGCCGGTGCCACGACGGCCGGCAACCTCGACTATGCCCGGTGGAGTCATGCTTGTTATGCACCCTCCTGTGGCTGTTGACGACATGCAAAACATAGGTTGTTTACCGTTCCATGTCAAGTGAAACCAATCGTCGTGAAACCAATCGTCGACGGCGGGTCAGACCTGATGTCCGTCAAGCACGGAACCTGGACACCTGCGGAACACAAGTTTCGCGCGAGACATTGGCCACTCCCACCCCCTGTCCCGAAGATAATCCGTTCGTACGCCGGATTGTTACGGTAAGCAGCCTCATACCACTCGTCCGAATGATCGACGCTGCGCCGATACCCGAACCGTCATTCCGATGAATGCTTGACGTCCAGGCCTTTGCTTGCAGCGCGAAGGCAAGTCGTGGATGCCCGACCTTCGTCGGCATGACACTGGGGGCACTGCGCGAGGGTCAATCTTTTGGGCACCTGGTGTCGCGTCGCGCGGGCATGTCGTCAGGTCGGACGGGTGGGGCAACCAACAAGGGCGGTGAAGGTGACGTGGTTGCGGTCAGACGCGCACCAGGCAGAATTATGGCGTTTCCCTCAAGCCCATCCGTTCGGCACACGAATACGCACGACAGGAGCCAACAATGCGTCCCACCTACGCGGCGTTTCCCGAGAGCGAGCATCGCGAGCGCCTGGCCCGGGCCCGCAAGATCCTGCGGCAGAACGGCATCGACTGCTGTGTCAGCGTGGCGCCGGAGCATCTGTACTATCTCGCGGGCTATGACTCCTGGGTCAGCGTCAACAGCCCGCAGGCGCTGGTCTTCATGGCCGATGGCGGCGAGCCGGCGTTGGTCGTGCGCGACGTCGATCTCGCTCTGCCACGCGAGACCTCGTGGGTTTCCGACGTGCGCAGCTACCACCTGTTCAGCGACGATGTTCCGGCGCTGATCGCCGCCGTGGCGCGGGAAAAGGGCCTCGCCGGGGGAAAAGTCGCGATCGAGACCCAGTCCTACGCCTTGCCGCACGCCCTGGGCCAGTCAGTCGCCCGCGCGCTGGCACCCGCGACCGTGGTGGACGCGACCGATCTGCTGGGCGCGACGCGGTTGATCAAATCGGCGCGCGAGATCGCGTATTTGCGCGAGGCTGCAAAGTACGCCCTGGCGGGCCTCGACGCCGCGCGGCGGACGCTGGAGCCCGGCATCACCGAGATCGCGCTCGCCGCGGCGGTGGAGGGCGGCATGCGCGGCGCCGGCAGCGACTACTGGTCGATCCCCACCGAACTCGCGAGCGGTCCGCGCACCGCGGGCGGGCACGCGACGGCGCGCGACCGGGTGATCGAGTCCGGCGACCTGGTGCACCTGGAGTTCGCCGGGGTGCATCGGCGCTATCATGCAGCCGCCATCCACACTTTTGCGGTGGGCCAACCGAGCAGGCGCGCGAGAGAGATCTACGATCTGGGCCGCGCCTCGCTCGCTGCGGGCATCGCGGCCATCCGGCCCGGCGTGCCGGTCGCGGACGTCGAGGAAGCGTCACTGGAGCCGCTGCGCACCGCCGGGCTGGAGGCCGCTGCGATCATGCGCTTTGGCTACGGCATCGGGATCGCCTATCCGCCGATCTGGCTCGAGCCGCTGCAGATCAGCCGCGGCATCGACCAGCGGCTGGAGCCCGGCATGGTGTTCGTGCTGCACGCCTATCTCCAGTTGCTCGAGGAAGGCCTGGGGATCATTCAAGGCGGCACTTATGCCCTGACGGAGAACGGCCTGGAGATGCTGGTCGGCGGCGGCGACGTCGGGCTCGAGATCGTCTGAACATGCCGGTGGAGATCGACGCCGCCGCGTCCGACTCAGAACTGCGCGCCGTGACCAAGGCGGCGGTGATCACCAGCTGTTGATATTGTGCGCCAATTCACCCGACGTTCGGGTAGTGAACGCCGGGATCAGACCACCAGGGGCTGGCGGTCTCGGCGACTGCTGCG
Organism: Acetobacteraceae bacterium; assembly: GCA_035696165.1. Lineage (GTDB taxonomy): Bacteria > Pseudomonadota > Alphaproteobacteria > Acetobacterales > Acetobacteraceae > Palsa-883. The sequence goes on along the minus strand of DASRQX010000201.1, from coordinate 2,420 downwards.
ACTAATGAACGAAATGGAAGAGCACCCGGGATCGGTCGTCGGCGCTTTCTGATCTTACCCGGTCCGCGTTGCGCCGAAGCATGTAACCTGCCAGCAACCGGGCGCCGTCCTCGCTCTCACGGATCTGCTCCAGCGAGGGCCGCACGTCGGGGAAGCATAACTGACCGCCACTATAAGATACGCGAACGTCAAGATTGAATTCATCAAAGGTCACCGCAATGACAATCGCGCCTTCGCGCCGATACTCTGCCGCAATCGCGTCAATAAGCTGGATCGTTCCGTAAGCGGCACGCTTTATGACGTCCGCACGGGCGCCCCATTTCGCTCCCTGGGTTTGAAAAAAAGCCTCGACGGCTTCCGGATCAGGCGCGGTGTCTTCGATTGTCAGCGTGGCAGTTTTCTTCACGCCGATGCGGAACACCAGGTTGAGCGCAAGCGCGAACGTCGTGGCCAGCACCAGCGAACTGCTGACCAGGGGAAGCAGCGCCGGCGGCGCCGAGGTGGAGATCGACGGAAACACCTCGACCGCCAGCCCGGCGATGACCGACAGCGCGATGATCACCGTACGGCGCGCATCCAGCAACCGCGATGTCATGATCTGCAATCCGTTGATCATCACGAAGCTCACCGCGAACAACAGCGCCGCGACGACGACCGGGCGCGGCATCAGGCCAAGCAGCGCCGGCAGCTTGGGCAGGAATCCCATCAGAATGAAAATGGTTGCCGCCGCGAAGGCCACTGTGCGGCTGGCGACGCCGGTCGCGGCCGCGATCCCGACCGCCGGCGTCGAGGTGTTGGTGCCGAACGCGCCCACGGCGCCGGCCAGCAGCGTGGAGGCGCCGTCGGCCAGCACCCCGGCCACGATCGACTTCATGTCGGGCCGCACCCAATCCGCGTCGTTCATCTTCTGACAGACGGTGATCGTGCCGGCGGCCTTCATGGCCGCGGCGATGCTGCCGATCACGAACGGCGCCGCCAGGGCGAGATCGAACGACCGCTCGAAGTGGATCACCGGCAGCCCGATCCACGGCGTCGTGGCCACGGCGGACACGGCGTGGCTGTCGATGAGACCGGTCAGACCGGCCGCGATATAGCCCACCACCAGGCCGATCAGGGCGCAGAACATCGACGCCGGACCTTTGCCCCACACATTGAGTGCGATCATGGTGCCGAGCGTCACTATGCCGACGATCCAGTCGGCCGGCAGCATCGGCGCCGCCTGCGGGCCGACCAGCGAGCGCAGCCCCGCGATCCCGCCCGACACGCCGATCATGAAAATGACCAGCCCCGAGACCTCCGGTGGAAAGACTGCGCGCAGCCGGTTGAGGAACGGTGCCAGCACCAACTCCAGGATGCCGGCGAACATCGTCATGCCGAAGACCAATGCCAGCCCGCCGGCCCGCGCGGCGACGATCGAGGGGGCGAAATAGGTGGCCGAGAACGTCGCCGGGCACATGAAGCCGGAGCCGACCGGGCCCAGGCGCAGGGCCTGAAGGAAGGTCGCGGCGCCGAGCACCAACATGCCGACGGAGATGAAGTTGGCGACAAGATCTATCGGCAGGCCGAGCGAACGGAAGACCAGCAGCGGATACACCAGGTTGATCGCGATCACGCCGACATTCTGCAGGCCGTTCATGGCCGTCACCAGAATCGGCGGCGAGTCCTCCAACGCGTAGACGATGTTGGCTGGCTTTCTGGCGCTCACGGGCTTGCCGCCGCCGGGCGCGCCAATGCCCGCTGGCGCGCCGCGTGGATCGTAAGCAGGTCCAGCAGCCAAGTCATTTCATATTGATCATGAACACGGCTGACAGAACAGCCACGCGCCGACCTGACGGCGTTGCGCTTGGCCGTTTTGCAGGTTTGGCGGCAGGCTCTTGTCCATTCCCCTGGTGCGCCATGCCCCCGTTCATCCAAACCAAATGCCAGCACCACGAGCGCCTCATTGAACGCTAAGCACGGCCTGCTGGAGTGTCAACGGATGCCCCAAGCCGGAATGTCCCCGTTTCCAATGGCGGAATGTTCCACTCAGCTCTGGGGTAGCTGGTGGCCTGGATACCGGGCGCCTGTCCGTGGATCGGTGTTCCGGCGCGGACAGCCGCGGCCTGGCGCTCTGGACGCGCTTAGCACGCTCCACTAGCTTCGGGACAGGGAGGAACTTGGGGGATTGCGGTCCGTCGAGCTCAGCATCCGCAACGATCCGGCCGCGCTCGCTGAGATCAGGGAGGCGCTGGACCAGCTGGGCGAGGCGCACTCGGTTGCCGACCGGGCGTTGATCGCACTGCAGGTGGCGCTCGACGAGATCGTCAGCAATGTGATCCGATATGCTTGGCCGGAGGGCGGCGCGCATGACGTCCGGGTTCGGTTGGCGGTCACCGACACCGGTGTCGAGGTGACAGTGACCGACGACGGGCGTGCTTATG
>DASRQX010000200.1:0-1932 GCA_035696165.1 Acetobacteraceae bacterium | reverse complement strand
GACAGCTGACCGACTGCGGCCCCTGTGACCATGGCCGCTGCTGTCAGTTCGGACCACCGAGGTGCCAGAACGATGCGGCGCCGGGCCGCCGTGGGGGGAGCCCGTCTTTCCAGCCGGCTGATCAGGCCCTGAGCACCCCCGATGCCTTCGCTACGTGGGTGGCTATTGCATCCATCAGTGCCGGTGAAAGGCAGTCGTACGGCTCGAGCCGCAGCTCCTTTAGCCGCGAGCGAATCGCGGGCATCTGGTCGGGAGGAGTGCCGGACTCGATGATGGAGGAAACAAATGCGGCAAACTCGGGGGCTGACCAGCCTCGCTCGTTCGAAAGCTCGGTATGGACGAAATCCAAGCCATGAAACGGGTGCTTCGTATTCTCGATTCGTCCGTACATGTGCACGCCGCACGCCGTGCAGGCGTGGCGCTGAATGGCCGCGTTGGCATCGACAACCTTGAGCTTGTCGGCGTTCTTGGAGACACGAAGCTTGTCGCGCGGCACGACGGCGACTTGCGAGAACAGAGCGCCTGCGGGTTTCCAGCATTTGGTGCATCCGCACACGTGGTTATGAGCGGACTGCGCCGCGATGCTTACCTCGACGGGATTGCTAGCGCATTTGCAATGAAGCGTACCGCCCGCGAAGCTCGCGGAGCCGGGCTGCACGCCATTATCTACCGCCGGATGAATTGAGATCTTCGCCATGATGTCCTCCCAAACTTGGTAACGCAGTTGTTGCTACGCCGCTCGGGATCGATCATGTTCTCAAGCAGCGGTTCGCACCGAGAGTCCAAACCGGTCCGAGCGGCCGGGCTCTTGAATAGTAGACGCTTTTCGACGAGGAGGAAAACTGCCATGAAAACCCGTGCCGCTGTTGCATTGGAGAAGGCCAAGCCGCTCCAGATCGCGGAGGTCAACCTCGACGGGCCGAAGGCCGGGGAGGTTCTGGTCGAGGTCAAAGCCACCGGCATCTGCCACACCGACGAGTTCACGCTTTCCGGCGCCGACCCCGAGGGGCTGTTCCCGGCCATTCTGGGACATGAGGGCGCCGGCACTGTCGTCGATGTCGGGCCCGGCGTGACGAGCGTGAAGAAAGACGATCACGTTATTCCCCTCTACACGCCCGAATGCCGGCAGTGCCCCTCGTGTCTCTCGCGCAAGACCAATCTGTGCACGGCCATCCGCGCCACGCAGGGGCAGGGCGTTATGCCGGACGGCACGTCGCGCTTCTCACTCGATGGCAAGAAGCTGCACCACTACATGGGTACTTCCACGTTCGCAAACTTTACCGTGCTGCCGGAAATTGCGGTCGCCAAGATTCGCGAGGACGCTCCTTTCGACAAGGTGTGCTACATCGGCTGCGGCGTGACGACCGGCATCGGCGCGGTCCTCAACACTGCCAAGGTGGAACTCGGCTCTAAGTGCGTCGTATTCGGACTTGGCGGCATTGGACTCAATGTCATCCAGGGCCTGCGGCTTGCCGGCGCCGACATGATCATCGGCGTCGACATCAACAATGGTAAGAAGGAATGGGGCGAGCGCTTCGGCATGACCCACTTCGTCAATCCGAAGGAGGTTGGCAGCGATCTGGTCGCGCATCTCGTCAACATGACAAAGCGGGGCGCCGACCAGATCGGCGGCGCCGACTACACCTTCGACTGCACCGGCAACGTCGCAGTGATGCGCCAAGCCCTGGAGGCCTGCCACCGCGGTTGGGGTCAGGCCATCATTATCGGCGTGGCCCCGGCCGGTGCGGAAATTGCGACGCGTCCGTTCCAACTGGTCACCGGCCGCGTTTGGAAGGGGACGGCCTTCGGCGGCGCCCGTGGTCGCACCGACGTGCCGAAAATCGTCGACTGGTACATGGAGGGCAAGATCGAGATTGACCCGATGATCACGCATACCATGCCGCTGCCGGAGATCAACAAGGGCTTCGACCT
>DASRQX010000199.1:0-30974 GCA_035696165.1 Acetobacteraceae bacterium | reverse complement strand
GGGAGGATAAGTTCCGCCGCCTGCTGCTGCGGTTCGAGCGCCTCAGTCAGCTACATTATGCGTTTAAGACGTTGGCGTATACGATGATCAACTTACGCCACTTCTGTTAGCGTAACCCAGGCATCCGGTGCCGAATTTTGATGGCGCGGTTTGCGCCGTGATTGCGCACGACTACGGAACGATAAAATTGCTACTCCCGACTCAACGCCATCGCCTCGACCCGGCAACTCCTGAGTCTTCGCCTGATCGGTCGCGCTCGCAAGCCCGGCAACGGCAGAAACCCGCAATCAGTAGCTCGGGTGAAACGTCGAAGAGCGAGTTGAACGGAATGGCCGTGAACGAGTCTGTTCCGCGGCCGATTGGAGTTGTCGCGTGAACATCTCCTGTTCAAACGAAAGATTGGACCTGGGCTGTCAGAAACTGCCATCCACTGCGGCAACGTCGCGATCGTCGGCTTCGGTCGTCACGAGGCCGCAACAAGTGATGTGCCGCCGCAGACGTATAAGACCTGACCGGTCACGTAGCGTGCGCCACGCGACAGGAAAAAACTGACCGCCCCGGCAATATCGTCGGGCTCGCCGACGTGGCCGGCAGGGATGCTGCGTTCAAGGGCTTGCCGGTGCTCGGTGCCGGGCGGATGGAGAGCATGACCTTCTGTGGGGTGCCAGGACGAAACAGTGGCCTGGGCGGCGGAAGCAGTGGCAGAAACGGCCCCTGTCGGAGGCGCCATCTGCGCCGTCCACCTTGGGCACCCCACAGGAGGTCATGCTCTCCGCCACGCCTCACCCAAGCACCTGATCGCGCCGGGCAGCCCGGCCGGCACCGTCGTTCAGGCCCATCGTCATGTCGGGCCTGCGCGTGCCGCTGACGTCGCTCAGATCGCTGTCCATCGGTTGTCGGCGAGCGACAAGACGACGCTCGCCACAACCGCGGTCCTGACGCCGGCGTGGATGCGGCCGACACTCGTCTCCATCGCCAGCGCCCTGACTGGCGTGGTCGATGGATAAGGTCGCCCTTCTGCCAGTAGATGATCGAGCGGCTCTCTTCGGCGAGACAGCGGCGGCCCGTGGCGTCGCCGATACCATCATCGAAAAGGACTTCTGGGTCTGCTGGACGCTGAAGCGGCTCTTCGCGTTGCAGAAGGAGGACGTTCCCACCCTGGTCTTCAAGGATGGGAACGTCCTTGTCCAAGGCGTTCGGCGCTATCCGACGCCTCTCCGAAGGCATCGACCTGTCCTTTGACCGCGCCGATCTCGGCTACTCAGGCGCACGCGATCCAGAAAAGGACGGGATCAGCAAGAAGCAAGCGGCAAAGCTCATCGAAGACCTGGTGGACGACGTCGAGAAGCATATCGCCGGAAAGCTGCTTCCGGCGCTCCATGCGGTGATCGTCCAGCATCTCGGCGAGCCGGCCGATGGCGGTTGGTCGCTGGGGATCGACGCGCGCGATCGGCAGACCGTGAATTTCCATTACCCGACTGCGCTTCTCCAGGCGAAGTATGAAGGCATGGCCTATATCACGCCGCGGGTGAAGCTGGAACTCGGCGCGCGCGGCGATCCATGGCCGACGGAGACGAAGATCATCCGTCCCTATGCGGCGGATGATTACCCGAGCTTTTTCGAGAACCCGGCCTGCACTGTGACCGTACTTTCGGCGCGGCGAACCTTCTGGGGATCGAGAAATCGCTTCGACACGCCTTGCAGCGCCAGCACGGTTGGCCCGCCGATCGTGGGCAGGCGTAGCAGATCATGCAGCCGCAGCCAGGGCAGACCGGCTTGCCGTCGGTGGCGGGCCAGCCCAGGCGCAGGAATCCGTTCTCGACCCCACGGTCCGACATGCGCATGATCTTGGCGGCGCTGAGCGAGCGTGCCGCTGCGGATAGAAGAAAGTGCTGTGCCATCACGACTGCCGGGAGAGAGCCAATCCGGCCGTCTTCCTGGCACCACAGCGTGGAAGGTACAACCTCTTATTTTCTACATAAAATTTCAGTGGTGGCGGGTGCTACATAAGGCCGGAAATTTTGGTTCGTCGCGGCTGCGCGTGTCACGCCAAAATAACGGAGGCCCCTCCTGGGTATTACTAGTAGGCTAGTCGCCAAAGCTTCTACGAGATGACCGCGGACGACAATCACAGCTACATCCAGGTAGGTGCTCGCAGCCTGCAATCGTGAGGAGGAAAGCAGAATGAGACGACGGACTTTCCTCGCGGCATCGGCCGCCGCGCTTGCGCTGCCCGGCGTGACGCGGGCCGCGTCGAAACAGGTGCTCAAGTTCGTCCCGCAGGCGGACCTGGCCGTGCTCGATCCAATCCTCACCACCGCCGGCGTCACCCGCAGTCACGGCTACCTTGTCTTCGACACACTTTTTGGCGTCAGGGGTCCTGAGTCCGGCTTCAAGGCGATGCCCCAGATGGCGGCGGGTCATCGCGTGGAGGACGACGGCAAGACCTGGTGGGTGACGCTGCGGGACGGTCTTCTGTTCCACGACGGGCAAAAGGTGCTGGCGCGCGACTGCGTAGCAAGCATCCGACGGTGGGGCGCGCGTGACACGCTGGGGCAAGCGCTGATGGCGCGCACCGACGAGGTCTCAGCTTCGGACGACAGGACGATCACGTTCCGACTGAAACGATCATTCCCGTTGCTGCCCGACGCTTTGGGCAAGTTGACGCCCAACATTTGCGCCATCATGCCGGAGCGGCTCGCCAGCGCCGATCCCTACCGGCAGATAACCGAGATGGTCGGCAGTGGACCATATCGTTTCAAACCAGACGAGCGCGTCCAGGGCTCGCGATTCGTGTATGAGCGCTTCACGGATTACCAGCCCCGCGAAGGCGGTGAGCCGGACTGGACCTCAGGGCCGAAGGTCGCCCACTTCGATCGCATCGAATGGCACATCATCCCCGACGCCACCACCGCGTCCACAGCGCTGCAGTTGGGCGAGGTGGACTGGTGGGAACTGCCGACGAGCGACCTGCTATCCGTGCTACGGCGTAACGCAAAAGTCAGGGTGCCGATCATTGACCCCACGGGCAATTGCGCGATACTCCGGCCCAACCACCTCCATCCGCCATTCGACAACCCGTCAGTCCGCCGCGCCTTACTCGGCGCAGTCGATCAGAGCGAATTCATGACCGCTGTCGTGGGCGACGACCAATCGCTGTGGAAGACACCGTGCGGCTTCCTCACCACTCTCTCGTCCGTGGCGAACGATCGCGCGCTGACAGCGCTGGCCGGTAAGCGAGACGACGAGATGGTCGCAAGGGATCTGCGGGCGGCCGGGTACCGGGGCGAGGGGGTGGATCTGATGGCACCGCAGGACGTTCCCAACCAGAAGGCGATGAGCGAGATCGCCGCTGACATGATGCGACGCATCGGAATGAACGTCGACTATCAGGCAGTGGATTGGGGGACCATCTTGCAGCGTCGCGCAAACAAAAGCGCGCCGAGCCAGGGCGGCTGGAACGCGTTCTGCACGCGCTTTGCGGGTTCTGAATTCGCGTCGCCGGCCGCGCACGCGCCGCTCCGCAGTAGCGGCGCGCAGGCTTGGTTCGGCTGGCCAACAAGCCCCAGGATCGAAGCCCTCCGCGAGCAATGGTTCGATGCCTCCGACCCTGAGACGCAGCAGACGCTGGCCGGGGCGATCCAGGCGCAGGCTTTCGAGGATGTCCCGTACTACCCGCTTGGCCTTTACTACAATCCCACCGCCTACCGCTCCGACCTGAGCGGGATTCTGAATGGCGGTCCGTTCTTTTGGAGCGTACGGCGGAGCTAAACGTATCAATGCGCGTCGAAGCACTGCTCGCGCAAACGGGACTCGGCGTTGTTACCCATGCCGTTGAAGATCGGGAAATTGGACGTGGTCGGACAGCCTCGCTTGCCCGTTCGCGTGACGGATGGCGGTAAGCGATGCGGCGACGAGGGGCTGGATTTGAGTTGACGATTGTCACCGCCGCTGATCCGGCGGCTGAGCGCCCTGGCTGGTGATCGTGGCGGAAGTGCCGGCAGCGTGGTCGACTACGGATTGGCGAATAACACGCTCGGGGTGAAAATCCTGTTCCGGCCGGGATCGACCGCGCTCGACACCGATCCGCAGACCACCGCCCCCTACGACATGTGGCTGCGGCAGATCGCCGATCACAGCGCGAGCAGGAATGCCTGCCTGCAGGTCACCGGCAACAGCAGCCCGTCAGGCTCCATTGCGCTCAACGATCAGTTGTCAGTGCTGCGTGCCGAGTATGTGAAGGGACGGCTGGAGACGGACGCGCCTGCCTTGCGCGGGCATGTCATCGCGACAGGCGTGGGGGCGAAGAACAGCCTGATCGGCACCGGGGCCGACGACCTATCGGATGCGCTCGACCGTAGGGTGGAGTTCAGGGTGATCCCGACCTGCTGAGCGGCGGCGCCGGGGGCTGCATGCTCGTGCCCGGCCAATCGAGCGAGCGAAGGGAGGTCAGGACGCTACCCGGAAGCCCGCCGGGGGCGCTGACCAGGGCCAAGCCTCCAGCATTCTCGCCCGCGCTGGTCTGAGCTAGGTTGCGGCACTGCGTTCCGGTCTGTCCGACATCGATCGTGTCCGGTTATACCTGCGGCCGAAAGTCCCGACTCTCCACCCGCCATGGTCGGCGAAGGCCGGCCATCCACGACTTTCCTTCGTGCGGCATGCCAAGTCGTGGATGGCCGGCCTTCGCCGGCCATGATGGGGGTGGGGCAGCGTACATCAATACTTTCAGCCGCTGGCATTACATGGATGCACCGCATTCGGTGAACGAGCCGGCGGCGGGGAGGGGAATTTGTGATTTGAAGTCACATGCCGCGCCACCGGTCAATCGCTCAGGCGAAATGGAGATGTTCGTTCGGGTCGTCGAGCACGGCGCGTTGTCTGCCGCGGCGCGCTCGCTGCGCTTGATGCCGATGCGGCAAAGCCCGGAAAAAGGGCCAAGGATGCTTCAATCGCAGCAGCAGACTTCGCTGCGCCACGCCTCCAGGCCTTCCTTGACCAGGAACCAGACGATCCAGAGCGAGGTGACGGCATCGACCCACCACGCGCCGGTCAGGCCCTCGGCGACCAGGCCGACCACGACCACCAGGGATAGCCAGCCGCACGTTACACTTTCCATTGCGTCGGCGCGCATCGCACGACTGCCGAGGGCTTCCGCGACGGCGATCTTGCGCCGCGCCAGGACATACATCAGTGGCATCGCGAGCATCGTGATGACCAGCCCCGGCCAGGAGAACGCCTCGCCCGTCTGCGTCCAGAGCTTCCAGGCCGCCGCGCTCACCACGTAGGCGGCGAGCGCAAGCAGCAGGCCGCCCGCAATGCGGCTCGCCGCGCGTTCCGCTCTTTCGGCGAATGCCTGCCCGCGCCGCAGTTCGACGGTCAGCCGCCACAGCAGAACGCCAGCCGACGCGAGTTCGATCACGCTGTCGATCCCGAAGGCCATCAGGCACACGCTTGCCGCCTGCACACCGCTCCAGATCGCGACTGCGGCCTCGATCACCATCCAGGCGACGGTCGCGTATTCCAGCCGGAATGCACGCCGGATCAGCTCCGCCCGTCCGGCGTCGAATAGGACGGAGGCAACCGCTGGCTCGGCCTTGCAACAGGCGTCGTTGCACAATTCTGGCGCACGATCGGCGTTGGACAGGGATGGGATGGTATCCATGGCGTCACCTCGACGGCTGCGACCTGGCGCGCCATATGGACCCTGTAGCTGCTACAGGGTCAATCGATGACGAATGAGACATTCAGTATCGGCGAACTGGCGCGCGCGACCGGCACCAAGGTGGAGACCATCCGTTATTATGAGCGGATCGGCCTGCTGCCGCTGCCGGCCCGCACCGGCGGCAACTATCGAGCCTATGCAAGGCCGCATCTTGAGCGGCTAGGTTTCATCAGGCGCGGACGCGACCTGGGGTTCTCACTGGACGGGGTGCGGGAGTTGCTGCGGCTGTCCGACGACCGCGATCGGCCCTGCACGGAGGTCGATCGCATCGCACGCGCGCATTTGGCGCAGGTGGAACGCAAGCTTGCCGACCTGACCATGCTGCGTGGGGAGCTACGCCAGCGTATCGATCAGTGCCGGCACGGCACGGTGGCGGACTGCCGCATCATCGAGGCGCTGGCGCCCCATGCCTAGCCCGGACTTGTCACACACTCGCGGGTGCTGGCTCGGTCCTTGTCGCGCCAAGGGCTTTTCGCACCTTGCCAATAGACCCGGTATTGGCGGCGGCGCGATAAGCCCTTGGCGCGACAATGCCCGTCGCCATCATCCCGCGACAGTGTGAGAAATCCGGGCTAGGTCAATCGGCGTGATTGAACATCGATCGGGGGAACACCGTCGTGAGACTCATGTGGTCGCTTCTGGTGCTGATGCTCTCATCCATCAACGCTTACGCTCAAGCGCCGCGCGTCGACCGCGTCGATATCTTCGAATACGGCCTCTACACCGCCGAGGTGAACAGCGAAGTCACCGCGCCGGACACGGCGGCCGGCAAAATGATCCTCTTGAACAACATTCAGCATACGGTAACCACCCGGACGGTCCCGGCACAGCTTGGGGTCCATTTCGGTTTTCGCTACACCGTGGTGGGCGCGCCCCCTGAGGCAACTGTGCGACTTCACATGGTAACCATTTTCCCGGCTCCCGGACTGAGCGCTCCCGGCAACCCCCAACGACAACCCAGCTCGGAATACGATCTGGCCAGAGCCATCGGTGCGCAATTATACCGAGACTATACCTTTGAGCACGACTGGGAACTTCTGCCTGGCGTCTGGACCTTCCAAATCTGGTACCAAGGTCGAATGCTCGCCGAAGAGAAATTCACGGTGGTGAAACAATGAAGAGCACGGCACCTGTCCTGGCGGGAAACCGATTCACTCGGTCAGGCAATCATTATTGACAATGCCAAGCTGCCGGCGGTCGGCGTCAATCGTGTGCGGGAGCCCGTTCCGCAGTCGACCATCATGGCAAATTCCGGGCTATGGTTGCATGCGCGGACACCACGCGGCACGACACTTCGTGCGCAGCGCCAATGCCATTCCTCCGCGATCTTGGCGTGCTCGGCGGTGAATTTGGCTGTCTAACGGGCTATCCGAGCGCCTGGACAGCCCGACCGCCGCCGGCCGGCTTCTACTCGAGTTTCGCGTCCAGTGTGATCGTCGCGTTCAGCACCTTGGAAACCGGACAGTTCGCCTTCGCTCCCGCCGCCAGCTCCTGGAACTTGGCCGCATCAAGCCCCGGCACCTTGGCGCGCAACTCCAGGTGCACCGCGGCGATCTTCCAGCCGCCTTCCACCTGCTCCATGGTCAGCGTCGCGTCGGTGTGCAGGCTCTCTGGCGGATGGCCCGCACCGCTGAGCTGGAACGCGGTCGCCATGCTGAAGCAGCCCGCATGCGCGGCGGCGATCAGCTCCTCGGGGTTGGTGCCCTTGCCGTCGCCGAACCGCGCGTTGAACCCGTATGGCGTGTCCTTCAGCGTGGCGCTCTGCGTGGTCAGGCTGCCGGCGCCTTCCTTGCCGCTACCGTGCCACGCGGCGGTCGCGTGGCGTTTGATGCTGGCCATAAGGTGTCTCCTTCCGGTTGGTCCAGGTAATGTGGGGTGGCTTCGCCGTGGTGTCACGTGGTGATCGCTTTCCGGTGATACCCCCAGGCGATCCCTTCCGGGCGACGCCATTGGCGTGATACTGGCGCCGCATGAATGGGCTCGACGCGCAGACGTGGCGCCGCCTGCTGCGCCGGTCGCCGGCGGACGCGGGCCTGTCGGCGCTGTATGGCCCCCTGCTGGCGGGCCATCCCCCCGATGGACCACTGGTGCTGGGCCGCATCGCCCAGTCGCTGGACGGTCGCATCGCCACCACGTCAGGCGCCTCGCATTGGATCAGCGGACCGGACGACATCGCTCACACCCACCGCCTGCGCGCGCTGTTCGACGCGGTGGTGGTCGGCGCCGGGACGGTGCGGGCGGACGACCCGTTGCTGACCACCCGCGTGGTCGAGGGTCCGTCGCCGGTCCGCGTCGTGCTGGACCCTCGGCGCCGCCTGGATGCGCGCTTCCAGGTCTTCCAGGACGGACCGGAGACGCTGCTGTTCTGTGCCGAGGACGCGGCCGGGCCGGACCGCCTGGGCCAGGCGAGTGTCCTGCGGTCGAAGTGGGCCGGGGAGGCGCTTTGCATCCGGACCGTGCTGGCGGCTCTGGCGGCACGGGGCCTGCACCGCGTCTTCGTCGAGGGCGGCGGCGTCACCGTCTCGCGCTTCCTGGCCGCTGGGGTCCTGGATCGGCTGCATGTCACCGTGGCGCCGCTGCTGTTGGGCGGCGGGGTGCCGGCTTTCGTCCTGCCGCATGCCGCGTCGCTGACCGAGGCATTGCGCTTCGACTGGACGGTGCACCGGCTGGGCGCCGATCTGCTGCTCGATATTCCGCTGCGCGCCGCGGCGGCGTGACGAAACCGCACGACCGCCCCTGCATGACCGTAACCGCATGCCCGTAACCGTATGACCATCGCGCGGGCGTTCTGGATCACCGCGCCGGGCAGGGGGGAACTGCGTGACGAGCGGCTGGCGGCACCGCACGCCGACTCGTGCCTGGTGCGCACCATCGCAAGTGGCATCTCGCGCGGCACCGAGGCGCTGGTGTTCGCTGGCCGCGTGCCGCCCAGCCAGTATCAGGCGATGCGTGCGCCGCGGATGGGCGGGGATTTTCCGTTCCCGGTGAAATACGGCTACAGCGTGGTTGGCCTGATCGAAAACGGGCCGGCCGCGGATGGGCTTGCCGAGGACACGCTGACCAACGATAGGCTGACCAAGGACGGGCTGACCAAGAACGAGTTATCCAGCAATGGGCTGACCAAGAACAAGCTGTCCAACAATGGACTGACCAAGAACGCGCGGCGCGTGTTCGTGCTGCACCCGCACCAGGACCGGTTCCTCGCCCCCGCCGCCATGTGCATCCCGGTCCCCGACGCCGTGCCCACGCACCGCGCGGTGCTGGCGGCGAACATGGAGACCGCGCTGAACCTGCTGTGGGACGCAGCCCCGTTGCCCGGCGAGCGCATGCTGGTGGTCGGCGCCGGCGTCGTCGGCCTGCTGGCCGCGGCCTTGCTGGCGCGCATCCCGGCATCGTCGGTGACCATCGTCGACACCAACCCCGCACGCGCCGCGCTGGCTCAGGCGTTCGGCTGCGATTTCGCCTCCCCCGACGCAGCGCCGGCCGAGCAGGAGCTGATCGTGCATACCTCGGCGTCCGAGGCCGGTTTGCGTCTGTGCCTGAACCGCGCCGCGTTCGAGGCGCGCATCATCGAGGCAAGCTGGTACGGCGATGCCACCCCCGCACTGCCGCTGGGCGAGGCGTTCCACGCGCGCCGGCTGCGCCTGGTCGCCAGCCAGGTCGGCCATGTCGCGCCGCCGATGCGCGGGCGTCGCAGCCACGCCGAACGCCTGGCGATGGCGCTGGCCTTGCTGGCCGATGCGCGCTTCGATGCGCTGCTGGAGGGACCGACGCATTTCGCGGACCTGCCGGCCGCGATGCCGGGGATCCTGCGCGCGGGCGGACTGTGCCATGTCGTCGGGTATGGTGACTTCTGACGGTCCAAGCCCACCAATCGAGGCAGACCATACGCAGTTCCAGTCAGGCCGGACCTGGTCTACAACGCACGCGCAGCCGAACACGGAGAAACTCCATGCTAGCGGATGTCCTGGGCCAGCAGCGCCACATCATCGATACACGCCGAGCCGAGCTACGTCCGGACGATCGCTACGGCACGCCAACGCCCGGGCTTTCCTGGCTGCCACTGGATTTCGACGAGGCGCGGCGCGAGGGGCTCTACCTCGTTCGTTTCGCCCCGGGCGCCAGTTCCTTGCCGCATGAGCATGTCTTCGGCGAAGCCTTCATCGTTCTCGAAGGCGTGCTGATCGATAACGACGGCCAGGAACTGAGAGCCGGCGAGTTTGTACGCTATGACCCGGGAAGCCGGCATTTCTCGACCTCGCCCGAAGGCTGCCTGCTAGGTGTCTTCCTGCGAGGACCAAACCGCAGGCTGGTCGCTGGCGAACTTTAACATCCGACCTTCAACGCGCACCTGCCGCTTGCGATTGCGGTGGCCACGCAAGGGCGGCCACGCGAAGCCGGGCGCGTGCCCATCCGGCTCGGCCAAATCGGGAGAATCGCAAAATCGGGAGAACCGGCTGAATGTTCAGTTTGACCGTCTGCGATCACATCATGATCGCGCACAGTTTTCGGGGCGAGGAATTCGGTCCGGCACAGCGCCTGCACGGCGCCACCTTCGCCATCGAGGCGGAGTTCCGTGCGCCGACGCTCGACCACCACCAGCTCCTGGTCGATATCGGCCTGGCGAAAACCGCGCTGCGCCGCGTGCTGGAACCCTTGGATTATCGCAACCTCGATGATCTGGCGGAATTTTCCGAGGCCAACACGACCACGGAACAGGTGGCCTTCCACATCCACACGCTGCTCGCCGCTGCCTGCCGCGACGGCACGCTCGGTGAGGGCGGCCGTGCCGTCACCGGGTTGAAAATCCTGCTGCGCGAGAGCCCGAACGCCTGGGCGGCCTACGAGGCCCCCATCGCCTGATCGCCTACTGGGACAGGTAGACCGGCTGCACCGTGGCGACCGTTCCATTGCCGTTACCGTTACCGCCCACCGGCGTGCAGTTGAAGGTGTAATCCATGTCGTTGTAGTCGAGATCATCGGTGGTGCCGCCCATGTCGTTCCAGTAATAATTGACACACTGGCTGCCGATCTGCCGGCAGGTCACCGTCGGGTAGGTCGGGGCCGTGCTGAAGCCAACCCCGCCGACGGGTGGCGTGAGCACAGCGTTCGGGATGATCGTGATCGTGCTGTAGAAGCCGCGGTTGTTTGGCACCGCCTGGTAGGTGGCCGAATTGTACGGGTTGTTCGCGGGCGGCCACGCATTGCTGAAGAACCAGTTGGTGTTGCCCTGCGGCGACCCGTACTGGTTGCTGCCGTAGGCGCACCTGCCGCCGGTCACGTTCTGCAACGCGAAGCCGATCTTCTGCGTCGCGGATGCGGTGAACGGCACGGCCGGGTTCGAACTCGATCCGTTGATTGCAACAAGCTGGCTGCTGGTAAAGCTGCTGGGGTTGGGGATCGTGTTATTGTCGCTGGTCAGGTAGTAATAGATCGTGTTGAGATCACAGGCACTGCTCTTGAAGTTGTCGATGATCCCCGAGCCGTCCAGTGTCACCGTGCTGACCGGCTTCACCGCGGTCGCGCTCGCCGTGACCGGCACCGAGCTCACGAACAGGCTCATGAATGTCGTCGGCATCTGCGTCGTTGCGCTGACGGAAACGGTGTAGCCCGACACCGTGCCGTTGGTGCTCTGCTCGCTGATGGTGGTGGTCGGGTTCGGCGCTCCATCGGGCAGCGGCAGGGCATTGAGCGACAGGTCGTTCGCCGCCGCGATGCTGGCGTTGGGGGCCGAGTCGCCGTTGGCGTAGGCCGAGGCGCCGGCGAGCGCCGCCGAGTCCGCCGCTGCCTGCAGCACGCGCTTCACCTGCACGCCGCGCGGGATATCGACGCCGGATCCGACACCAAGCAGGATCGGCACCAGGGCGAAGCCGAAGGTCAGGGCGATGGCGCCGCGCCGGTCGCGCGGTAGCAGGTCATGCAAGTGTTTCATTGTCCGATGTGTGTCGTGGTTCATCGTGCTTCGTCGTGGTTCAGCGGGGGTGGTTCAGGGGGGATACGCGATGGGCGTGCCGAGCCGCGGCCGCGCGAAGCCGGTCCCGGTGAACGTCGCCGTCGCCGGCAGCGGATAAGTCAGCGGCGCGCAGTAGGCATATTGCGTCTGCACAACGATCACGCTGTTGCCGGAATTGGGGACCAGCGTGGCGGCCAGGATCACCGGGCTGCTGGCGTTGGCAACCGTGCCGCAGCTCATGGTCCAGGCGTCGGCCAGGGTTCCGTTGGTGTTGGTGACACTGTCTACCCGGATCTTCAGCGTGCCCGCCGGAAACGGCGCCATCGCGTAGCCCTGACCGGTGCGGAAATCGGCAATCATGGTGCCCTGGCCGATTGGATTCTGTTCCGCCACCAGCGCCGCCATCGAGTCGGCGACAACACCGAATTTCATCCTGGCGCGTGCCACCGTGGTCACCTCGACCGTGGCGAGGAACAGGTCGAACACCAGCGGCAGGCACAGCGCGAACTCGATGGCGACAACGCCACGACGGTCGCCCGCGATGCCGTGGCAGCGTCGTGTCATGGGTCGCATCACGGGGTCGGCTCGTTCTCGAGCGCCACGGTGCTCACCGGCAACTCGGTGCTGCGCCCCATCATCGTGCCGAGCATCGTGAACACCCATGGCCGTTGGTAGGCGACCTGGACCAGGACGAAATCGTTGGTCAGGCTACCGCCCGGGTTGCCGGCGGAGATGGCGGCGGGGCAGCTGGAAAATCCACTCGGTGAGCCGCTCGGGCCCAGCGTGTAGCTGGGCGGTATGGCGGCGAAGCTGCACCGGTCTGCACGCGGTAGGTCAGGCCCGGGCAGGCCATCAAGGTGGAGACCTCGGAGCAGAGCTGGCTGCCGAACACGGCGCCGTTTCTCGATGCCTGCCCGATCAGGATCAGCCGGGCCGCATCCGATGTGGCGGAGTCCAGCAGCGCCTGGCTGGACAGTAGCAGGCCAGTATCGACGATCGCCGGCATGACCGACAGGAACGCCAGGGCCAGGATGGCGAACTCGATCGCCACCGACGCGCGGGTCGCCGTCTGCAGCAGCGCGCGCCTGCGCTGGCGGCGTTGTTTGGATCGGGATCGACGGATGGCTGCAATCTGCATTGGACCGCATCGCTGGACATTCGGCATAGGCCAATGTGGCTAGGCAATGCTTACAGAACGGTTTAAGTATGCGTAAATTTCACGATGATGGTCTGTTTTATGGATGCACATGTCGTATTATTTGTACGTTCGTCCGTGTATGATGCAGGCCTGCGTCGTCGGCGATGTGCGGGCTGAAAGAGACAACGTGCATCACACGTCTCTTTTTGGGACCATCTCTCGGGTTGAGACGGTATTCATCCTGTCATTCGGCGCACTGCACGCACGCATTTGCGCATCACCGAGGGTAGCGCCTCCTCGGCCAGCGCCGCGACGGGACGCAAGAACCCCTCGGCGTCGATACGTTCCACGACCGCGGCGAACAGGTCCAGATGCAGTTCGAAATGGGTGAACCCGTGCCGCACCTGCCCGGCCGGGCGCCAATCCGCCGCCATCGGCGCGTGGCAAAGCACCTCCTCGACACGCCAAGGAGCGTCGCGCCAGGCGGTGCCGGGCAACTCGGTCATTCCGCCCAACAAGCCCCGCGGCAGGCGCCGGCGCAGCAGCACGTTCCCCGCCCCATCGGTCAGCCAGAAATGCGCACCGTGCCGCAGCGGCCGCAGCTTCTTGGGCGCTCGCCTCGGCAGCTCGGCGGCAATGCCGGCGCGTCGGCCGGCGCACGCATCCCGCCACGGGCACAGCGCGCAGGCCGGATTGGCCGGCGTGCAGAGCGTGGCACCCAGGTCGAACAACGCCTGGGCGAAGTCGGACGGCCGTGCGATCGCGTCCGGGTCGGCGCCGAGCGCGGCGGCCGCCGCTTGCAGTGCCGGCTTGGCGCCGGGCAGTGGCGCCTCGATGGCGAACAGCCGTGCGGTCACCCGCTCGACATTGCCGTCGACCGGCACCGCTGGCAGGCCAAATGCGATCGCACCCAGCGCGGCGGCGGTGTAGGGGCCAATCCCCGGCAGAGCGCGCAGCCCGGAAAAGTCACGCGGGAACCCGCCCGCCGCCGCCACGGCCTTGGCGCAGGCGTGCAGGTTGCGCGCCCGCGCATAGTACCCAAGTCCTGCCCAGGCGGCCAGCACCTGATCCAGCGGCGCGGCAGCCAGTGCGGCGATCGAGGGGAAGCGCGTTAAGAAGCTTTCATAGTAGGGTATTGCCGCGACGACGGTGGTCTGCTGCAGCATGATCTCGCTGAGCCAGACGCGGTAGGGATCGGCGGCCTCGCCCGGGCGTGCCCGCCACGGCAGGTCGCGGCGGTGGCGGTCGTACCACCGCAAAAGAGGAGCGGCGGGGGCGATGGTGGCGAAGGACACGGCACAGGGTATGGCGGCGGACCGCCGGCACGTCTACGGCCCCCGCCCGGTGGGCGCGCTGGTGCCCGGCCTCACCCGCGCCGCGTTTCGCCGCCGCGCGCCCGGCACCGCGCAGGTGCTGGCCGACTGGGCCGCCATCGTCGGCCCGGCGCTCGCCGCGGTCACCTTGCCGCGCCGCCTTGGCGCCGGGACGCTCACCATTGCCTGCTCCGGCCCGATCGCCATGGAATTGCAGCATCTCTCGGGTGAGCTGATCGCCCGGATCAACACCACGCTCGGCGCCGGCGTGGTCACGGCGCTGCGATTCGTGCAGACCGCCCCCGAGTCGCCGATGGCGATCTCGCCACACCCGCCATCCGCACAAAGCCTGGCGCGCGCCGAGTCGGCGGTCGAGTCGCTGCCGTCCGGGGAACTCCGGGACGCCCTGACGGCGCTCGGCCGCGCGGTTTTCAGCGCCTCCGAAACGCACCCCTCGACTCTCCCGACGGCGAGACGGTAAAACCACATCTAGAGGTAACCAACCCCATGCGGCGCCGAACCCTACTATCGCTTGTGGCCCTGACCGGCCTGTCGCCAGCCCTTGCACGCGCCGAGGACCCGCGCCTGTCCGACCGCGCCATCGGCAAGCCCGACGCCAAGACCCAGGTCGGCGAGTGGTTCTCGCTGACTTGCACCCATTGCGCCGCCTTCGCGCAGGAGACCTTCCCGCAGGTAAAGACCAAGCTCATCGACACCGGCAAGGTGTTCTACGTCTTCCATGACTTCCCGCTGGACCAGGTCGCGCTCACCGCGGCGATGGTGGCCCGCGCACTGCCGCCCGAACGCTACGAGCCATTCATCGGTGCGCTGTTCGCCAGCCAGGATCGCTGGGCCTTCGCACAGGGCGTGAACAGCACTGAGGAGCTGTGGAAGATGGCGGCGCTTGCCGGCATGAGCCGCACGACGTTCGATGCGACGATCGCCGACACGGTGTTGCGTGACGCGATCCTGGCTCACCAGAAGGCCGATGCGGCCCGCTGGAGCATCGACTCGACTCCGACCTTCGTGATCAACGGCACGAAGCACCCGGGCGAAATGGACTACGATACTTTCACCAAACTCATTCCGGACGCCTGAGCAACGTCTAACGCCTGAGCGCCGTCTGACGCCTGAGCACCGTCCACGGTCCGCATCCCGGTTTCATCGACCAATCCCGTTTGCTGCGTTCCATTGGGAGAGTTGCCTTTGCCCGTCAGTTTCTCCCGCCTGCGCATCACCGGGTTCAAGAGTTTCGCGGAACCGGCGAATGTGGAGATCCGGCCCGGGCTGACCGGCATCGTCGGGCCGAACGGCTGCGGCAAGTCAAACGTGGTCGAGGCGTTGCGCTGGGCGATGGGGGAGAACTCGGCGCGCAGCCTGCGCGGCGGGGAGATGGAGGATGTCATCTTCGCCGGCACCCAGGCCCGCCCGGCGCGCAACATCGCCGAGGTAACGCTGAGCCTGGACGATACCGCCGGGGTGGCGCCGCCGCCGTTCCATGTACAACCGGAGTTGGAGGTGGTGCGCCGTATCGAGCGCGGCATGGGCAGCTCGTACCATGTGAACGGCACCGAGACCCGCGCGCGCGACGTGCAGACGCTGTTCGCGGATTTGGCATCGGGCGCGCACAGCTCGGCGATGATCAGCCAGGGAAGGGTTGGCGCGTTGGTCTCCGCCAAGCCTGACCAGCGGCGCGTGCTGCTGGAGGAGGCGGCGGGGATTACCGGCCTGCACGCCCGCCGGCACGAAGCGGAACTGAAGCTGCGCGCCGCGGAGGCCAACCTGACCCGGGCGGAGGATTTGGGCGGCCAACTCGAGGGTCAGCTTGCGGCGTTGAAGCGGCAGGCTCGGCAGGCCAGCCGGTACCGCAATATCTCCGGCGCGATCAGGAGTGCCGAGGCGGAACTGCTGGCGATCCAGCGCGCCGCGGCCGAGCGGACGCGCGCGTCGGCCCAGGCGGCGCTGCATGACGCGGGATTGGCGGTTGCCGCCGCCACTGCCGCCGCCACCGAGGCTCAGGCGCATGCGGCGGAGGTGCAGGCGGCGCTGCCGGCGTTGCGTGAGACTGAGGCGGAAGCGCGCACCGGGCTGGAGCGGCATCGTGTCGCGCAGGAGCAGATCGCCGCCGAGGAGGCGCGCGCCCGCGATGCGCTGGCGGAGGCGACGCGGCGGCTAGGGCAACTCGGGCAGGATTTGGAACACGCGACGCAGCTTCGGCAGGACGCCGACGCGGCGGAGGCGCGGCTGGCGAGTGAGGATGCCGGGCTGGCTGATGCCGAGGCCGGCCACGACGCCCGGGCGGCGGCCGCGGCTGTGGCGGCCAACGAGGCTGTCGAGACCGTGCGCGTGGCGGAGACCGAGACCAATCGCGCCACCGAGGCTGCGGCGGAAGCTTCGGCGCGGGCGCAGTCAGTTGGGCAGATGCTGGCGCAAGCGGAGCAGCGCGCCCGGCGTGTGGCGAGTGAACTAGGTCGACTATGCGCCGAGCATGACCGGCTGGCGGCTGAGGCGGTCGCGCCTGAGGCTTTGGCAGCGGCGGAGGCGACGCAGGCCCAAGCCGAGGCGGTGCTGACAGCGGCCGGCGCGGCGTTGGAGCAGGCGGAGCAGGCGCGCGCCACCACACAGACGGCGTTGGCGGCGGCGCGTGAGGGCCAGGCGGGTACCGAGGCGACGCGCGCCCGGCTGGCAGCCGAGGCGCGGGCGTTGGGCGAAATCCTGGCGGTGAACGACGGCGAGCAATGGCCGCCGATGGTGGACGCGCTGTCTGTGCCGGCGGGGCTGGAGACGGCGCTGGGGGCTGCGCTGGGCGAGGAATTGTCCTCGGCGGCCGATCTGACCGCCGCGCGGCATTGGCGGGAACTCCCACCGCTGGAGCCGTTGCCGGTGCTGCCGGGTGGCGCCTCGCCGTTCGACCGTCTGGTGCAGGGGCCGCCGGCGCTGGCAAGGGCGCTGTCGCAGATCGGGCTGATCGACGACGACGCCACCGGCGATGCGCTGCAGCCGGCATTGGCGCCGGGGCAGATGCTGGTCTCCGAAGAGGGCGGGGTCTGGCGCTGGGATGGCTACACCATCCGCGGTGGGACACCCACGGCGGCGGCAGTGCGGCTGCAGCAGCGCAACCGGCTGTCGATGCTGCGCGGCAATTTGATTGGCGTGGAGGCCAAGGCCATCGCGACGCGCGAGGCCTATGCCGCGGCCTATGGGGCTGAGCAGGACGCCACGGTGGGCGAGCAGCGCGCCCGAGCGGGCAGGCGCGAGGCGGAGCAAGGGGCTGAGCGGGCGCGGTTGTCGGCGCAGCGGTTGCAGGCGCAGGCGGCCACCGTGGGCGTGCGGCTAAACGGCCTGGGCGAGCAGATCATGGCCCAGCGGGACGAGCACGCCGAGGCCGCCACGGCCGAAGCGCTGGCGCGCGAGGCGCGGGACTCGCTGCCGGACCTGCCGGCGCTGCGGGCAGCGGTGGAGCAGGCGCGGGCGGTGCTGACGGCTGCGCGGGGGGCGGAGGCCGAGGCGCGGGGGATCCGCGACTCGTTGGCGCGCGAGCAGGCGGGGCGGGCGCAGCGGCGTGGTGTGATCACCCGTGAGCGCGGCGATTGGGCGCAGCGTGCTGGCGATGCTGCCTTGCGGGTGACTGATCTCGCCGCACGGCACGCTGGCGCGGCAGCCGAACATGCCGGGTTGGCCGAAGCGCCGGCGCGGATTGCCGCACAGCGGGCGGCGGCGCTGGATGCCCTGGAGGCGGCGGAAGCGGCGCATCGCGGTGAGGCCGACCGGTTGACCTCGGCGGTGACGCAGGCGACCGAGGCGGATCGGGCCGCGCGCGGTGCCGAGGCGGCGCTCGCAGCCGCGCGCGAGGCGGCAGTGCGCGCCGAGGGGGCCGCGCAGCAGGCCGATCACGCCTGGGGGACGGTGGCGGAGCGCATCCTGGAGCGGTTGGGCGCCAATCCGGCGATGCCGGACCCGCCGGCCGAACTGACGCCCGACAGCGAGGAGAAATCTCGAAAACGCCTCGAGCGGCTGCTCAAGGAGCGCGAGGAGATGGGTCCGGTAAACCTGCGCGCCGAGGTCGAGGCCGAGGAGGTGGAAAAGCAGATCGCCACGCTGGAGGCCGACCGCGAGGAACTGACGACGGCGATCGCGAAGCTGCGCGGCTCGATCGGGCATCTGAACCGCGAGGGCCGTGACCGGCTGAGTGCTGTGTTCCAGCAGATCGACCAGCATTTCCAGGCGCTGTTCGCGCGGATGTTTGGCGGCGGCCGGGCGCACCTGGCGCTGGTGGGGTCTGACGATCCCTTGGAGGCCGGGCTGGAGATCTACGCCCAGCCACCGGGCAAGAAACTCGCAACGCTGTCGCTGCTGTCGGGCGGCGAGCAGGCGCTGACCGCGCTGTCGCTGATCTTCGCGGTGTTTCGTTGCAATCCGGCGCCGATCAGCGTGCTGGACGAGGTGGACGCGCCGCTGGACGATGCGAATGTGGAGCGGTTCTGCAATCTGCTGGATGAGATGGTGCGGGAGACCGGCACCAGGTTTTTGGTGGTGACGCATCATCCGATGACGATGGCGCGGATGGACCGGCTGTATGGCGTGACGATGCAGGAGCGGGGGGTGTCTCGGCTGCTGTCGGTGGATTTGCAGGCGGCGACGGGGATGGTGGAGCCGCCGAGGCTGGCCGCGGAGTAGGGTGGTGGGCGGTGGGCACCAGGATAAGCCGGGGTCAGGGTGCAACATTCTCCCCCCTCCCCCTTGAGGGCTTGGGCCACAGAGCGGACCAAGGTTGGGGGGAGGGGTCGGTGTGCGCAAGACCCGCCGGTGCGGTGCGGCTGTTGATTGCGGAGAACATGCAAGCAGCGCAACGCCGCTGATCGGCCGCAATCCGCCGCACCGCGATCGCAGCGGGCCGGGCGGAACTCGTCAAAACAGGGCCTATGGTTGCAATGCGGAAGCCCTCGCCCGGCATGACGGTCGCTGAATTCCTTGAGTGGGATTGCGGTGACCGTTCGGGTGCGATGTAGCAGTTGCGCGACGGCGAGCCGGAGATGATGGCGCCGGCGGGCGATGCGCACGGTAGGCTCCAAGGTGAGCTAGGCGCCCTGATCAGGAATCACCTTGCCGATAGCGGCAGCCCTTGCCGGATGGGCGTCGCGCCAGGCGCGGTGCCGCGCGTCCGGTCCACCAGGAATCTTCTGGTTCCCGATCTCGGCGTGACCTGCGCGCCGCCGGAGGGCGGACCGACGATGCTGGACCCTGTCCTGCTGATCGAGATCCTGTCGTCTTCGAACGCGCGGGAGACGCGCGCCAATGTCTGGGCTTACACCAGCATCCCCTCGGTGGCCGAGATCGTGCTGGTCCGTTCGACGTCGATCGCGGCCGAGGTGTTGCGACGCCAGAACGATGCGCCGTGGCCGGGTGAACCGCGGTACATCGACGCCGAGGGCGAACTGGTTCTGGAGTCGATCGGTTCTCGCATTCCGCTGCGCGCGGCCTACCGCACGAGTGGAATCACGGCGTGATGTGGGCGTCGCAATGGCTTCATCGCGCACTGGAGCTTCATCGCGCACCGGCGCACTCCGCAGTTGGGTCTGGCCGGCGTGCAACCGACCGTGTTGCCCGCGGGCCGGGCGCCGCCCACATTCCTGCCTCGGAGGCGGCTATGGATGGACGGATGGTGACCTTGACAGAGGATGACGCGCGGTTGGCGACCCAGCTGGTGGCCGAGGGGCGCTACGCTTCGGCTGACGAGGTTGTCCAGGCCGCCACGGACGACCTGCGTGACGCGGTCGAGATCGACCAGAACATGGATTGGGAGTCAGTGCGCGCCGCCGCAACCGAGGGGGAAGCGGCCATCGCCCGGGGCGAGTACGGCGAGTTCCGGAGCGACAAGGCGTTGAAAGCGCATCTCGACGGTATCATGGCGAGAGTCCGGGCCGATGCGGAACGCGGACGACGTCGTCAGTAACGCGAGGCGGTCGCCCGTTACCGGCTCTCCCAGCCTGCCGAAGCCAACATCGAGGAGAGCCTAACCTACGCCTCCATCACTTCGGCGCCGCCAGCGCGGCCCGGTGCCGGGTCCTCATCCGCCGGGCAATCCAAGACGTTGCCGCGGATTGGACGACGCTGCTGAAGCGCGGCCAGGCCAAGGTCACGGAGGGACACGGTATAGGCGCCGCGTTACTTCGGAAAACCCGAAAGGCTTGGAGTCCGTCCGGAAGGTTCATCGATCATTACAAGACTTTCTCGACGTCGGCGAGCGGGGATGCGAGATGGACGCCATCGGGTACCGCGGAACGAACATAAAGAACCACAGTCATGTGCTTTGCGCGAAGCGCCATGGTCTTGCCTTCTCTGCGCGCTCTGCGATCTCTGCGGTCTCTGCGTTAATGTGGTAGTGCCAACCGCACGACAGGTTCGCTGTGGGCGGCAGGGCGTCGTTTCGGCGGGGTGGGCTTGTGCCTGTTGCACGCAAGGAAGCATTAACGCAGAGATCGCAGAGATCGCAGAGGCGCAGAGATCACAGAGAACGCAGGCGATTGGCGCTTCGCGCGGCGGTGTTGCGACACCGGCGTCGAACTTGATATGGCGTGCCGCGGTGTCTACGCGCGGTAACTTGCGACCCGGCGCTGGACATTGGCTCGTTCGCAACCCAATGCTCTCGAGCCGAAACGCCTGACCAACTCAGAAGACGCAAAAACCTTCCGGACGGACACTTAGCCCGCAACGGCTTGCGCTTTCCACCTTTCAGAAAAATACCAGAGCCAGGTCATTTTATGAGGTAGTTGGTTTCTATGCGGTAAGTTGCACTGCGGCTGTAACGAAGAGAACGAGCCAGACGTGCAATACGTTTGGGAAGCATCCCGATGAACCAGCTTGTCCCGATCGTCATTCCGGACCCCTTGCTGGCGCGCGCACGAACGCTGTGCAGGAGACCCTGCGCGTCAAAACAAAACTCGTGCCACCCACCCAGTGGCCCGGTGAAGAATCGAACCTTTGCGCGGCCGGCGCCTTACCTGGCGCCAGGCCCCGGCGGGACCGGGCCGCTTGGCGGCAGCGTGCCCTCGCGATCATGCAGTTCGTCACCCTTGAGCGCAGGCGAGAACACGCTGACCACGTGAAGATCGCTATGCGCCCGCACCGTGTGCCGATCCCGCGGTCCGACATTATATCCAACGCCCGGCTCAAGCTTCCAGGATTCGCCCGTCGTAAGATCGGTCACCTCCCCGGTCCCGGACAGAACGTGGTTGGCTTCCCAATGGTGCTTGTACCACAGCGTGGCCTCGGCTCCTGCGGCCAGATGCACGTCGCAGAAGCCGAACCCCACATCATCAGCCTGCGTCAGCATGCGGATCGTGCGCGCCTGGCCGTTGGCGGCGGCCAACTCAAGACCCGCCTGGCGCATCTCGTCCGCACGCTTGACGAAAAGCCGGCGATCGGTCGCGGGCCCCGGTCCGTTGGCCGCGTAGCCGCCATCCGCGTCGTGGCCCTCGTCGCCACGCAGCGGCGGGCAGAAAACGCTGACGTGGTGCTCGTCCTCGGTCACCCGGAAGCGATGCCGATCATTGGGTCCGACGACATACAGCGTGCCGGGCTCAAGCGGCCATTGCCGGCCGCTGCTCAGATCCGTGAGCTCGCCGCGGCCGGAGATGATGTAATTGGCCTCCCAGTGGTGCTTGTACCACAGTGTCGCGTCGGAGCCCTTGGTGACGCGATTGTCGTTGTAGGAGAAACCCATGCCGTCGGCCGCGGTGAGAAATCGCGCCGAGCGAGTGGTGCCGTTGACCAGCGACTTGATCCTGCCGGCCGCTTCAAGCCCTGCAAGGGTGCGGACGAACATGGGCGTTGCTCCTCCCGTTGACGTCTCGGCCGGTTCGGCCCCGGCACTGTCGTCCTTCTACTGCTGGTCGCGGATTGGGCGATAGTCCTTCGCTCAGTCGGGCCGCCCGGACCAGGGCCGGGCTTGTCGTGGACTTGGATCGCGGCAGCCATCAACCGGCCCATACCGAACCGCCGACGCCGCCTGCATGGCGGCCACCGTATTGGCCCGCGCGCCGGGTGTGAATCACGAATTGGCGATCTTGTATCGCGTCGTCATTTCGACATAATTGAGCAACATGCCAGCTACAATCAGGCTCCATCGTATCCACAGTGTGAATGCAACGGAGGATATCCCGATGTTCGCCCCGATGATGGCAACGAAACGAATCGGTGCAATGGCGGCGGTGATCGGCCTGGTGGCCCTCGGTGTCACCGCAATGCCGGGCAGGGCTGAAGCCTGGTGGCGCGGCGGCTGGTGCTGCGGCGTCGGCATTGGCGTCTATGTGCCGCCGTTGGTGATCGCACCTCCGGTGTACTACGCGCCGCCGCCTGTAGCATACGCGCCTCCGCCATCGTATTACGCGCAGCCGCAGCCGCAGCGCCAGTGGGTCCCCGGCCACTATGAGGGCGGATACTGGGTGCCCGGTCACTGGGTCTAGCAGCCACTGGGTCTAGCAGCCACTGGGTCTAGCAGTCGCCATCGCGCTAGCTGAGAGACGGCCGCGGTCCTCGCTTCCGCCAGTGGCCTCGTGCGCGGTGCCGTAATGAGCAGTGGGCGTCGGCCGCCCACCCACTCGATCTACCCCCGTAACGCCTCAAGTGCCGCATCGTCCGCGGTCAGCGCGGACCACGTGATCGCGGCAGCCACCTGCGCCGCGGCATGCAGCTCCGCCGGCAGCGCCTTGTCGCGCGTGTCCGCCGGGGTCAGCACATGACGCAAATTTGACCACGGCTCGTCGAAGCCGGCCACCAGGCGCAGCGCCGGGATGCCCTTGGCGGCGAAGTTGGCGTGGTCCGAGTTGGTCATCAACACCGGATGGATCCCGATCGCGCCGCCCGATGCGGTCACCGCCCGGCGCACGATCTCGGGCAATGCCGGGAACTCGCTGGTCAGCGCGGTCAGCCGCGAACTGCCGGCAACCGAGTCCAGGTTGAGGTTCAGCGCCATCGCCGCGTGCTCCGCCGCCGGCAACAAGTCCAGCCAGACGCGCGAGCCTGTCAGCGCCCATTCCTCGGCGCTGAAAAACGCCAGTCGCAGCCCCCGCCGGCAGCCTGCCACGTGTGGCGCCAGCGCGCGAGCCACCGCCAGCGCGGCGGCGACGCCTGTCGCGTTGTCCAGCGCGCTCTCCGCCGGCGCGTGCCCGTCCAGGTGAGCGCTCAGCACGACCCACCCCGGCCCAGCGCCCGGCAGGTCGAACAGCAGGGCCTCGGTGGTCGCGGGGTGCTCGGTGGCGCGAACATGCAGTGCGGCGTGGGCGCGGCCGACCGGTAGGGTCAACCGCGCGGCGGCCTCCGGCGAGATGCCGAGCGCCGGGATGCCCGGTTCCGTGCCGCGGCCGGATGATCCTGCCACCACACCAGTGGGCAACGGTCCCGCGATCAGGAAGCCGCTGGCGCCGGCGCGCAGGGACGCGGCGTATTTAACCCGGCGGTGCAAGTGGCCACTGGCGAACATGTATTCGTGCCGCACCAGGGCGATGCGCCCGGCCAGCGCCGTACCGGCCTGGGCGAACTCTTCCGTCGTGCCGCGGCCCAGATCGACCACCTCGGCTTCCACCGTGCCGGACGCCGAGCGGATCAGCGGCAGGCAGGCGAGCGGGGTGCGGCGGGCGCCATCGAGCAGCGTCACGCTGGCCTCCTGCGCCGTCCAGCCGGCGTATGGCGTTGGGACGGCAACCGCATCACGGCCGGTCGCGTGCGCTCCAGCGGCGCGCAGGAAAGCCAGTGCCGCGGCCTCGGACGGCGTGCCCGCCAGCCGCCCGCCGCAGTCGCACAGCGCCAGGAAGTCAGGCCAGAGCTGGCGGTCGGTCGCCAGCGCGCCGGCAACCGCGTGGGGCAGGGTCATGCCGGGGGTCCTTTCCTCGCGCAGGTCGCGCGTTCCTCAGCTACATCGCGCATGTTGCGCGTTCCTCAGCTACATCGTTGTGGTCTATTTCGTCATCTGCTTGGCGCCGCCCCCAGGTACTCGGATCGGGCAGCGCCACCCGCGGGAGCGCTGCCATGACGTCTTCCATCGCGCCATCTTCCAACGTCCGGGTGGGTCTGCTCGCGACTGACCATCGCGACCGCATTCTGGACTGTGCGCGCCGCCTGATCGCCGTGCCGTCGCCAAACCCGCCGGGCGAGACGCATGCCGTCGCGGCCGAGGCAGCCGAGCTCATTCGTGCATCGACGCCGAGTGCCGAGGTCAGCCTACACCGCACCTCCGAAACGATCAGCAATCTCGTTGCGGTTGTGCGCGGTGCCGGACCCGGGCGGCGGCCAGGGCGGCGAATAGTCCTGAGCGGGCACCTCGACACCTATCCGCTGGGTGACGCGACCGGCTGGACTGTCGACCCCTTCGCCGGGCAGGTGCGCGACGGCAGGCTGTACGGCCGAGGCGCGGCGGACATGAAGGGCGGCATTGCCGCATCGATCGTCGCGCTGGGGTTGCTGGCCGCGCACGCCGCCGACTGGCAAGGCGAGGCCGTGCTGGCACTCGCCGGCGACGAGGAAAGTATGGGCACGCTCGGCACCCAGTGGCTGCTGGAGAACGTTCCGGCAGCGCGTGGCGATGCGGTGATCATTGGCGACGCCGGTTCGCCGCTGGTCGTGCGGTTCGGCGAGAAAGGCTTCCTGTGGGTGCGGATCACGGCGCGCGGCAAGCCGGCGCATGGCGCGCATGTCCATCTGGGGGTGAACGCGCTGGACCGGCTGCGCGCCGCGCTGGATGCGGTCACCGGGCTGTGCGCGCTGCGTGCGGAGCCTCCGGCGGGCGTGGCCGAAGCTATCGCGGCGGCGAAACCGATCAGCGAGACCTTGGGCGGCGCCGGCGAGGCGCAGGTGCTAGGGTCGGTGACGGTCAATCTCGGTCGGATCGAAGGCGGATCGTCGCCCAACCTGGTGCCGGCAACGGCCGAGGCAGCGCTCGACATCAGATTGCCGGCAGGCGTATCGGCGGCGGCGGCCGAGGCAGCCCTGGCCGCGGCGCTGGACGGTCACGCGGACGTAACGTTCGGGGTGCTGCGGCGCTTCGATCCGACGGTGACCGATCCCATGGTGGAGATCGTGCACACGGTCCGTACGGCCGCGGAACATGTGCTGGGCCGCGCGCCGGCGGTGAACATGCGCGTCGGCGGATCGGACGCGCGGCTGTTCCGGCGCGCCGGTATCCCGACCGTCGTCTACGGGCCGACGCCGTTCAACATGGGCGGTGTCGATGAGTATGTTTTGCTGGACGAACTGGAAGTCGTTGCGCGCGTGCACGCGCTGGCGGCGTTCGATTTCCTGAACGGCTGAGGTCAGCGTCGTGCACTTCTCCCGCTCTTCGCGGGAGAGGTCGAGACGCGAAGCGACGAGGGTGAGGGTCGTGCGGCAGCTCTGCCCCCACCCGTCTCGCTCCGCTCGCCGACCTCTCCCGCAAGCGCGGGCGAGGTGTACGCGTGTTCAACCCAGCCGCAACCCAAACTCACCGCAGCTCAAACCCAAGATTGCGCAGCGCCTCGCGCATCCGGTCGCGGCCACGCAGCGCGGCGATGTCCTTCACGCGGTCGATCGATTGCTGCGTCCAGTCCTGCTCGCGCATGCCCTGCTCGCGCTGAAACCCGCGCGCCGTGGCGTTGTAGCGGATGATGTCGGGCTCCTGGCCGGTGGTGCCGTACTGCTCGCGATGTAGCACCACGGGGCGCGGCAGCCGAGGCTTCACGCCGGTCTCCCCCGTCGGGTCCGCATAGCCGACCGACATGCCGAACACGGCGAACACTTGCGGCGGCAGACCCAGCTCCGCCGCGATCTTCTCCGGCAGGTTTCGCATGGCACCGATATAGACGCAGCCAAGGCCCAGCGACTCCGCGGCGATCGTGGCGCTCTGTGCGGCCAGCGCGGCGTCGACGATCCCCACGATGAATTCTTCCAGGTAATGCATCCCCTCGACCGGCATCTGGCGTTCGGCGGCGATGGCGCTGAGCCGCGCATGATCGCACAGCCAAACCAGCAGCAGCGGCG
The DNA here is from genome assembly GCA_035696165.1 of Acetobacteraceae bacterium. Classification (GTDB taxonomy): domain Bacteria; phylum Pseudomonadota; class Alphaproteobacteria; order Acetobacterales; family Acetobacteraceae; genus Palsa-883. The sequence continues at coordinate 4,839 of DASRQX010000199.1, read as the reverse complement.
CATCGCGGATGAACTTCTGCTGCCCGGCGAGTTCCGACAGGCGCGCCTTGCGGTCCGGGTCCTCGACGGCAACCACACTCCAAAGTTGCAGATTCGACGAGGTAGATGCCGATTGCGCCGCGGCGATCAACACCTCAAGCGTGCCTGCGGGCAGCCTGGTGGGAAGAAATGTCCGGACCGAACGATGGTTGATGATGGCGGTCAGCGTATCGTTCCACTCTGCGGGCGGTGCAGCCGAGGGCTCACGGTTGCGCTGCCACAACAGATGCTCGGCGGACGCCTTGGCACCGTTTACGGGATTTTCGGCGGTGCTCGGCGCTGTGGACACACTTGTCTCCGGGGTTGCGGGGCCGCGATCGGACAAATGATCCCCCAGACCGGCCGGTTCGGCAACGCTGCCGGCTTTCACCCGATCTCCGCCGTACGCGTTCGGCGGTCCGGCCGGCAGATGCGTTCATCGAAGCTTCATAAACGGGGCTTGGCCGCTCTGCCATAGGTGCGGCAATTGGCTACGACGACCTTAGGGGTGACGATGCTGGTGCTGGAAGGCCTGACCAAGACCTATGGCGAAACGCGTGCCGTGCACGACGTTTGCCTGACGGTCCCTGCCGGGCAGTTCGTGGGCGTGATCGGCCGGTCGGGCGCCGGCAAGTCCACCCTGCTTAGGATGATCAACCGTCTGGCCGAGCCGACCGCCGGCCGCGTCCTCTGGCAGGGTCAGCCGGTGACCGGCCTGTCCGGGCGCGATCTGCGCAACTGGCGTCGGCGCTGCGCCATGATCTTCCAGCAATTCAACCTGGTCGGACGGCTTGACGTGCTGAACAACGTGCTGCTCGGGCGGTTGGCCTACACGCCGTTCTGGCGCGCCGCGATCAAGGCGTGGCCGCGCGAGGATCGCAGCATCGCGCTGGCCGCGCTGGATCAACTCGACATGGCGACGCTGGCACCGCGCCGCGCCGACAATCTGTCCGGCGGCCAGCAACAGCGCGTGGCGATCTGTCGCGCGCTGGTGCAGGAGCCGGAGATCGTCCTGGCCGACGAGCCGGTTGCCTCGCTCGATCCGCGCAACGCCCGGATTGTCATGGACGCGCTGCAGCGGATCAACCGCCATTTCGGCCTGACCGTGCTGTGCAACCTGCACTCACTCGACCTGGCGCGCGGCTACTGCGACCGCCTGGTCGGCATGGCCAACGGGCGTGTCGTGTTCGACGACGTGCCCGCCGCGCTGACCGAAGACGTGGCGCGCGAGCTGTATGGCATCGAGGCCGACGAGGTGATCGGCGCCAAGCCGACGGCGATACCAGCCGGCGCGGCATCGGTGCCGATGCATGCCTGACCGTTCCGCTGCCAGAGTCTTTCGCTAACGGTACAAACAAGGGGTGAGAAAATGATCCGCCGTCGTACGATGCTCGCGAGCCTCGCGAGCGCCGCCGTGGCGCCTGCCGCGCTGGCGCAATCCTGGAAGAGCGCCTATCCGGAACTGGTCTACGCCGTGGTTCCGGCCGAGAACGCCTCGGGCGTGGTGGACCGCTTCACGCCGTTCACCGCCTACCTGACGCGGACGCTCGGCACCAAGGTGACGTTGCGGGTTGCCAACGACTACGCCGCGGTGATTGAGGGCCAGCGCGCCGGCAATATCCATATCGGCTATTACGGCCCAGCATCGTTCTCGCGCGCGCGGATGACCGGCGTGCAGGTCGAGGCCTTCGTGATCGACGTGAATAGCGATGGCACCAAGGGCTACTACTCGGTGTTCTACGTGCGCGCCGACGGCCCGTATCACGACATCAAGGACCTGAAGGGCAAGAACCTCGGCCTGGTCGATCCGAACTCGACCTCGGGTTACAACATGCCGCTGTATACCCTCGACAAGCTGGGCATCGAGGAGGCGGATCATTACTTCAGCAAGGTGCTGGTCACCGGCAGCCACGAGAACGCGGTAATCGCAGTGGCCGACAAGACGGTGGACGTCTGCGCCAATTGGTGGAATGCCGACGACGATTCCAACCTGACGCGCATGCTGACCAAGGGCATGCTGAAGAACGCCGACGGCAGCCCGATGAAGAAGGAAGATTTCCGGATCATTCTGAAGTCGGCACTGATCATCAACTCCCCGACCGCGATGCTGAGCAATCTGCCCGACGATCTGAAGGCGGCGATCCGCGCGACGTGGCTGAACGCGGCGACCGCCGACAAGGTGGCGTTCGACCGGTTGTCGGACGGCAAGAACCTGCCGTGGCAGCCAATCGACACCGCCGCCTATGACGATACCATCAAGATGGTTGCATTCGTCGATCGGCTGCGGCGCAAGGCTACCTGACCGCCCGCCCTGCCGCACCCGCCCCCCGGCTCCCCGCTTTGCCACGCCCCGCCTTGCAACACACCATCGCGACCCTTCCCGAACCGCAAGCCGCCGCGCTCGCCGCCGCCTACGACCAGGCGGTGGCAGCGCGGCGGCGCCAGTTGCTGCTGGGGCTGGCGATCGGGCTGCTCGCGCTGGCCATCTCGGTCGTGGGTGCCGAGGTCGACCCGGTCATGTTCTGGAACAAGCTCGGCAATTTCAGCTCGTATTTCAATCGACTGCTGACGCTGGACAGCGGTGCCCGCGTCTGGACCGATCCGGCGGACTGGTTCTGGGGCATCCATCGCTGGCTGCGCCTGCTCGGTGAAACGATACTGATGGGTTATGTCGGCACGCTGAGCGGCACCGCGATCGCCTTCGCGGCGTGCTTCGCGGCCAGCCGCAACATGGTGCGATCGGCGCTGCTGCGCATGGCCGTGCGCCGCGTGCTGGAGGTGTTGCGCACGGTACCCGACATCGTCTTCGCCATGGTCTTCGTCGTCGCCTTCGGCCTCGGCCCGTTGCCCGGCGTGCTGGCGCTGACGATGCATTCCATCGGCACGCTCGGCAAGCAGTTCACCGAGGTGGTCGAGAGCATCGACATGCGCCCGGTCGAGGGTGTCACCGCCGCGGGCGGCAACTGGCTGTCGCAGGTGCGCTTCGGTGCACTGCCCCAGGTGCTGTCGAACTTCGCCAGCTACACGCTGTTGCGGATGGAGTACAATGTCCGCGGTGCGGCGGTGCTGGGCTTTGTCGGCGCCGGCGGGATCGGGCAGGACCTGTTGGTCGCCATTCGCAAGTTCTACTATCAGGATGTCAGCGCGATGCTGCTGCTGCTCGTCGCTTGCGTCATGCTGCTAGATATGACCTCGGAACGGCTGCGTCACCGCCTGCTGGCGCTGGATCGGCAATGAGCGAGCTGCGCGCCAGGTTCCTCGCGCACGCCGGCGGACTGCCGCCGCCGCCGCGCACGTATAGCGCAATGATGTTGCCCGTGGTCGGCGTGGTGCTCGCCAGCTACCTGGCCGGATTAGCTTGGCTCGGCATCACCCCAGGCGCGATCTTTGCCGGCCTGGGGCGGCTCGGAGGCATCCTGCTGCTGATGCTGCCGCCATCACCCGGCAGCGCGGAGCATTTCTGGACCTATCTCGGCGCGCTGGGACAGACCTTGTCCATTGCGTTCTTCGGCACAACGGTCGCGTCGGCGATCGCATTGCCACTGGGGTTCCTCTCCGCGCGCAATGTCGTCGCCGGGCGCATCCTGCATTTCCTCACGCGCCGCGGGCTGGATTGCGTGCGCAGCGTGGACACGCTGATCTGGGCGCTGATCTGGATCAACGTGGTCGGGCTCGGGCCGTTCGCCGGCGCGCTGGCCATCGCCTGCACCGATCTCGCGGCGCTGGCGAAGCTGATGTCGGAGGCGATCGAGACCGCCTCGCAGGGTCCGGTCGAGGGTGTGCTGGCCAGCGGCGGCGGCCGACTCGCGGTGATCCGCTTCGGCCTGCTGCCGCAGGTGCTGCCGATCTTCGCCGGTCAGGCGCTGTACTATTTCGAATCCAACACCCGCTCGGCGACCATCATCGGCATCGTCGGGGCGGGCGGCATCGGCTTGTATCTCTCCGAGATGATCCGCGTGCTGGAGTGGCGCGAGGCGTCGTTTCTGATCCTCATGGTGCTGATTGCCGTGGCGGCGATCGATGCGGTTTCCAGCCGGTTGCGCGCGGCGATCATGGGCGCGCCACGATCCTGACCGGGCCGCCCCGTGCGGGGTGCCGGCCGGCTTTATCGTCGGGCGAGCGACGTGGCATGACCGTGTGGATCACACCGGAGGCCGCATGCTACCGCTTGCCCTTGCCATATTGTCCGCGACGGTAGTGGCTGGTGCGGTACTGGCGCTGCTACACCTGCGCGGATCTCCCCCACACTGGGCGGTTGGCGCGTTGCACGGCGTGGTGGGGACCGCGGGGTTGGGGGCGCTGCTCCTCGCGCTACGCGGACCGCCCAGGGGTGTGCGAACCGGGGTGGCAGCGTTCGGGTTGGTCGCAGCGATTTTCGCCACGGCCGCATTTGCGGTGGGGCTTGCGATCGTCGCGCTGCTTCGACGATCCCGCGGCGGCACCGGGCTGGCCATCGCCGTACACGGCATGCTGGCGATCACCGCTTATGTGTTGCTGCTCGCCTATGTGGCGCTGGGGTAATACCAGTGGCCGTAAAGATTGACCTACCGACGGTGCCCTCGGTCATGCTGGCGAAGGCCGGTATCCACGACTTTCTTTGTTGCGACGAAGACAAGTCGTGGATACCGGCCTTCGCCGGCATGACGGGGGCTCAGCGGAATGGTCGATCATTCGGACGGTTGGTATAAGTTTCCACCGTCACGACCGACCCGCCGTGAATGAAACTGTTGCGACTGTTTCCCGGCCGGCTACTGTTTGCCGGCCGCTGGCGGAGAGGTCGGTCGTCATCATGGTGTGAGCGAACCCGCGTATAAGTTGGAT
>DASRQX010000198.1:0-68044 GCA_035696165.1 Acetobacteraceae bacterium | reverse complement strand
AGGCATGGACGCCAGGAATCCCATTCCGGCGCTTGTGCGAATCCGCTTTTTGCGGCCGCCAATCGGTTCACTGCCGAGTGTTGCATTCCGGACTCACCCCCGTCGCCGCGACTGCGACTCAATCGCATTGAGAACCGCTGGCCGCGGTGGAGACACGGTGACACCCTCGCACCACTGTGCTACATGGCGACACAACCGCGTAGCACTCTCGCCACGTCGCCCTGATGCGGCCTCCGGCGCGGTAAGTCGAAAACTAGGTGGCGACTGGTGTGTATGCCTCGGCCAGTGGGGTAGTGCGCGCTGGACTTCGCCTGCTGATCGAGCGCGATGAAGCCCGACTTGCGAATTCGCGGAAAGCGCCGCGTGGGACTCCTCGTGCGCGATCCTGATGATGGAGCCGCGCGGGAGCAGATGTCCGATCAACGATCTGAATTGCAGCGCTTGATTGCCGAACGGCTGGGGGTGCTTCCGAACTTCTTCTGCACCACGGCATCTGCACCGGGGCTGATGGATCGTCTCTGGGATTTTGCAAGGTCGGCATACTTCGACAGCCCTCTGCCTTCGCTGTTCAAGGAGCGTCTCTTTGTCCACCTGTCCCGATTTTGCGAGGTCCGCTACTGCATCGTCCGCCACGTCGGTTTCCTGATCGGCCATGGGCATCCTGCTGGTGATCCAGATTGCCCACCCCAGACAATCGACCAGGTCGTGGCGCTACTCCGGCGGCCAGTGCCCGGCGAGACCGCGTTCGCGGACGCCGTGCACCGGCTGCAGGAAGCTGAACCGACAACCAAGATGCCGGCAGCCGAGACGCAGCGCGAGGCCGATCTATTCGACCTGCTGTCCCTGATCTTTCTTGAGCCACGGCAGTCGCTGCCGGCGCGTCGGGCTGTGTGCAGGGCATTCGGCGACGCCGCCTTGGAGGTCTTGATCGCCTTCCTCGCCTTTATCCGAACGGCACATTTCTGGACTGAGACGCATCCTGAGCTTGAATACGAACCCGACATGTTGTTGCTGATGAAGGAGCACGCCCTGTTGGCTCAGCTGCTGCTCGACCAGTCGGAGGCCGAACGCACCTGGTCGCCGATGGAGCGAGCCCGGCTGCTTTCCACGCTAGCGGCGCGCGAGGCGGAGCTGCGAGAACTGAACGAGGGCCTTGAGAACGAGGTGCAGGACAGAACGCGAGAGCTCCGCGCGGCGGAGGCAGATCTGCGCGAATTGAACGAGGGTCTCGAAAGAGAGGTTCAGGACAGGACGCAAGCGCTGCTCGCGGCGGAGGACGCGCTGCGCCAGTCCCAGAAAATGGAGGCTGTTGGGCAGCTTACAGGCGGCCTGGCGCACGATTTCAACAACATGCTCACCGGGGTCATCGGCAACCTGGAACTGCTGCAGACGCGCGTCGCCCAGGGCAGGAGCAGCGAGATCGAGCGCTACATTTTGGCCGCCCAGGAATCGGCGCAGCGAGCAGCAGCTCTAACGCATCGCCTGCTGGCGTTCGCGCGCAGGCAACCACTCGACACGAAGCCGAGCGATATAAATCGGATCGTGCTCAGCATGGAGGACATGCTGCGCCGAACACTTGGTGAGCGGGTGCAATTGCAGACGATACTAACGCGGGACTTATGGGCGGCCCTTGCTGACGTCAATCAGTTCGAAAGTGCTATCCTCAACCTTGCTATCAACGCCCGCGACGCAATGCCTGACGGTGGCCGGCTTACCATCGAGACGAGAAACACGCGCCTCGATGCGGATTACGCGCGCCGGCACAACGATGTCGCTGCCGGGGAATATGTGGTGATCAGCGTGTCCGACACCGGCATAGGCATGTCCCCTGATGTCGCTGAGCGGGCCATTGAGCCATTCTTCACCACAAAGCCGATTGGCCTGGGAACCGGGCTAGGGCTATCGATGATCTATGGTTTTGCCAAACAGAGCCAGGGTCATCTTCGCATCTACAGCGAGGAAGGCGTCGGCACCACCATCAGGCTTTACCTGGCGCGCGCCTACACGGATTCGGACCTTCCCCCGATCATTACGGCAATCGAGACACCGCGCGGTGAAGGCGAAACCATCCTGGTTGTCGAAGACGACGCGGCGGTGCGCCTGCTGGTCACTGCGGTGCTGGAGGAGCTCGGATATAGCTATCTTGAAGCGTCGGGTGCGCCGGAAGCAATGACGATCCTGAGAAGTGGCGCGAGAATCGATCTGCTGCTGACCGATGTGGGCTTGCCCATCATGAATGGTCGCCAGCTCGCCGAATTTGCCCGCGAGTCGCGGCCCGAGATGAAGGTGCTGTTCGTCACAGGCTACGCCGAGAACGCAGCGGTTCGCGGCGGCTTTCTCGGCGGTGGCATGGACATGCTGACAAAGCCGTTTGCACTCAATGTGCTCGGACTCAAAATTAAAGCGATGATTGGGCCTGCCACATAAAGCGAGCCGACCCATCCCTTTAGGCGTGGAGGATTGTCAGCCGCCGCGTGTGAGGATGCCGACGCGGGCACCACCCTCACCCGTCTCGCTACGCTTGCCGACCTCTCCCGCCAAGAGCGGGAGAGGTGTACGACCAACGTGGCGATTTCAGTCAAAATGAACGCACCCGTCATCACCTCAGCCCTGCGCTCAATTGCCACGCGATCCCCTGGCCGGACTCGGCGCCCATCCCCATACTCGCCCCCATGCCCCACGCCGATTTCGTCCACCTCCGCGTCCACTCCGCCTATTCGCTCAGCGAGGGCGCCATCAAGGCTGACAAGATCGCCGCCCTGGCACGTGAGGCGGCGATGCCCGCGGTCGGCATCACCGACACCGGGAATCTGTTCGGCGCGCTGGAGTTCAGCCAGGCCTGCGCGGCCAAGGGCGTCCAGCCGATCATCGGCTGCCAGATCGCGCTGACCCGCGCCAACAATCCCCGCCTGCCGCCCGATCCGTTGGTGCTGCTCGCACAGGACGCGACCGGGCTGGCAAACCTCCAGCGCCTGTCGTCGCGCGGCTTCCTGGAAACAACCGACCCCGGTCTGAAGCCGCAGCTTGCGTTGGATGTGCTCGCCAGCCACGCCGCCGGGCTGATCCTGTTGACCGGCGGCACCAACGGCCCGATCGCCCGACTGCTCGCCGAGGGGCAGAAGTCGGAGGCCGAGGCACTGCTCGCACGTCTCGCCGAGGCGTTCCCCGACCGCTGCGTGGTGGAACTGCACCGCCACAGCCTGGCGCTGGACCACGCAATCGAACCCGGCCTGATCGCGCTGGCCGATGCCGCACGCCTGCCGCTGGTCGCCACCAACGACTGCTACTTCGCCCGCCCGGCGATGTTCGAGGCGCACGACGCCCTGCTGTGCATCGCCGAAGGCCGCGTGCTGTCCGAACGCGACCGTCGCCGCGTCACGCCCGAGCACTGGCTCAAGCCGGCAGCCGACATGCGCGCGCTGTTCGCCGATCTGCCGGAGGCCTGCGGCAACACGCTGGCGATCGCGCGGCGCTGCGCGGTGATGGCGGAAAGCCGCAAGCCGCTGCTGCCGGTTTCGCCCAAGGTGCGCCTCGGCAGCACGGAGGAGGAAACCGTGCGGGCCATGGCGCACGAGGGCCTCGATCGCCGCATGGATGCGTTGGAGGCCGACGCGCCAACCCGTGCGCGCTACAGCGAACGGCTTGACTACGAACTCGGCGTCATCGCCGACATGGGTTTCGCTGGCTACTTCCTGATCGTCGCCGACTTCATCCAATGGGCGAAAGGGCAGGGGATCCCTGTCGGCCCGGGCCGTGGATCGGGGGCCGGCTCCGTCGCTGCCTGGTCGCTGACCATCACCGACGTCGATCCGATCCGTTTCGACCTGCTGTTCGAGCGCTTCCTGAACCCCGAACGGGTGTCGATGCCTGATTTCGATATCGATTTCTGCCCGGAGGGTCGCGACGCCGTCATCGAGTATGTACGTAACGAATATGGCGCCGACCGCGTGGCCCAGATAATCACCTTTGGAAAACTTCAGGCGCGTGCCGTGGTGCGCGACGTGGGCCGCGTGCTCGGCCTGCCGTTCGGCCAGGTCAACCGCGTCGCCGAGCTGATCCCCAACATGCCGGCGGCGCCGGTGACGTTACAGCAGGCGATCGAACGTGAGCCGCGGCTGCAGCAGTTGCGCGATGACGACGAGGCCATCCAGCGCCTGCTGGAAATCGCGCTGCAGCTCGAAGGCCTGTATCGACATGCCTCGACGCACGCCGCCGGCGTGGTGATCGGCGACCGCCCGCTGCACGAACTGGTGCCGCTGTACCGTGATCCGCGCTCGGACTTTCTGGTCACGCAATACTCGATGAAGTATGTCGAGCAGGCGGGCTTGGTGAAATTCGACTTTCTCGGCCTGACCACGCTGACCATCCTGAAGCGCGCCGAGGGTCTGTTGCGGGGCCTTGGCATCGCTGTGGACCTTAACCGGCTGCCGCTGGACGACGCGAAGACATACGAGATGTTGGGACACGGCGACGCCGGCGGGGTGTTCCAGATGGAAGGCCAGGGCGTGCGCGACATGCTGCGCCAGATGAAGCCCGACCGTTTCGAGGATCTGCCGGCCGCCGTCGCGCTGTATCGCCCGGGTCCGATGGCCAGCATCCCGGAGTACTGTCGGCGCAAGCACGCCGGCATAACCGAGGCTCCGCATCCGGAACTCCATGACATCCTGGCCGAGACCTATGGCATCATCGTCTACCAGGAACAGGTGATGCAGATCGCCCAGAAGATGGCCGGGTACTCCTTGGGTGGTGCTGACCTGCTGCGCCGCGCGATGGGCAAGAAGATCCCCGCCGAGATGGAAGCGCAGCGGGATGTGTTTACCAAGGGCGCCATCGCCCGCGGCATCGATCCTGACAAAGCCAGCGAAGTTTTCGACCTGATGGCGAAGTTCGCCGGCTACGGCTTCAACAAATGCCATGCGGTGCCGTATGGGCTGCTCGCTTATCAGACCGCCTGGCTGAAGGCCAACCACCCCGAGGTGTTCATCGCCGCCTGCATGAGCCTCGCGCTCGGCAATACCGATCGGCTGGCGGCGCTTAAGCAGGAGGCGGAGCGGGCCTCCCTTCGTATCCTGCCGCCCGACGTCAACCGTTCCGCTGCCGATTTCACGGTGGAACGGCTCGATGACGGAACGCTCGCGATCCGCTACGCATTGGCCGCCGTAAAGAAGGTCGGCATGGCGGCGATGCAGGCGGTGGTGGACGCGCGCGGCGATCGCCTGTTCGCCGATCTGGCCGACTTCGCCGCGCGCGTCGATCCCCGCCAGCTCAACAAGATGCAGGTCGAGAACCTGGCGAAGGCCGGCGCATTCGATCGGCTGGAACCCAGTCGCGCGCGCTTGTTTACCGGCGCCGAAACGATTCTGCGCCGTGCCCAGGCGCAGGCCGAGGAAACCGCGTCCGGCCAGATCGCCCTGTTCGGCGACGCCGGCAAGCAGGAGGCCCTGCGCCTGCCGGACATGCCCGACTGGCCGATGATCGAGCGGCTGGCGTTCGAAGCCGAAGCCATCGGCTTCCACCTCAGCGCCCACCCGTTGGATGCCTACGTGCAAGTGCTGCGCCGCCTCGGTGTCACTCCCTGCGCGCAGGTCGAGGCGCGGGCGCGTACCGGCGTCACGCGCGTACGCATCGCCGGCAATGTCGTTGGGACCAAGGAACGGATGACCCGTACCGGCAAGCGGATGTGCTGGGTGCGCATCTCCGACGCTTCCGGGTCCACTGAGGTGACGCTGTTCGAAGAGACGTTGGCGACCGCACGGGGCTTGATCAGCAGCGGCGCGAATGTGCTGGTCACCGCGGATCTGGTGTTCCAAGGCGAGGCATTCCGCATCACCGCGCAGGACGTGACGCCGCTCGATCAGGCGGCCGCGAACGCGGGCGCCGGGATGCGCATCTGGTTGCAGGAGACCGCGGCGGTGCCGCATATCCGGGCCCTGCTCGGGCGCGAGGGCAAAGGCAAGGGCCGCGTCTTCCTGGTGCCGCGCCTGGGTGCGGAACAATCGGTCGAGATCGCGTTACCTGGTGGGTTCAATGTCTCGCCCAAGCTGGCGCAGGCGATGAAGATCCTGCCAGGTGTGGAACGGGTCGAAGAGCTATAACAAGTACACGTCGCCCGCACTTGCGGGATAGGTCGAGACGCGACGCGGCGAGGGTGAGGGTCGTGCCGCGGTACGACTCTCACCCATGTAGCTACGCGCCACGACCTTGGTCCGCTCTTCGCGGCAGAGGTGGCGTGTACCAACGCCGGCTTAACCCTACGCCAACCGGACCGTCGGCACCTCTCCGCGCACGACCAGACCTGCCCCGGTCGCGGCACGCACCTCCTCGACGGTGAACCCCGGCGCAATCTCGCGCAGCACGAACCCGTCGCCCACCGGCTCGAACAATCCGTAATTCGTTACCACCAGCTTCACCACCCCGCGCGCCGTCACCGGCAACGTGCAGCGCTCCACCAGCCGCGGTGCACCGCCGCGAGTGACGTGCTCCAGGATGATGAACACCCGCTTCGCGCATGCCGCCAAATCCATCGCGCCGCCAATGCCGCCGCCCTTCGCGCCCGCGAGCTTCCAGTTGGCGAAGTCGCCGCTGCACGCGACCTCGTAGGCGCCCATGACGGTGACATCGATGTGCCCACCGCGGATGATGCCGAAGCTGTCGGCATGATGCACCACCGCGGCACCCGGATTGAGTGTCACATTCTGCCCGCCGGCATTGACCAGGTTCAGGTCTTCCTCACCCGCCGGGGCGATCGGCCCATAACCAATCACGCCGTTCTCGGAATGATAGATGATGTGGCGATCGCCGATATCGGTATTGGAACAAAGTGTCGGGATGCCAACGCCAAGGTTGACGATCCAGCCCTCCTGGAACTCCAGCGCGATGCGATCCGCCATCTGCTGGCGGGTCAGGCCTTTCGTGTCGTTCATCGCCGACGCTCCTGCCGCCGCTGTGGCCAGATCCCCTCCGGCGCCGGCGGCACGCGCACCAGCCGATGCACGAAGATGCCGGAGAGATGCACCGCATCCGGATCGATCGCGCCGGCGGGCAGGATGTCCTCATCCAACTCGACGATGGTGACGCGCGCCGCGGTGGCCATCACCGGGTTGAAGTTCCGTTGCGAGCGATGGAATTGCAGGTTGCCGAACGTATCTGCCCGGCTGGCGCGCAGGAAGGCGTAATCCACCGGCAGGGCGTATTCCAGCAGGTATTCGCGGCCGTTGATCACGCGGGTTTCGCGGCCCTCGGCCAACTCCGTCCCGACCGCGGTCGGCGTGTAGAAGGCGGGAATGCCGGCACCCGCGGCGCGCAGCCGTTCCGCCAGCGTCCCCTGCGGCACCAGCTCCGCCTCGATCTCACCGGCCTCGTAATATGTCGTGAACGGCAGCACGTCCGATGCGCGCGTTGCCGCAGTGAAGGCGCAAATCACCTTCTTCACCTGGCCGTTCTCCACCAGCATGCCGATATCGGGCATACGCGGCTGCTGCGCGCCGCCGGTGGTGTTGGCGATGCAGGTGAGGCTCTTGGCCCCCTGCGCGCGCAATGCCTGGATCAGGTTGTGGGGCACGCCGGGCATGGCGAAGCCGCCAAACGCCACCACCGAGCCGTCGGGAATGTCGTGCACGGCGTCGGCAAAATTGGCGACTTGTTTGCTTGGTGGGGCCATGTCCTCCCTCGCTGCGCTGGCCATCCCGATGAACCGACGGGACGCGCGGCGAGTCAAGGCTGCCCTGCATGGACCGCCCCGCGTTGACCCGCTATCGGTCCGGCGAGTTCAAACTGTCCCGTTGCCTGCCAACTAGCGCGCGACGTCCGCCCGCAGCCGATCCGCTTCCACGCCGGCCCAGTTCGTCCCATCCGCCCGCTGCAACTCTGGCCACAGCAGCACGTATGCCTCGCGCAGCCGTGCCCGCGCCCATCGCCAGGTGAACGACTGGAACCGCCCTCACGTCGCCAGGCGCCCGGTATCGGTATCGCCCAGCCCGGCATGGTCCCACGCGACAAGGCAATGACCGCCGATCGCGGCTCCTGGCGAGGACCCGTCATCGTCCCAGGGGTTGTCTCCAACTGTCTCCATGTCCCGCTGGTAGAGATCGACCCCCCAATAGCCGACACCCAGCAGCGCCATGCTGTTGGCGAGGCCGGATCGGTTGGTTACCGGAATGGCTGCGAAGTCCGCTGAAAGCGGTGCTGCGGCGCCGATGTCGAAGCTGCGGCTGCTCTGCCGGCGCAGCACATCCAGCAGCGTCGCGCCGCCGGTTGCGGCAATCGCCGCCGGGGTCGGTATGCACCCGACGCAGCCAGCGTAGAACGGCAGTTCGACCCCCTCGGCAATCGCGAGATCGCCGTTGGTGTTCAGCGCCTCGATCCCAAGCGCGCCGTTCAGCAGTCCGACCGAGGTGCAAACCGGAAGAGTGTCGTTATTGCGGAGCTGTGGGGCGAATGCCACGCCGGATCGGGCCAGCCGATCCGGCGGCGCCATGACGGCATAGTGGTGGGTTGCCAGCGACGGCGCCGCGGCGACCGCGGCAGGGTCGTGGGGAAGTCGGTCGAGCCGCGTCGCCCTCACGCCCCCTGACCCGGTTGAACACGGGCCGGTGGCTCAGGCTATAACCGGCCCAGTTGAGCCGATCATTCCAGGGTAAACCGGCAGTGTCGCTAATAACGACTGCGTCATGGATTCGAGAAAACCACGAAGTCATTTTGAAGAGTGTTCCATCAATTGTGAAGTTGATATCTCGCCGGGCTGCGCTGGCGAGGCGTCCGGCCTCCGGTCGACCGATCGGCTGAGCGATCGCCGCGACTATTCGGCTCCAGAGTGGCCGGCAGCTTGATCCAGTCCGCGTGTCCGCTCAGCAACGCGGGCGGTTCCGGCGAGCCGTGTGGGACGACCATGAACGGCAGGTTGATCTCGTCGAATGAATGCGGGTCGGAGGGCATGAAGCGCCGCTTTGTCTGGTGATGTAATACTAACTAACATAACGCAGCCCGCTAGGCAAGCCCCTCCCTTCTCCCGTATTGCACCACTTCGCATTGGCGCCGAGGCCCATTCCGGGCTAATCCCCGCCGCATGACCCGTTCCAGCTTCCTCGTCACCGGCGGCGCCGGCTTCATCGGCTCGCATCTCTGCGAGGCGCTGGTGGGCGACGGCCACGCCGTGCGCGTGCTCGACGACCTGTCCACCGGCACGCGCGCCAACCTGCCGGCAGGCGTGGAGCTGATCGAGGGCGATATCGCCGACCCGGCCACGATGGCGGAAGCGGTCGCCGGCGTCGATGGCTGCTTTCACCTCGCCGCCATCGCCTCGGTCGCGCGCGGCATCGAGGACTGGCTGGGCACGCATCGCGCCAACATCACCGGGACGATCACACTGTTCGACGCGGTGCGCCACCAGCCCAAGCCGGTTCCGGTCGTCTATGCCTCCTCAGCCGCGGTCTATGGCGACTGCGCCGACCTGCCGATCACCGAGGCCGCGTCGAAGCGCCCGCTTTCGGCCTACGGTGCCGACAAATACGCCTGCGAGTTGCACGCCGTCGTGGCAAGCCATGTCCACGCCGTGCCGACGACAGGGTTGCGCTTCTTCAACGTCTACGGCCCGCGTCAGGACCCGCGCTCGCCTTATTCCGGCGTGATCTCGATCTTCTGCGAGCGGCTGCGGCGCGGCGCGGCAATCGACATCTTCGGCGACGGCGGACAGACCCGCGACTTCATCTACGTCGCCGACGTGGTCGCCGCACTGCGGGCCGCCATGGCGCGGTGTCCGCCTAGCGCGTCGGCGTCCGCGGATGTGCCGGTAGTGCCAGAGGCGCGCGTATTACCAGAAGCGCCCGTACCCCCAGAGGCGCCTGTACTTAACGTCTGCACCGGCATCGCCACCAGCGTCACCGAACTGGCCCACACCATCGCCGCGCTCACCGGTGCACCGGCCGACCTCCGACACGCCCCGCCCCGCGCCGGGGAAATTCGCCACTCCGTCGGCTCACCGGACTTGGCTCGCCAAGTGCTTGGCCTCGGTCGGCCGATCGCGCTGCGTGACGGCCTGCGGCATGTGCTGGACTGGCTGGGTGCGTCCGGTTAGCGCGCACCGCCGCAAGCGCACCATCGGAGAACTGCACTGCTGAAGGCAATCCTGGAGGAGCTGCTGCTGCCACCAGCCAACCTGCCCGTGCTGGCGGTGGCCGGGCTGGTCGTGCGTCGCTGGCTTCGCCGCCTCGGCGAGCTGTTGACATTGGTGAGCTGCGTTCTTCTCGTCGCGCTGTCCATGCCGTTCTTCGGCGGCATGCTTCTCGTTGCCTTGGAGCAACACCTTCCATCAGATGCCGCCCCTGGCAACAAACCCGGCGCCATCGTCATTCTCAGCGGCGATATTACCCGTTACGGCGGTGACGATCCGGGCTTCGGCCCGGGTCGACTGACCCTGGAGCGTGAGCGTGCCGGAGCCGCCGTGTTCCGTCGCGTGCCGCTTCCGATCCTGATCACCGGTGGCGTGCTGCAGCCCGACGAGCCGCCGATCGCCGCGGTGATGGAGCAGAGCATGCGCGACGACTTTCAGACGCCCGTGCGCTGGGTGGAACTGCGCTCGCGCGACACCTGGCAGAACGCGGAATATTCCGCCCAGATCCTGCGGACGAACGGTATCGGCACGATCTATCTGGTCACCCACGCCTGGCACATGCGACGCGCTCTGATCGCGTTTCATCATTTCGGGATCAAGATCATCCCCGCGCCTGTGCAGCTCGACAGGTTTCCGAATTTTTCGTGGTTCTATCTGATGCCACAAGTCTATGGCTGGCAGGTCACCTACTACGCGGTGCACGAATGGCTCGGGTATGTCGACTACGCACTGCGCTAAGGCGTCGGCCGGAGTAGCCGTGTACGACGGTCTGGCGGACCTGCCACCCGACGCGCGGGCGTTGTTCGATCGCGCGCCGGATCGGGATGTGTTTTGCGGCACTGCCTGGTTCCAGACCGTGCTCGCCTGCGGCATGCCGCCGGAAGCAGCCCCGCGCTTCGTGGTGTGTGGCGGCACCGGGCGCGGCGTCGCGTTGCTGCCGATGCAGATCCAGGCAAACTTGCGTCGTCTCACCAGTCTCACCACGCTCTATACGTGCCGCTACCAGCCGCTGTGCGATCCCGACGCCGACCAGGCCACGCTGACCGCCGCCTTCACCAGCTTCGCGGCCTACTGCCGGGCCTGGCCCACTGTGCGGCTCGACGCGTTGGACGCCGATGCGCCCTGGCTTCCGGCGTTGCTGGCCGGTGCCGCCGCCGCCGGGCTTGCCAGTCGTCAATTCGCCCATTTCGGCAACTGGCACGAACGTGTCGTCGGGCTGGACTGGGCGCGCTACCTCGCCGCGCGACCCGGCCAGTTGCGCGAAACGATCCGCCGACGGCTGGCGCGCGCCGGTCGGGGGGGCGGGCGGTTCCAGTTGGTCACTGGAGGCGACGCGCTCGAGCCCGGCATCGCCGCCTACGAAACGGTCTACGCACAAAGCTGGAAGGAGACCGAGCCGTTTCCGCTGTTCAATGCCGCGCTGATGCGCGCGACAGCAGCAAAAGGCCTGCTGCGGCTGGGCCTCTTCTGGCACGATGGCCGGCCGGTGGCAGCACAGATCTGGGTCGTAGACAACGGTCAGGCCACCGTGCTGAAGCTCGCACATGATGAAGCGGCGAAAGCCGCGTCGCCGGGCACCGTGCTCACCGCCTTGATGCTGCAGCATCTGCTGGACCAGGAACATATCGTCTGGATTGATTTCGGCCGCGGCGATGATCCCTACAAACGTCTTTGGGCGGGCGAGCGCCGCCAGCGCATCGGGGTCGTGCTGGCCAATCCGCGCCATCCGCGCGGCCTTGCGTTCCTCGCCCGGCATGCGCTCGGCCGGGCGCGCCAGGCGCTGACGGGGTAAGCGCGATGCGAATTCTTTACAGCCACCGCATCCAGTCGCGCGACGGCCAGAGCGTCCATGTCGAGCGGTTGGTCGCGGCGCTGCGGGCGGCGGGCCACGACGTTCTGGTGGTCGGCCCCGGCTTCTATCAGCAGGCGGTATTCGGCGGTGAAAGCCGACTGGTCGCCTGGATCCGCGCCCAGCTACCGGGCGCGCTCGGCGAGTTGGCGGAGCTCGCCTACAACGTGCCGGCCTATCGCCGGCTGCGCAGCGCTGCTGCTTCGTTCCGTCCCGACATCATCTATGAACGCTACAATCTATATTACCTTGCCGGCGCGTTGCTGGCACGCCGGATCAGCGTTCCGTTCTACCTGGAGGTCAATGCACCGATCGCAGATGAACGCACGCGTTTCGGCGGGCTAAGCATGCGCGGCCTTGCCCGGCGGTTGGAGGCGTGGACCTGGTGCGCAGCGACGCGCGTCGTGGCGGTGACCGGCGTATTGAAATCCATGATCGCCGCAGCCGGCGTTCATCCCGATCGCATCGAGGTCGTACCGAACGGCATCGATCCGGCGACCTTCGCTGACCTGCCGGTGCGTCCCGATGCGCCCGATTCGCTGGTGCTGGGCTTCGTTGGATTCGTCCGCGACTGGCACGGGCTGGACGCGGTGATTTCGGCAATGGCCGGTCACGCCGGCTCGCCACGCCTCGATCTTGTAGTGGTCGGCGACGGCCCGGCCCGGGCGGCGCTGGAGCGGCAAGCGGCGGCGCTTGGTATCGCCGATCGCGTCCGCTTCACGGGCCTGGCACCGCACGAGGACGTGCCGCGCCTTGTGGCCGGGTTTGACATCGCTCTGCAACCGCGCGCGGTGGCCTACGCGTCGCCGCTGAAGATCTTCGACTACATGGCGGCTGGCCGCGCGATCGTTGCGCCGGATCAGCCGAACATCCGCGAGATACTGACCGATGGGGAAACCGCCCTGCTGTTCGACCCGGCGTGCGCCGACGCGTTATGGCAGACGCTGCTGCGCTTCACCGGCGATGCGGCGTTGCGGATGCGACTCGGGACGGCCGCACGATCGGAGATCGAGCAGCGGCGCTATACCTGGGGCGGCAATGCGGCGCGGCTGATCGACTGGGCAAGGCGCGACACGGGCGGGTGACGCTGGCCTCGGCGCTGACACTTCTCCGCCCTGATGCTCGTCAATTCTGCCAATCGCATGGACGGGGTGCAGGGCCGGGGCGCGCGATCAGGTGAAGCCACGGCGACGCCCGATTTGACTATCCGCTAAGCGCTGGAAGAATGACGAGCACCAAGGCCCGGGCATTCCTCGCAATCCGGCGAACCATGCCAGCGCAAAGGCGCCGACCGCCCAAAGCGCACGCCGCCGCAAGGCTCATCGCGGTGCCGTAAGGGCGTGCGGATGAGTGGCACGCCGCGTCACCCAATTGATCGGTGTCAGCCGAAGCGGCGTTAGCCGACCGGTGCGGCGACTCGCTTGGCGCGACGGCGACGCGCCCAACCCAGACCGGCCAGGCCGACGCCGAAGGTGAGCACCGTCGCCGGTTCCGGGACATTCGCCGCCAGGACGTAATTGAATACAGCTCCGACAGCGCCCAACGAAGCGCCCTCGTCCGTGGTAAGTGCAAGGTCCGCATTGTAGTTGCCAACGGTCGGGCCGCTGAAATCCAGCGTCACGGTGACTGCCGCATTCTCGGCAATCGTGCTGAGGGCGAAGCTCACAATACCGAAATCGGCCGCATTGGTTCCGCTAAGCGCGAAACTCTCGAGCGTCAGGTCGGTTAGCGACGCAGCGCCTGGATCGGTGCTGATGTTTGATACCGTGATCGTCGTCGTTGCGGTGGCCCCGGCCTTGCTGGTCCCTGTCGAGATGGTTCCGGCAGCGATGGTGTTATGCCCGACGTTCGTGCTGTTGCTGAAAGTGGTGGCGTTGATCTTGCTCTCGTACGTCGGTCCGACGCCGGTGCCGGTCAGCGTCACCGTGCCGACCGTCGGCGTGTTGGTTCCATTGCTGTTGCCGTTGGTCAGGGCGATCGTGAGCGATCCCGTGCCCCCCGGGCCGCGCGACGTCGGCGTATAGACGTAGTTGAAGGCAGCGGTGGTGGTCGCGGTCCCCGGCCCGCTGTAGTTCGAATCGTTCAAGGAGAACGTGGTCGTCGAGCCGCTTCGCGTGAACACCGAACCGCTGATGGCGCCGATGCTGCCATTCAACTGCGCGGCAGCGTTCGTGCTGCCGCCGGAGGAAAGGTCGCCATCGCCGGAATTCGACACGGTGATGGCGGCGATAGTCTGGGCGCCGCCACCGACGCGCGCGTAGGGATTGAGCGTGATGCTGGCCCGCGGTGCCACCGCATTGCCGACCAGGGTAAACGGCAAGGAACTCGACCCTGACTTGATGGCCGCGGTGGTGCTGTAGCTCCCGATCGATGTCGGGGTGAACGTGTAGTGATGGAGCGTTGTGTTGCCGCTTCCCTTCACCGAGTAGGTTACCTGTGATCCGGAAAACGGGCTGGTGGCGACGGCTGGGAAGGTGAACGTATTTGTGGCGGAGACCGCGCCATTGGTGACCGTCTCCCCCATCGAGACAGTGGTGCCATTCGCGATCGTGCTGAGCAGCACATTGCCAAAGTTCAAGGGGTTTTCGACCGAGAATGTCTGTGCGCGGGCCGATTGCGCATCGATCGCAACGTCCAGCCCCACCTCAAACGCCAACAACGCCGCTAGCGACGTCGCTGACACGAGTGCCGCTCTCATCGTTGTATGTCCATCACAGTGGCGACATAAGCACTAAAATTAGACATGGAACAACCAATTTTTTACACACTTCGGCGTGAGCGCCGCCGCCAACCCTCGCGCGCCGCCTGCGAGCCGGATCGGGTCCGTGCTCGGCCCCGCAGTCACCCAGAATAGGGTACGTTCGGTGTTCGAAAAGCTACGTTTGTAGCGATCGTCGCCAGCCATGAAATCATAACACTCCCGGCCCTCGGCCAAGCTCCGTTCGATCGCCAAATGATGGCACGTCAGGCCAGGCTTCGCCCGGTGATCCCCAACCGCGTAGTCGAAGCCGCTCTGATAGGCCAACACCCTGCCACGATGCTGGAAATTGTACAGATAACCGACCTCCACCGGCCCGGCGGTAATCTGCCACAGTTCGACCTCGCCACGCGGCAGCGCCCGATCGATCAGGGCGTGGTGGAACCGCACGAAATGCGGGTTCGCGAAAGCGCCGGCGCGGCCACGCTGCTGCCATGTCGCCTGATGCAGCCTGCCAAGTGCGTCGAGGAAGCGATGCGCCTCCGCACTGTCGCTGGCGCGTCGGATGGCCAACTCCCCGAGCGCTGCATGGGCGCGCAGCGAGCGACGGACCTGGGCTCTCGTGTTGGCGCTGAGCACATCGATATGGCGGCGTCCGTCGTGCCGCAGCGTCGTAAGGTCCAACGCCGGCGCCACCCGTGCTGTCAGGCGGGAAACCGTTGCGGTCGCGGCAGCGCCGCGCAGATGTGGGGTGTCGACGCCGCTCAGAACCAAACGCCGGCCCAGTCGCGGCCCGGGCAATGTACCGCTGCGCACCTCGGCGAGGCAGGCAGCGCGCAGCGCGTCGACGGCATCCGCCCCGCCTTCTGCGGCCAACCCGGCGTCGATCAGCAGGCCATTGTGTTCGATAAAGACCGAGTCAAGCTGTGGATCGCCAGATTCATGCAACCACAGCGTGTAAAAAAGCCAACTCCGGCGCCGGTTGAACAGGCCGAGTGCTACCGTGCGTCCGTCGTGCCGAGCCCGTAACAGCACCGGGTTGTCGTAGCGCTCCGGGCCCAGGCAGCCTATCCAGGTCCAACTCTGGAAGAACGACGCGTCGGCGCGCGCCTCGATCTCCCGCCATTGTTCGCCGAGAGCCTGCCAGTCGTTCACCCCGCTCAGCGTCACCGCGAGGCCGGGTGGCAGGGTCACGGCAGCGGCCCGCCATCGAGCAGTGCGGCGTATGCGGTAAACATTCGCTCCTGATCGAACGCCTCCAATGCCCTGGCGCGGTTGGCGGCCCCGATCCGTGTGCGCAGCGCGGCATCGCCCAGCAATGCCGCCAGGCTGGACGCGAGTGCCGCATCGTCGCGTGGCACGATGCAGGGACTGTTGGCCTCGGCCAGCATCGCGCGCACGTCCCCAACATCGGTCGCAGCAATCGGCAGGCCGGCGGCCATCGCCTCGATCACCGCAATTGGCATTTGCTCGGTATCGGAGGACAAGGCGAACACGTCGAAGCCTGCATAAAAAGTTGCGGGATCCGGGATGTGGCCGAGAAAGCTCACACACTGAGTCACACCAAGCTGCGCCACCAGCTTCTCCAGGCCGGCGCGCTCCGGCCCGTCTCCGATGATGACCAGACGGGCTGGGACCAGACGCCCCGGGGCCAGGTCAGCCGGCTGCGCAGCGGTCGCAACGGCGAAGGCGCGCACCAGGCGCCCAAGGTTCTTCTCCGCCCGCAGCGCAGCGACGGTCGCCACCACCGGTCCCGCACCGGGCCACGCGGCGGCGACCGAAGGGTCACGCCTGCCTGGAAACCGCTCGAGATCAACCCCATTCGGGATGGTGTGCACCCGATGCGGATCCAGCTGCCAGGTCCCGGTGGCGATCCGGGCAAGCGTCCGGGACGGCAGCGCCACGGTCGACCAACGCAGCACCAGGCGGCGCGTCAGCACGCGGCGGTGGATCTGGGTATCACGCTCCTCCGGCCCGAAACCGTCCTCGATGTGCAGGTGGGGGACGATCGCCGGCAGGTTGGCCATCGCCCATTCGATTGAGCCCCAGTTGTTGGTGACCAGCACATCCGGGCGCTGTTCGCGCAGGAACCGCCGGAACCTGCGCAGGTTGCCGAGCGTGGCGCCCTTGCGGATCGGAACCGCAGGGAAGCTCACGTCGAGCGACGGCGACAACCGCTCGCGGCACGCCTCGTTGCCATCCATCGCCACGATCATGTGGCGGTAACGCGGCCCGTAACGATTGGCCAGCGCCGCGAATCGGACCTGCGGCCCACCGACCGCGAAGGTTGCGAAGACGCTCAGGATCGTTCGCGTGGCGGCAGCCATCAAAAAGATGCGCAGGGGAAGCAGCCGGAATGCCGGTCGGATGCAGCGGCGGGGTGGCAATGGTCGATCAGGCCAGCCCGCATTTCACATACTGTCGCGGGATGATGGCGCAGGGCATTGTCGTGCCAACAGGTTTTCGCGCCGCCGCCAATACAGGGTGTATTGGTAAGGGGCGAAAACCTGTTGGCGCGGCAAGGACCAAGCCAGCACCCGCGAGAGTACGTGAAATGCGGGCTAGCACCGCGAACGCTCACTGATCGACCCGGTGCACGTCAATGGCACGCGCCCGGAACTCCGCCGCGTCCGCCACCGGCCGCCACCCCAGGTCCCGCTTGGCGTCCGCGCAATCGAAATTCGCGGTCATCCCGCGCGACAGGAAATCGTGCCGGCTTGGCACGGCGACAGTCCGTCCCGTGGCGCGTTTGATCAACCACTTGCCGCATTCGACCAGCCAGAGCCGCGTCGCCGATTGCGGATGGAACCGCAACGGTCGTTCGAGTGCGGTCGCCAGCGTCGCGATATAGTCGCGCGCGCTCCAGCGCACATCGCCCACGAGATTGTAGCACCGCCCATCGATGCCTTCGGTGCGGCAGGCACGCAGCGTGGCGTCGGCGACGTCCTCGGCCAGCACGAAGGGCAGGGGGTTGCGTCCCGCGTTCCAACCGATGCAGTGCTGCTCGTTGTTGAACAGACCGAGGCCGCTGTGGAACGGCGAACTTCCCGCGCCGACCACGACGCCGGGGCGCACGATCACCACCTTTAAGCCGGTGTCGCGGTGCATCGCCAGCAGAGCGCCGTCTGACAGCGCCTTCGCCCGCGCGTAGTCGGCGCGCCGGTCGGCCTGCGGGTCGGGCAGCGTGGCGCCGGTCACCGGCGCGGCCTGCGGCCCAAGATACAATGACGCGATCGACCCCACATGTACCAGGCGCGCCACGCCGGCCGCTTGCGCGCCTCGCGCCACGGTCTCGGCGCCGCCAACCATCGCGGCACGAATCGCCTCGAATGATCCGCCGCCACCACCATGCGCCAGGTTGACCACCATCGGCGCGCCATCGATGGCGCGCGCGATCGACGCGGGATCGCGAATGTCGCCGCGAACAACGCGCACCCTTGCGTCGTCGAACTCGGCCGGCAGGCCCTGCACCGAGCGGGCCATCACCGTCACTGTCATGTTGTCCGCCAGGCAGCGGCGAACCAGGTGGGTGCCGATGAAGCCTGTGCCGCCCAGGATGGCGATGTCTGGCCCGCCGCGAAACCCCGCGACGCGTGTGGGCGGCGATGCGGGCGCAGGTGCAAAGGCGGCATCGCGGATGCGCTCGCAGGCCCCGACCAGCATGGCGCCGAACGCGGCATCAAGCGCCGGTTTCTCCCCGGCATCGACCGCCGCATGGAACGCGGCGATCGCCACCCGCATGCTGACGAAGAACGGATCGCCGCGCGGGCGCAGATGCAGCAGCGAGGCAATGTAGCCCAGCAAGCCGCCGGCGCTGTCACGCAGCAAGACCGCGGCGGTGCGGCAGCCTGACAGGAACCCATCCACCGCGTCCATCCAGCGGGTGCGGACACAAGTGACGCAGCGATTGGCGAGAATGTCGGCGGCGATGACCCCGTCGTCGCAGACCACGCGCACCTGCCAGAACGGGAACGACTGTCCGACGGCGAAACGAAGCTGTGCCGGCAGGTGTTCGCAGTCCAGCACGACGTCGACGCTCGGTTGGAACAGCCGCTCGGGGGTGAGCCCAACCGGCGTGGCTGCGATCGCCCGCACCTGGCCGATCGAACCGGCCAGTGCTGCGATCTGCGACAGCGGATGCACCGCTTGCTCCAGCAGGATGTTGCCGGGCTTCGCGAACATCCAATGGCCGAATTGACCCGCCGCCAACTGGCGCAACGGCACGTTGTACACGACGTCGACGTGGCGAGGCCGGCCCAACGCGCGCGCCTCGATTAGTCGGCGCAGCCGCGCGAAGGCCGGGTGATGCACAAAATTCTGGTTGACCCCGAGCGGAATTGCGCTGGCCGCGGCCTGGGCCAGCAGCGCGGCACACTCGGTGCTGCTGGCGGCCAGTGGCTTCTCGACCAGCACCGGCTTGCCCGCCGCAAGCAACTCGGCGGCAATCGGCGCGTGCAGGTCCGGCGGCACCAGGACATGCGCCCGATCGAACGCATCGGCCGCGAGGGCCGCTGCCACCGAATCGAACACCTGGGCTCCCGGGCATTGCGCGGTTAGCGCCGCTGCCGCGCTAGCGGACGGGTCGACAACCGCGGTGATTCGCGTGGTTGGAATGCTGCGAAGAGCCTCGGCGTGAATCCCGGCAATGTAGCCCGCACCCACGAGAGCGATGCGTCTCACCCGCCTGTTCCCTGCCGTCCGACTGCCATACGGTGTGTCCTCGGCTGCGGGCTGGCCCGGCCCGCGGGCTGGCTCGGGCTGTGTGTTGAATCGCGTCGTCGCCGCCAGTCCTAGAGGCCAGGGTCCGCATGCTCAACCGGTTTTCCGCGCCGTGCCGACGCCCCGTCGCCTGGCTGGCTAGGCCGGTCGCCTTGCTGGCTATGCTGGTCGCCTGGCAGCCGGCAGTCGCGCGGACCCTCCTGGTCGGCCCGACGCGCAGCCTTGGCCGGCCGAGTGCGGCTGCGGCGGTCGCAGTTGACGGCGACACGGTCCAAATCGATCCCGGCAAGTACACCGATTGCGCGGTATGGCGCGCCAACCACCTGACCATCGCCGCTCGTCCCGGCGGTGACGTCGTCCTGCATGATCGGGTCTGCCAGAACAAGGGGATCTTCGTGACCGTGGGAAACGACATCACGATCCGCGGCATCACGTTCGCTGGCGCCCGCGCGCCCGCGTACAACGGTGCGGGCATACGCGCCCAGGGTGCCAACCTGACGCTGATCAACAGTCGCTTCGTCGACAACGAGAACGGCGTCCTGGCGGCCGCCATGCCAAGCAGCACCATCCGCGTGTTTGACAGTGAGTTCCGTGGCAATGGTGCCTGCGCGCAGGAGTGCGCACATGGCATTTACGTCGGCCGGATCGCGCTGCTCGACATCGAGCGGTCCCGATTCGTCGATCAGCATATCGGGCACCACATCAAGTCACGCGCGCTGCGGACCAAGTTGATCGATGACACCATCATGGATGGACCGGACGGCACATCGAGCTACCTGGTCGATCTGCCGAACGGGGGCGATCTGCTGATGCATGGGTGCGTGCTGGAGAAGGGTCCGAATTCCGACAATCCGGTCGTGGCCGTGACCATCGGCGAGGAGGCATTGACCAATCCGACCCGGCGGATCGAACTGCTGGGTAATCGGTTCCGCAACGACCGAGCGCAGCCGACGGTCTTCCTGCGCAACGACACCAAAGTGTCCGCCGAACTGGACGGCAACCAGATCTTCGGCCCGGTGGTCACCGTCGACGGGCCCGCGACTGTGCAGCCGTAAGATTGGCCTGCTGCGCCGGCGCCGCCGTCGCGCCCGGCGGCGAACGGAGTAGACCGCAAGCGACCCACGGTAAGCCCCCCCAACAATAAACCACCGGCAATATGCCGCCAGTTCCGCCCTAAAAAGCCTACCTGCCAGTTGCGGTCACCCGCGTCCCTGCCGCTGTTCAATGCGCCGCCGCGTAGGACAGTTTGACAATTTGGTCCGGCAGCGACTGGTAGGTCTGCACGAACAACGAGATCAGGTCTCGCGCCCGGTTGCGCAGCGCGACACTCGGTTTCGACCAGTCGAGCTCCGGCGTGAGGCTGATCGCAACCGGCGCGTAATTGGAACCGAACACGCTCGCCCAGGCCCTATGCATGCGCATGTCAAACGTCACCTGAGTCGGCTGGCCATCGATCCACAGCGATCCCGCGATGGTGGTGGCAGGATCCCTGATTTCCTGGATGCGCCATGTGCGCGCCCCTTCCGAGGTCGCAAGATAGACGATCGTTGTCGTTTCCCCGCCCGGCCCGCCCGATAGGTCGTGGAACTCGGAGATGATTGCGCTCGGGCGGGTGCGTGGTGGGAACACTTCGAGGCGGAACGTGAATGCCGATTGTCCGCATTTCAGGTGCTCCACCCAGAGCCTGCCCACGCCGTCAGATCGCTCGGTCGGGCGGTTCGGGTCGGTAATGCAAGCGCCAGCGAAGCTGATCGGTTGCACCGTGGCTGGAAAGACCGTGCTTGCCCCGCGGTTCAGCATCATCGCGGCGGCAGGCCCGGTTGACGCGATCACAATGGCCGCCGCGGCCGCCGAGGCGAGGCCCCATAGCGTCGCCGGACGCGATTGTACCATCGCGGCCTGCTGGGCAAATGTCGACCAGTGTCCTTCCAACACGCTCGCCACCCGCTGATACCATGGCTGGCTCCGGCGACGAACGCCCCGGACACCGCTCGTCCCAGGCCGGATCGAGGTCTCCCGGCCCGAGGTCTGGCGGCCCGGCATTGTGCGTGCAACGGCAGGCGCGGCCGGCGCCGGCATTGGCACTGGCATGGTCCGGTGATCCTGGCGGAACGGCAGCCCAAGCGCGATCTGCAGCAAAATCACGACGGAGAAGAACAACCAGCCATAGATGAGGTGATCCGCTGTGGCGGCCTCGGCATTGCCGATGATGTGTCCGACCACGACGATGCCGAGTGCCCGAAACCCATTGGCAATGATCGGAACGATGATCGAGATCAGGATGAAGACCCCGCGCCGCAATGGCGAGCGGTACATCAGCATCGCGTAGAGGCAGCCGAACGCGATGGACGCGATCAGGAAGCGCAGCCCGGCGCACGCCTCCGCGACCAGGAATGACCCTTCCGGTATCTCGATGGCGTAACCATCCGAATAGTTTGGGATGCTCATCAGATTGAGGCCGTGCACGATGAAGCTTGTGGTAAAGTCCTGGAGCGCCGGCGTGATGAAGGCGCCGAACGGGACCAGGAAGTACAGATACAGCAGCGGGCCGGCCAAAAGGTAATAGAGCCGCCAGCCCAGCACGCTCAGGAAGAAGATCTCCACCAGCGTCATCACCAGAAGCTGGCGCCCCTCCATGATGCCCAGCCGCTCGGCCAGCAGCCAGACAATGCTGACGGGGATTGCCGCCAGCGCGAACCATGCGTTCGGGATTGGCATCGCCACCGTTAGCCTGTCGCGCCGGTCCCACAGCAGATAGGCGACGATCGGAATGACCAGGAAGCAGTGGTTATAGGCAGTCGAGTCAGACCAGACGCCCACCGCGGTGGCGACCTCGGTATGGAACAGCACACCGAACAACAGCAGTCCGACCCCAAGGACGGGAACGGTCAGCCGGAAACTCTGCTGAATCTGTCCGCGGATCGACGGGGCCATGGTTTGGGTGGTCATCACGCTACCTCGGGCCGGGGGAGAGCAGGGCTGGCGGACGCGAGCACGGCCGGTCGGTCCGGCTCGGCATCATCGGGAAACAGGTCATCGAGCCGGGCAAGCGTGACCGACCAGTCGTGCCGCAACTCCACGGCGCGGCGTGCCGCGGTGCCGAGACCCGGGTGGCGTCCGGACAACACATCGATGATTCGCTCAATGGTCTGTTCCACCCCTGTCGCGAGCAGGATATCCCGTTCCGGCATCGCCTGCACGCCCTCGAATGCCTCCGGCGTTGCAATCACCGGGCGTGCCATCGCCATGCCTTCCAGCACCTTGTTCTGGGTGCCGCGTCCGATCAGCAGTGGCGCCACGACGATGGTGGCATAGGCCAGCCAGGGGCGCGTATCCGCCACGCGCCCGGTGACGAGCACCCCAGGCAGTTGCGCCAACCTACACACCTCCGGAACGGGGGCCGCGCCGACGATGGCGAACTGCGCGTCGGGAACGTGTTCACGCAGTTTCGGCATCACCGCCTGGGCGAACCACGTCACGGCGTCGATGTTCGGGCGATAGTCCATGCGGCCGGTGAACACCAGCAGCGGTGCGGCGCGCGGTCCCGAGGGCGGCCCCACGGGCGATGCCATCGCGGGAAACGGATCGGCGAAATCCAGCTTCGGCGAAAAATGCGCGAGATCGACCCCATTGTCGACCCAGCCGGTGTAAGCGCGCGCCTCCGGGGCCAGGTCGACGAAATGCCGCCATTCCGTCTCGTTGACGAAAATGCTGCGATTGAAGGCGCGTGCGGCACGACGCTCGAACGCCAAAAGTGTGCGGCCCTCGCGGGCGTACACCACGCGCGCCGGCCAACCCGCGGTCGCCGCGTAGGCACACCACTTCGCGGAGTCCACGTCAACCATGTCCAGCACCCGCACCGTTTGCGCCACCGGCTCTCCCTTTGGTGCCGTTGCCCGCATCACGTAGTGCGCTACCGCCGAGGAATAGACGAAAATATGCCGGATAGTGTGGCGCGCCAGCGTCGCGTCCACCCAGCGCTGCAGCCGCGCGTCATGGAAATAGCCGAGCGTCAGCGGCTGCCCAGGCCGTGCCCGCAGTAGTGCCTTGAGACGCTGCGTGCGCCGATCGATCTGAATGCAAGCCAGATTGGCACAGAGTGGACGCAACTCCGCCACGTAGGCCGCGTCATCGGGATCGTCCACAAAACACCCGAGATGCATGCGAAACCGTTGCGCCAGATGTTTGAACATGTGCCAGGCGCGGATTTTGTCGCCCTTGTCGGGCGGGTAGGGGATGCGGTGGGACAGAAACAACAGATCGCGCACTGTCCTCGGTCCCGCGCTTAGCCGAGGCCGCGCACGATGGGCGGCCCGATCAGATTGGCGATCGGCAGTGGCAACCGCTTCCACGCAGCAATGAACAGCCGATATTTCGGGTTGAGCGGGTTGTGATCCGGAATCGTCGCGCCGGGGGCCAGGCTATAGCGATAGGGCAGGGGGGCCGGGTCGAAGCCCCAGTTGTGCTTGAACGCGAAGGCGCCGGTGCCGACCTTGCTGCGTCCGAAATCAAACAGCCGGCAACCGCGCGCGGCGGCGCGGCGCATCACTTCCCAGTACATGAAATCGTTACCCGCCACCCGACGCGCCGCCTGTGTACCGCCGCCGTAGTACGGCAGCACCTCGTCGCGGAAGTAAAAATTCAGTACCGCGGCGACCGGCTGTTCGCCCTCCAGCACCGTCACCACGTCGGCGCAATCGTGGAACACCGAGAGCAGGGTGCGGAAATAACGACGTGCGAAGACCGGGGTGCCTAGGTTTCGCACGCTCTCGGCATAGACGCCGTGTAGCGTGTCGGCGTCCCGTCCGACCACCGATCCCAGGCCATTTTGTATGCCTTTGCGCACCATCGCGCGCTGCTTGCGTGGGATTGCCTTCAGGTTGGCATCGTCGCTCGCAGCGATCGGCTTGCGGAAGGTTACGTACAGGTCCGGCCGAGCCAGCCAGGCCCCAGCCAACCCGGTATCATCGATCGGGTCGCGGTGACGGAACTCAACCGCGCTGGCGCCGGTTCGAGCGCGCAACGCCTCTGCATGCGTTGCCAGTGCTGCCGTCGCCTCGGCGTCACCGGCAAGCGGGCCGCCGTAGACGCAAAACGGCGTCGAAACCAGCGTGTTGCCGAACAGCCGCGTCTTCATCTGCACCAGGGGCAGCACGCCGGCGATCACGCCGTCGCGCTCGGCCAGGGTGTACAGGCTGGTGTGGCCGAACGCCGTGCTGATCACGTCCGCCCAGGCCGCAAGATGGAAGAAGGTGCCGGCCGGGTGGCTCGTCACGAACGCGTTCCAGGCTGCGGCGTGACGCGGCTCGAAGCTGCGGAGGGTCAGCGCCATCGTCGCGCGGCGATCGCTCAGGCCGCCGCGGCGCGGTTCGTCGCTGCCGATGCGGTACGTCGTATCGCTGATGCTCCGGCACCGTCCGGCGGGCTGGTTCCCAGTTGTGCGGCAAACACCCGATCCATCCGGTCCCAGGCGAAATCGGCAAGCAGGCGGTCCAGCCGCGCCGACATCCGCGACAGGTTGGTGTAGTGGCGCAGCCGCGACTTCCAGCCGCAGCCAGGCACATGCGGCTGGTCGGGATCGACCTCCCAGGGGTGGAAATAGAAGATGCCGGACCGGCCTTCGCCCTCGGTCGAGACGTTAAAGCCGTGGCGGAACAACGCGTATGGCAGCAGCCGGAAGTACCCGCCACCGGAGCACGGCAGGTTCCGGCCGAACACCCGCGCCGTTGTCATCGGGAATTCCCACAGCGCGCTGCCGGTCGGGCGATACGGGACGCGCGGTGCGTCCGGCATCCCGTAATTGTCGTGCCGCACCGGGTTGACCGAGGAGCTGTAGCAGTGCCCCTCCTCGGCGATAATGTCGAACGCCCAAGGTGTTGTCGGGCCGATCGAAAACGTCGGCGCCCGGTAGCCGCGAACCGTTGCACCGCCGGTGTCCTCCAGGATCACCCGGCTCCGGTGCAGATCTTCGCGGAATGCCGCCGGGTCCATGGCGTCGACCCGTCGATGGTCGTAGCCGTGGCTGGCCAGTTCGTGTCCGGCATCGACGATGCGACGAACCATCGCCTTGTGGCGCTCGGCGATCCAACCAAGGGTAAAGAAAGTGGCCGAGGCACCGGCGTCGGCGAACTGCGCGAGGATGCGGTCGACATTGGCCTCCACGCGGCACGCATAGCGGTCCCAGCTATCACGTGGGATGCAATGGAAGAACGCATAGACCTGGAAATAGTCCTCGACGTCCACTGTCAGCGCATGGGTGATCGCGTGGGGCATCGCGTGGGTCATCCCCCGCCGTCTGGGTGCCGACCGGTTCACCGCTGCGGCTCGAGATAGGTGCCAAGCAGATCAATCACCCGGCGGAACAGGCGCTCCTGGCGTGCCATGCCGGTCTCGACCCCCTGGATCCGGCGCAGCAGATATTCGGCAGCGTTGGGTGTCCTTGATGCCGGCGCCGATGGGGCTGCCATTGTGCCGGCCGGCGCAGGGGGGCCGGGGCCGCCAAGGTCCTCCCGCAGTTCGGCCGCCGTGCTGTCGACCATCTCGGCGGTGACGACATGCGTCTCCTCCAGCGTGCCGAGCAGCAGGACACGCGAGCAAAGCGTATTGATGCGGCGCGGGATGCCGCCGGTCTGACGATGCACAGCGTCGAGCGCGGCATCTTCCCAATGCGGGTCGTCGTGCCAGTCCACAGTGCGCAGCCGGTGCTCGACATAGGCACGCGTCTCGACGCCGGTGAGCGGGCCGAGATGGTATGACGCGAGCACGCGCTGGCGAAGCTGGTCGGTGTCCGGGCGGGCGAGGGTTTGGCGGAATTGCGGCTGGCCGAGCAGGATGGTCTGCACCGAGGCACGACCATCTATCGTGATGTTGGACAGCATGCGCAGCTCTTCCAAAGCGGCGAGCGACAGGTTCTGCACCTCGTCAACCACCAGGACGCAACGCCGACCCCAGGCCTGCTGCTCGCGCGCCAGGCTCTCGAAGCGCCCGAGCAGCGCCGCCTTGTCCAAGCCGCCGGTGTCCAGTCCGAAATTGGCCAGGATGAGCCGCAGCAGATCGTCGCCCGAGACCTGTGTGGTGACGATGCGCGACGTCACGTAGGTGTTGCGGTCGAGCTGCGACCACAGATGCTCCACCAGCGTGGTCTTGCCGGCCCCCACCTCGCCGGTGATGACGATGAAGCCCTCCTCCTGGCTCAACCCATAGACCAGGTGCGCGATGGCGCGCGCGTGCCCGCTCGAGCTGAAGAAGAATCGCCGATCCGGCGTCAACTGGAACGGAATGCCGGTGAGTTTGTAAAATCGTTCGTACACGCGTTCCCTGTCAGCGTCAGAACCGCTTGGTGAGACTGAGAATGATAATGTCCTGGTACAACGTCTGGCCCGGCTGTGTCGAATTCAGATCGTAGAACTCGGCACTCAGGCTGGCGGTAACCGTTTCCGAAAGGACATAGTTCAGCGAGGTGGTCAGCGCGAAAAACTTGTTGGTTCCGCCCGGGTCGAGAAACCAGCGAATGCCATAGGATCCGCTGCTACTGAGCGTCAAATCGTCGCGCAGCGAATGCAGCCAATTCGCCGTGCCGGTGAAGCCGGTGGTAGCGCCGGTCGCGCCGGCGCCCGCCGCGGTGTAGTCGGCATACTGAAGATTGAACGTGATCGTGTCGCGATCAAGCTGAGTGGTTGTGCCGACGGTCCCCGTTGTCGACCGATATAGCTGATTTTGCGTGCCCAGCAGGCTGTTGGCGTTGAATATCGGCGCGCCCGTCCGGCTGTTGACCTGAACGCCGGAACTGTTGATGTCGGTTTGCGCGAGTTGGCTTTGGAGTTGCTGCAGGTTGGTGCCGAGCGTCTGGCCGTAATTGACATAGACGCTGGTCCGCCCGGTTAGTTGATACAGCCCATTCGCGCTAAAGCTGTCAACGCCCTGCTGATGACCGTAGCTCAGGGTCAACGTGCTGTGCGGGCTCGGCGTGAGCGTCGTCCCGAGCTGCCACGTGATGTCGTGGATCGCCAGCGAGTTGGTCCCGCCCGAGTTGGTCCCGCCATAGTTGATATCTTCATAGCCGATGCTGCCGAACACCTCGATCCAACGGTTCAGCGCATAGTTGACCTGGTTGCTGGCGGTGTCGTTGTGGCCGGACTGCGATGCTGCTCCGGTTCCCTGGAACTGGTTGCCGCTGATCAGTACCGTATCGGTCATCCGCTCCAGGAATGTGCCGGACGTGAATTGCACCAGCTCCTGGTTGCTGATCTGGCTGGCGGACGGGCCGGTCGTATTCGTCGCTAGCGGCACCGACCCCGCGTTGTTGGATGACGTGGAGTAACCGAGCGTGTAGCCGATCTTTAGGGTTCCGTAGGTGTCGAACTGCTGCAGGAAGTAGGGCGAGACCGCGAAGGCGGTGTATTGCGTGGAATTCTCCTTGGTCAGTCCGGTTATGCCATTCGTCGGCTGGTTGGTACCGCCCGACCCGAAGCCCAGGCCAGGGGTCGAGCCGTTGGCCGATCCCACGCCAGCGGTGGCGCGCACGTCGAGATACAGATGGTCTTGCCACAAAGTAACGTCGCCAATGGCATCGAGGTATTGCGCGATCTGGTTCAGCGACGGGGTGCGGGCGTAGTAAATCAAAGTCGGCTGGTAGTTCAGCCGGAGTTGCACATTCGGGGTGTCGCCATAAATCGCAATGCCGGGCGTCACGTAGGTGATCAGGTCCCAGCGCCGATCGTTCTCCGACTGGAAGACGTTGTCGTTGTACGCCTCCTGCAGGGTCAGCGACGGGGTGAATGTCCAGCCGGGCCCGACCGCGCTACCGAAAGGGCCCAGCAGTTGCAATTGATGCGCCAGGGCGGAGGCGTCCGAGGCGTCCGGTGATGCCGCCGATGCTGGGGATACAACTGACGGATTCGAAGCGTCGGATGCCGGGAAGGCCGCGGCCCGTGGCGCAATCAGACAGGGCGTGCACACCGCAGCCGCCAGCCATGCCGCGTACCGGCTGAGCGAAGTGCGTGCCGCACTATCGCCGCACCACGCACGTGCCGCACCATCACCGAAAAACGTACGTGCCGCGCTATCGCCGAAAAACATGTGTGCCGCACGATGTCGCAACAGTGCGGCCCCCGTCGGCCTGGAACATCCGGCCGTGCCGCGCATGCGCTGTCAGGACGTGTAGTAGGTCGAGTAGGCGCCGAAGGTGTAGCGGGTCTGCACCTGCACCTTGTTCAGCAGCAGCGTTATCGTCGGGCAGGCCTGTAGCAGCTCAAGCGACGATACGACTTCGTCGCGCTGGGTCCGCTCGGCTTCGACCACGAACAGAACCTGTCCGACGATCGGTGCAAGGGCCGCCGGGTCCGACGTTGACAACGTGGGTGGCGCGTCCAGCACGATCAGCCGGTCGGCATAGCGTCGTCCGATCGCCTGAATCAGCTTGGTCATCTGCTTGGATGCAAACAGTTCCGGCCCCAGGTCACGCTCGATGCCGATTGGCAGCACGGACAGATTTTCGATGGCGGTCTTCGCCATCACTTGCGATGCATCGAGTTCGGAATTGGCGGCAATGTCGAGCAGTCCGGGGGCATCACCGAGCCCGAGCGCCATGCAGAACGAGTCGCGCTTCGAGTCGATGTCGATCAGCAGCACGTGGTGGTCGCGTTGCCGGGCGATGCACGCGGCCAGGTTCAGCGAGGTGAAGCTCTTGCCCTCGCCGGGGATCGAACTGGTGATCATGAGCAGGTTGGAAAACCCGGGCTCGGCCCCGGCGGCGGTGAAGGCGGTGCGCACGATTTGGCGCTGCACGAGGCGGAATTCCTCGGACACACGGCTGCGCACGCGATTCCAGTCGATCATGCCGGCCCGGAACAGTGATGTCATGTCCACGAACGGCTGCCCGGCACCCTCCTCGCGCGGGATCAGCGTGTGCGGTCCAGGTTCCTCCACTGGCCGATCAAGCCTGGTGTCCCCATCTGAGGCGTGGCTGGGTAAGTCCACCACCCCCTGTGCCCGATCCGCCGACGACGGCTGTGGCGCAGCGGCGGCATTCCGCGCGGGCGCGGCTGCCCGTTCGTCAACGGTGATGTTCCCAGTGTCGTCCGCGCCAGTGTCGTCCGCGCCAACGCCGGGCATGCGAACTCCGTGCATGCCTGCGCCGTTTTGGCCGGAGCCGGCTAAAGGTTGAGCATCTGGGAGAACGTCGGCGGGCGAGGCGGGGTGGGCGCGCGCGTAAACCGCTCCGGCGGGCTGGTCGTGCTCCAGCAGGTGCGCCGCCGAGTCGTCCAACTCGCCGGACTGCGCCAGCCGTTCGACTGCCCGCTCGACCAGATGCGCGCGCTTGCGTCCGAACATCGGCGTCAGGCCGAACTGCGAAGGACGTGCAGCACCAGACCACCGTAGACCATTACCAGCACGCCGACCGCGGTCGCGAAGCGTACGAAGACCATCAGGCGGCGGAATAGCGACCGGGTCCGGATGATCGATATCCCACCCAAGACCGGCAGACCGAGATTGCGCAGGTCGTCCACGGTGCTGAAGGAGGCATCCATTTGGCTGAGCAGCAATACGATCACCGCCCCCGCACCCATGCCACCCGCCAACACGGCGCTAAGCATCAGCACACGGTTGGGTGCCACCGCGATACGAGGAACTTCCGGAGGGTCAACGATCTGCAGCTTGACCTTGTCCGCCTGGGTGTCGGCTGCCTGGGCGATATTGGCCGACTGCAGGCGGCCCAGCAGCTCTTCATAGTTCTTGCGCAGCACGCCGTAGTCACGGTCCATGTTCTGGAATTCGGCCAGCAGGCCCGGCTGCTCGTGCTGGAATTTCTCCAGTCGATTCCTGATCTCGGACGCTTCATCGAGCTGGCGCCGCAACGACAGAACCTGCGAGTCGGCGTCGACCAGCCGGACTTTCAGGCTGTCGAAGATCGGGTTGGGCACCGAGCGCTTCACACCGCCTTGGTTGGCCACCGGCGTGACCGGCTGGTTGCCCTTTTCCGGCGAGGCTGCGAGGTAGGCGATCAATCGCTTCTGCGCGATGACGTCGGGATGCTGGTCGGTGTCGTGCAGCAGCATGTCATGCAACTG
This sequence comes from Acetobacteraceae bacterium, assembly GCA_035696165.1. Taxonomy (GTDB): domain Bacteria; phylum Pseudomonadota; class Alphaproteobacteria; order Acetobacterales; family Acetobacteraceae; genus Palsa-883. The sequence goes on along the minus strand of DASRQX010000198.1, from coordinate 37,601 downwards.
CTGTTCGGCTTGTGCCAGCCGCGTTTGGCCGCTGGCGACGGCCGCCGCGGCGTTGATATTCTCTACCACCAGCAGTGGCGGGGTCTGCTCCACCTCCTTCTTGAGCGCATCGCGCTTGCTGGTTGCATCCTGCAACTGGCCCTCCAGCGCCTTCATCTGGCCGCGCGCCTGCTCAACGCCAAAGGTGCTCGGGTTGATGTCCGTCGGGAACAGGTCGATGTACTTCAGGCGGAAGTCGGCTCGGCGCTTCTCGGCCGCACGCAACTGCTGCTCGTACGACGAAATCTGGTGCTCGAGGAACCGCCTGGCGTTCTCCATATCGGTCCGGTTTCCGCCGGTGGCGCTCTCGACAAAGATCGTCAGCAGGCTCTGCACCACGTCGTGTGCCATTTTGGCCGAATTATCGCGATAAGTGATGGTGAACAAGTTACGGGTCTGCGGCACGACGCGGATGTCGCTGGACAGCCGCTTGATCAGCCGCTCGCGGTCGGACGGATTGGACACTGTCAGATCGAGGTCGGTCTTTGAGATCACCTTCTCGAGGTTGGGCCGGCTGAGCAGGGTGCGTTGTATGAGCTCAAGTTGGCTTTGTGGAGCCGAGTCAGCAGCCAGCCCAGTGAGCAGCGGCGTCAACACCGCGTCGGCATCGACGTAGAGCCGCGCGCTGGATTCGTACTCGTTCGGAATGAAGGTGATTGACGCCCAGCCGAGGGCGCACACCAGCCAAGCAACGACCACCCCGGTCCAGCGCCGACGCCAGGCGGCGTTGATGTATTGGCGAATCAGGAGGCGGATCGGGTCCATCTTCGGCTCCGATATCAGAACCAGGATTGCGGAATGATTAACGTATCGCCCGGTTGCATTGCCACGTTTTGACTGATGTCGCCGTTCTTGATCAGGTCGTCCAGTCGCACGAGAATATTGTGCTCCTTGCCATCGGGCCCACGCCGGACGATTATCGCCCGGTTGCCGGCGGCATATTTCGTCAACCCCTTGGTGGCGATCATGACATCGAGCACCGTCATGTCCTCACGGTAGGAAATCGCCTGGGGATCGGTCGCTTCACCAATGACGCGGATCTGGCGATTGGCCGGACCGACGAAGGAGCGCACAATCACCGTGACGAGCGGATCCTGGACGTATTTCTTCAGCCGCTCTTCAATGTCGTGTGCAAGTTGGGGCGGTGTCTTGCCGGCGGCCTCGATTTCGTCGATCAGCGGTACAGAGATCCGCCCGTCAGGCCGCACCCCGACGCCGCCTTCACTGAGATCGTTGTTTTTCCAGACGAAGACACTGAGCTGATCCCCGGCGCCGATGACGTATTCGCTGGCACCTTGTGGTTCCTCGGGCTTACCCGTGCTCTGGGTCTTCAGCCAAGCGTCGTACTGCTGCGGTGTTTCGGTCTCCCGCGAGTTGCCGCAACCCACCAGCACCGGGCCAATGAGCATTGCCAACACCGCCCAGCGACGCCAACCCAGAGTCACGACCGCTTCGTCCCCTACACCATTAGGCTTAGTATGATGGCTCGCGGCCCCATGGTAGGCGCGGAAGGAATCGAACCCCCTCCTCTGCCATGTGTTGGCAGCGCTCTGCCACTGAGCTACGCGCCTGACAACCAGATGCCGAGTATGGCCCGAACCCATCACGCTGGCTGTTACCACTATCACCAAACCTCGACAATCGCGCAATCAGAGAGTCAGTTCGCAGAAAACAATCATAGGTGGTATACCTGCTTGCTACGTGTCGCGATCAAACCAGAGATTGGTCCGTTGCCGCCGCGCCGTGCATAGGTTACCCGATCAGTATCGTCGGCGGACGGGTGACCCGTCCGCGCACCGGTCAAACATGGCGTGCCCATTGCTCATAGGAGCTGCGATACAATATAAATCTATAGACAAGTTGACGCAAATCAGTGAATCGCGGCGGTGCCGGGATGCAAGGCGTGCGCACGCCAAGTTGTTCGTCGGGCGCGGCGTCGCGGCGCCCCGCGCGATTTCTGGGTCGCGGCCGCCTGGGGTCCACACCCGGGTGAGCGGTTCGTGGCAACTTGCAGTCCGATTCATCGAGCGACGTACTTGACAAGGCGACGCACTGGGACCGGCTTCGGAGGAAGGCAGACCGCGGTGAAGCAGGCATGATCCTGGAAATCTCGGCGACAGCCGTGCTCCACGGCATCTGCGCCTGTTTGTACACCGCGCTCGCCGCGCTGATCCTCGTCCGGCGTCAGCAGAGTCGCACCGGCCTCTATTTGGCCGGCGCCGCGCTGCTCACAGCGGCATGGGCGCTCTCGGTCGTGGTGTGGTGGCAGACGCCACTCAGCCTCGTGCCGCGTTCACTTGAACTGCTGCGTGCGGCCGCCTGGTACGGCTTCATCCTGCACCTCTATCGGCGCGGCCTCGGCGGTAAACTGGCGCTCACGCCGGCATTCGTCACCATGGGCCTCATCGCCCTGCTGATCGTCGGCGGGATGCCCCTGCTCGACCTGCTGTTGCAGCCCACCACAGCCGCGGTCTTCTCGCTGCAGGTCGCCGCCCAGCTCGCCTTCGCCGTCGGCACCATCCTGTTGATCGAGAATCTCTACCGGAATGCCTCGGAAGACGAACGCTGGCATATCAACCTGCTGTGCGTCGCGCTGGCCGGTCTGTCGCTTTACGACTTTCTGCTCTATGCCGACGCGGCGCTGTTCCGCCGCGTATCGGCGGAGCTGTTCATCGGCCGAGCCAGCATCACCGCGCTTGCGGCCCCGCTCATTGGGCTGGCCGCGGCGCGCAACCGCCGCTGGGACGTCAACATCCATGTCTCGCGCCAGGCGGTGTTTCACAGCGCCACGCTGGTCATCAGCGGCGTGTTCCTGCTCGGCCTCGCGGTGGTAGGCGAGGTGTTCCGACGGACCGGCGCCGAATGGGGGCTCGTCGCCGAGGTAACGCTGGTCTTTGGTGGCCTGTTGGCGGTCGCCGTGCTGCTCACCTCGGGGTCCGGCCGGTCGCGTCTGCGCGCCCTGCTGGTCGACCATTTCTTCAGCCTCCGCTACGATTACCGGCGCCAGTGGATGCGCTGCATCGAAACCCTGTCGGCGCCCGAGGCCTATGTCGGTCTGCACACCCGCGCCGCGCGGGCGCTGGCCGAGGTCGTCGACAGCCCGGCCGGGGCGCTCTACGTGCGCGACCCCGAGGAGGTGGAGTTCCGTTGGGCCGGGTCCTGGAACCTGCCCGCCGGCACCGCAGCGATCCCGCCCGGCCATCCGCTGATCGCAGCGTTTCGCGACGGCGATTGGATCGTCAGGCTCGACGCGATAGAGGTCGCGCGCCCGTGGTTCGCCGAATTCCCGCGCGTCTGGCTTGCCGTTCCCCTCAATCATCTCGGCAATCTGCTGGGCTTTGTCGTGCTGACGCAGTCGCGCGCGCCGTTCAAGCTGGATCGCGAGGTGTTCGAACTGCTGGGCGTCATCAGCCGCGAGGTGGCGGGCCGGGTCGCCGAGCAGCGTGCCGTCCAGGTGCTGCAGCAGACGCGCGAGCTGCGCGAGTACAGCCAGCGCTTTGCCTTCGTCATCCACGACATCAAGAACGTCTCCGGCCAGCTCAGCATGCTGCTCGCCAACGCTGAAAGACATGCTGACAACCCCGAGTTCCAGCGTGACATGCTGACCACCGTGCGCGCCTCCGTGGCGCGCATTACCCGGCTGCTGACGCGCTTGCAGGCCGGCGCGCAGGAGCGAGCCCATGCCCTGATCGAGCCGGTCGAGCGGATTGGCGACGTGGTTGAGGCGTTCCGCCGTACCGGCGGCGCGGCGGTGACGCTCGAGGCTGATGGTGGGGACGCCGGTGTCGCGATCGACCCTGACGTATTTGATACGGTAGTGACCCATCTTCTAACCAACGCGGTAGAAGCAACCAGCGGGATGGCCAACGGGCCAGGCAACGGGACAGCCAGCACGGCGGGCAACGGGCCAGTCAACGGGGCAGGCGGGGTCGCGCGCGTTGTGGTGCGCCATGAAGCGACGAGTGTGCTGATCGACATCATTGATGAGGGCCCAGGGATGAGCGCGGACTTCATCCGTGACAGGCTGTTCCGTCCGTTTGCCACCACTAAGACGGATGGGCATGGCATGGGGGCGTACCAGGCGCGCGAATTGCTGCGTGCCGCCGGTGGCGATCTTCTGGTATTGAGCCGTCCGGATGCCGGCACCACGATGCGTCTGTTGTTGCCCTGCGTGCGGGTGCCGTCGGCGGAGACGCCTCCTGTCGCCACGTCAGCGAGGATCTAATGGCCAAGCCGAAACTGTTGATCGTCGAGGATGATGTCGGTCTCTGCTCACAGTACCGCTGGGCGTTTCCGGCGCATGAGGTATTGATCGCGCAGGACCGGGCACAGGCAATCGCGGCGGCGCAGAAGGACCGTCCGCCGGTGGTGATCATGGACCTCGGCCTGCCGCCCGACCCCGACGGAGTAAGCGAGGGGTTCGCGGCGCTTGAGCAAATTCTCATGAGCGCGCCGGAGACCAAGGTGATCGTGGCGACCGGCAACAATGAACGCCGCAATGCGCTGAAGGCGGTGGCAAATGGCGCCTATGATTTCTGTGAGAAGCCCGTCGACCTGGACGTTCTGCACACCATTGTCGAGCGTGCCTTCCGCCTCGCCGCGATTGAGGATGAGAACCGCCGGCTGGCCGCCGGTTCGCCGACGCGCTCGCCGATCGAACGGATCATCGCGGCGAATGACGGCATGCTGAAAGTTTGCCGCGACGTCGAGAAGCTCGCGGCGACCAACGTCCCGGTGCTGCTGCTTGGCGAGAGCGGCACCGGGAAAGAGGCGTTGGCGCAGGCGCTGCACGCTCTTGGCCCGCGCGCGAGCCAGCCTTTCGTCGCGATCAATTGCGGCGCCATCCCGGAAACGTTGCTGGAAAGCGAATTGTTCGGCTACGAACGCGGCGCCTTCACCGGCGCCTTCAAGCAGACCATCGGCAAGATCGAGAGTGCCAACAAGGGTACCCTGTTCCTCGACGAGATCGGCGACCTGCCAGGGCCGTTGCAGGTCAAGTTGCTGCGCTTCTTGCAGGATCAGATCGTCGAACGGATCGGCGGGCGCGCCCGCATCCAGGTCGATGCGCGGATCGTCTCGGCCACCAATCAGAGCGTCGAGGAAAAAGTGCGCGACGGCCAGTTCCGTGGCGACCTGCTCTATCGGATGAATGCTGTCACGGTGCGCATCCCGCCGTTGCGTGAGCGCGGCGGCGACGTGATGCTGCTCGCCAACTGGTTCCTCGGCCGCTTCAATCGCGAATTCTCCCGCGCCCTGCGCGGATTCACCCCCACCGCGATCGCCGCGCTGGAGGCGCATCGTTGGCCTGGCAACGTGCGCGAACTGGAAAACCGCGTGAAGCGCGCAGTGGTGATGGCCGAGGGACGCCAGCTTGGTCCCGAGGATTTGGAGCTGACCGCGGCGAAGGATAATGTCGTCGATCTTGATCTGCGCGCCGCCAGGCTGCGAGCCGAGCGCGAGGTGCTGCAGATGGCTTTGGCCCATAGTAACGGCACGCTGTCGGTGGCCGCGAAGCTGCTTGGGATCAGCCGACCGACCCTGTATGGGCTGATGGAGGCCCATGGCATCGAGATAGAGACGGGCAAGCCGGTCGATTCCGCGACGAACAGCGGCCGAACCGACCTGGATTGAGGCCGACCTGGATTGAGGATAGCACGCATGCGTTACCGGCGTTTCTTCGGCATTCTGACGGTCTGCATGGTCGCGGTCTGGCCACTCAGCGGCCACGCCGCCGATTATCTTGCCAACGCAAGGTTGGCGCTGCAGAAAGGTGACCTGCGGGCCGCGCAGGTCCAATTGCTGAACGCGGTGAAGGCCGACCCGCAGAACGCCGAGGCGCGATTCCTGCTTGCGCGGGTGCAGTTCGATCTCGGCGACCCGGTGGCCGCCGAGCGCGAGGTGCGCAGCGCCCGCGAGCGCGGCTACGATCCCCACAAGACGCTTGCGCTGCTCAGCCAGGCGATGCTGGCGCAGTCCGAGTTCCAGGCGATCCTCGATGAGTTCAAGCCGGACGGCAAGGACAAGCAGCTTGATTCCGAGCTTCTGGTCTCGCGCGGCGTCGCCGAGGCCGGACTGAACCGGGTTGACGACGCCGGCAAGGATTTCGTCGAGGCGGAGAAACTCGCGCCGACATCGGTGCAGCCGCTGTTGGCCGACGCCAGGTTGGCGGTCGCCCGGCGGGAAGTGGATCGCGCCCTCCAGAGAGCCGATGCGGCACTCGCGCTACAGCCGAAGTCGGCCGATGCCATGCTGGTGAAGGCACAGGCACTCCGGTTGAAGGGCGACCTTGTGGGCTCCGCGGCAATACTCGATCAGGCGGTCGAGGCCGCGCCCGACAGTGTGCAGACCAAGCTCGATCGGGCCAGCATGCTGCTGGCGACCGGCAAGGTCACGGCGGCACAGTCCGACGTCCAGGCCGTGCTGGCGGTTTCTCCGGGCAACGTGCAAGCGGTGTACCTGCAGGCGGTGCTGCAGGCGAATGCCAAGGATTGGCACGCGACCGACGCCTCGCTCAATCGCATCGCCAACTTCCTGGGCCGGATCCCGCGCGCCTACTACCTGCTTGCGGTGACCAAGCGTGAACTCGGCCAGCTTGAACAGGCGCAAGACGCGGCGACCCGATACGTCGCCCACGCGCCCAATGACCTGTCCGGTTACAAGCTGCTGGCCCATATCGAAACCGACCAGCACCAGCCGGACCGCGTGATAGATACGCTGTCGAAGATTGCCGGTGCCGGACAAGGCGATGCGGAAACCTACGACCTGTTGGGTCGGGCCTACGTTGCGACCAGTCGGGGCGACGAGGCGATCAAGATGTTCCAGAAGGCCGAGACCTTGGCACCGAAGGACGTCGGTTTGCAGACGCGACTGGCCGCGGCGCGACTGGGTCAGGGCGACGTCACCGATGCGATCGGCGATCTCGAGAGCACACTGAAGCTTGCGCCGAGTCAGCCCATGGTGGGTGAGGCGCTGTTCTTCGCCACTCTTGCCACCGGCGATCTCGACAAGGCGGCTGGGGTCATCAAGCAGCTGCGCGAAATGCAGGGTGACACGCCCGTGGTGCAGAACCTCGACGGGCTGCTGCTGCTGGCGAAGCTCGATCTGGACGGGGCGCGCGCCAAGTTCGCCTCGATCAGCGAGAAGGCGCCCAATTTCCTGCCGGCCAAGGCAAACCTCGCGCGCGTGCTGTCGATGCAGGGACACGATGCCGAGGCACAGCAGCTGCTTGGCGACGTGCTCGACAAATCGCCGACGGCCGAGCCCGCCCTGTCGATCCTGGTCACCATGATGTTGCAGACGAACCAGGTCGACAAGGCAATTGCCCGGGTAGAGCGCGCGCGGACCGCCGCCCCCGCGGACCTTCGTGTGACTGCCGGGCTGGCTCAGCTTTACGTCCGCAACCAGGAACCACAGAAGGCACTCGATCTTACGACCGACACCAAGGGCGCCGACAATGATGAAACGATCCTTGGCATGCGTGTCGCCGCCCTGGTGGCGTTGCAACGCCAGGCCCAGGCGCGTGACACCCTGCAGCAGATCCTCAAACTCAATCCCGCGTCGGTTCCGGCGCGCCGCCAGCTCATGGCGCTGTACGTTCAGAATGGGGACTACGAGAGTGCCCGCAACGTCATGAAGGAAGGGTTCGCGGCGCGACCGCGCGATTACCAGTTCTACCAGGATTATGTGATGATCGACCTTAAGGCCGGCGGGATCGATGCGGCGCTCGCGTCGGCGCAGCGTCTGGCGGACCAGGACCGCGACTTCGGACAGGTCCTGGCATTGCCCGGTGACATCTATCTTGCCGCCGATCGGCCTGCGGCCGCGGTGAAGGCCTACGGCACTGCATTTGCCAGGGCGCCGTCAAGCTTTCTGGCGGTCCGGCTGGCAACCGCGATGGTACGGAACAACCAGCCCGACGATGGATGGCAGAAGCTGGTCGACTGGGTTGGCGCGCATCCCGACGATCTTGTGGTGCTGGAAGCGCTGACCGAACTCGATATCAACACACGCCGTTTCGACGCCGCAGAACAGCACCTGAAGCTTCTGCTGGCGAAAAAGCCGCATGACGCCGTGGCACTCAACAATCTTGCCTGGGTGTATCAGCAGAAAGGCAATCCGGAGGCGCGGTCACTGGCATTGCAGGCCTATATCCTGCTGCCTGGCACTCAGACCGCCGACACACTGGGTTGGATTTTAACCGAGAATGGTGACTCGAACTCCGGCCTTCCGTTGTTGCGCCAGGCCAGCGCGACGGCCCCAACCGACTACCGCATCCGCTATCACTACGCCGTCGCGTTGGGTAAGACGGGCAACGTCGACGAGGCGGTGCGGCAGCTCAATCAGGTCATTGGGGCAAAAGGCAACTTCAGTGAGAAAACCGACGCCCAGGCCTTGCTGGATGAACTGAAGAAGAAGCTGTGATGCCGCCGAACCGCGGCAGCCAACGGGACTGACACATGCGTTCGATCGCATTCTTCGTCGAGATGCTGGTGTTGCTGCCGATCGCGACAATCCGGCCGTTTGCCGGCGTGCTGTTGTGGTCGTGGGTGTCATTCATGAGTCCGCACAAGCTGCTCTGGGGTCCCGCCAGTAGCCTGCCATGGGCAATGGCCATCATTGTCGTGACCCTGATCGGCTGCTTGTCAGCGCGTGAGCCAAAGAGCTTCTCGCTGAATCCAGTCACCGGTTGCGTCGTGTTGTTCATGATTTGCATTACGATGACGTCGCTGACCGCGATGGCGCCGGCAAGTGAGGTGTACCAGAAATGGAACATCATCATAAAGTCGATGAGCGTCCTTCTGCTGACTAGCTGGCTGCTAACGACCAAGGAACGCATTCACGCACTGGTCTGGGTCATGGTCCTGTGTCTGGCGTATTTTGGCATGAAGGGCGGCGGCTTCACGATCATGCACGGTGGTTCCAACCGGGTGGAGGGACCACCCGATACGATGATTGGCGATAACAACGCCTTGGCCGCCGGACTTTTGATCACGATACCCTTGATGAACTATTTGCGTATGCACTCAGAGCACCGCATCATTCGTCTTGGTTTCGCCACCGTCATGGTGTTGACGTTGTTTTCGGTCGTCGGCAGCTATTCGCGCGGCGCGCTGCTCGGGCTGTTCGCCGTGACCGTGTTCTTGTGGTTCAAGAGTAAGGCGAAAGTGGTCTCCGCGATGGTACTCCCGCTCTTGGTCGGCTCAATAATCGCGTTCATGCCGGCCGACTGGATGGCTCGCATGCAAACGCTGACAGATGCTGAGTCCACCAGTTCGGGTGAGACCCGCATGGCGATCTGGAACGTTGCCTGGCAGATGGCGGTGCATCGCCCCTTGACGGGAACGGGGTTCATGGGGCCGTACTATGATGAGATCGCCAGGCAATTCGTTCCTGGCGCAGTCGGCCGCGCGGTGCACAGCATCTGGTTCGAGGTGCTGGGAGAGCACGGTTTTGTCACGTTCTTCATCTGGGTGGCCATTACCGTCTTTGGTGTCATCGCCACGCGGCGGACGATCAAGGCAGCGAACGGTGTTCCGGGGTTGGAATGGTGCGTTGACCTGTCTAAGATGATCCAGGTCTCGATTATAGGGTACTTGGTCGCGGGTTCGTTTCTGTCGCTGTCTTATTGGGATTTCTACTTCACAATTCTGGTGGTGGCGGCGGCGACGCACCAGTATGTGCGTCAGGCGCTTGGCGAGACCGACACGGCACTGCGGCGACCTGTTGCGGCAGGATCCCGGACCGCCGTGGTTTCCATTGCGAGACGACAGGCATGAGCTCGATCCTTCTCGGCTTGACCATGATCGCGGTTGCCTGGCTGGTGATCTGGACAGGCAAGGACCATTCACGGCCTTCCAAGACGTGGTGGCCGTTTGCCATGCGTGAAGCTGTTCCACCCAAGACAACCGGGTTGGGGCTGGCCCGTTCGCGACTGCAACGCCGCGCGAGTGCGACCGGACCCGACCAACGGCCATGGCTCCGCTCCGGCTCCTGACGTTCTCCACCCTCTACCCGAATGATCAGCAGCCGAACCACGGCATCTTCGTGGAGAACCGGTTGCGTCATCTGGTGGCAAGCGGTGAGGTCCGGAGTGCCGTGGTCGCGCCGGTGCCGTGGTTTCCCAGTGGTGCAGCGATGTTCGGGGCCTGGGCGACCCATGCGCGCACCGCTCGGTGTGAATCTCGCCACTGCCTGGAGGTGTATCATCCGCGCTACCTGGCGATCCCGAAGCTGGGGATGTCGGTCTCACCGTGGCTGCTCTACCACGCCACACTGCCGATGATCCGCCGTCTGTGCGCCGCGCAGGAACCGCCCCACGCTATCGACGCACACTATGTGTATCCCGACGGGGTGGCCGCGACCTGGCTTGGCAAGCGCCTCGGCCTGCCAGTGGTGATCACCGCGCGCGGGACCGATGTTAATCTGATCCCGCGCCACGCCGTCCCGCGGCGGCTTATCCAGGGAGCCATCCGCGATGCTGCCGCGCTGATCGCGGTCAGCGGTGCCCTAAAGCAGGCGCTGGTCGGGCTGGGCGCGCCACCGGAGAAGGTGACGGTACTGCGCAACGGAGTTGAGACCACTTTGTTCCATCCACCAGACGATCGCGCGACCGCCCGCGCCGCGCTCGGGCTGACCGGCCCCACTTTGATCTCCGTCGGACTGCTGATCGAGCGCAAGGGGCATCATCGCGTGATCGAGGCGATGGCGTCATTGCCTGGATACACCTTGCTGATCGTGGGCGAGGGGCCGGAGCGCTCGCGCCTGGCGGCGATGATCGAACGGAGGGGGCTCGCGGATCGGGTTCGCCTTCTGGGATCACGCCCGCATGCCGAACTGCCAGCGTTGTACGGCGCCGCTGACGCACTGGTCCTCGCCTCCTCACGCGAAGGCTGGGCGAACGTGCTGCTGGAGGCGATGGCCTGCGGTACGCCGGTCATCGCCAGCAACATTTGGGGCAATCCTGAGGTGGTGCGAACGGCGGCGGCCGGGTTGATCACCGAAAGCAACACCGCCGAGGGGATCGTGGCAGCAACACATCGGCTGTTCGCCGATCCGCCCGATCGCGCGGCGACCCGCGCATACGCCGAACAGTTTGGCTGGGACGAAACAACGGACGGGCAGCTCCGTTTGTTCGCTGGGCTGGTCGGCACCTCCGCTCCGCTACAAGGCATCTCCCGCGGCGCGGACAATTGACCGTGGCCGGGGGACCTCTGCGGCGCGCCGCAGTCGCCGCAGCAGCGGTTGTTCGATCCGCTCAGAGAACGCGACCGCGATCACGACGCACAGGCCCACACCGACGAAGAAGACGATTTCGGGCTGCAGCGGGACGAAGCGCTTCACGCGAAGCAGTAGCTGTTGATAGAACAGCACAACGATGACGTGGACCAGATACAGCGAATAGGACGCGCCCCCTAGCCGGATCAGCGGCGCGGGAACCCGCAGAGTCCCGGCCGTTTCGGTACCGACGAGGCCATACAGTGTCATCGCCGCGCCCAGCGCGTAGATCAGGTGGCGGGGCGGAAATTCGATCGGCAGGGCGGGGCCATATGACTCGAACAGACCGTTGGCCAGAAACAACGCCGCGCCGGTTGCCAGCACCGCCCCGGGCCGCCACCAGCGGCGGTCAAGCACCAGCCGCGCTACCGCCATGCCAAAGAAAAATTCGATGTTGAATATACGAAATACCAGATCGCCGGCGATACCGCCGAACAGTGCATCTCCTGAAACCCAGATCCAGCCGATGTTCAAGGCGATGCCAGCCGCCCAGGCGGCCAGGGCTACGCGGCCCAGATGCCTGCTGAAGAACAGCAGAGCGAACAGCCCGTAGAACAGCAATTCGTGGCGCAGCGTCCATGCCGGGCCCAGGACTGGCCCGCGCAGGCTGGGAAGCAGGAGGAAGCTGGAGACCATGTTTTTCAGATCGTCGTCCAGCGGATCCTTTGTCGGGCTGTACAAAAGTACCAAACTAAAGAATAGTAAAACGATCCAATATGTCGGGTAAATGCGGGCAAACCTCTTGTATAAATACGCCGGCAAAAAACGCTGCTGCCCAATCTCGCCTTGGTGTATGTAATAGATAATGAATCCGCTCAGAACGAAGAAGAAATCAACCCCGGCATGACCGAAGCGGAACAGACCGAACAGCGGAAGCCGGCCAGCATATGCCGGTCCGCCCAACATCAACGTGCAGTGGACGCATGCGACTAACAGCGCGGCGATGCCTCGTCCGGCTTCGACGCCGCGCAGCTTGCCCGCAGCGGCGGCGCCTCGCCTGACACCGGTGTCAATGGTCGGATCAGCCATCCGGGCTCTTGCCGCTCAGCCCGCTCGGCCGAGCGCCACCCGGCTGCCTACCGCCGACTTCGCCAGCGGATAGCCGCACACGCAGCCGGGCATGATGCTTGATGGTGTAAGTACCGGCGGCCGTAAAGATCGACCCACCGACGGTACCCCCCGTCATGCCGGCGAAAGGCGGTATCCACGCCTTTCTTTGCTGCGACGAAGACAAGCCGTGGATACCGGCCGGAGCCTGTCCCCTGCGAAGGCGGGGGGCCGTCATGACGGGAAACACCGCGGAAGGGTCGATCATTCGAATGGCTGGTGCAAGCACCAGTGCCTATCCACCATCAGCCCGGGCTGTCTTTCTTGTCATCCGACACCAGCGGCACCGGCACCCATTGCAGGTTGTCCTGGCGTTGAATCAGCATCAGGACCGACTTGCGATTCTGCTTGCGCACACTGTCGACGCGGCTCTGGACCTCAGCAGGGGTACTGACCGGCTCCTGCTGTACTTCGACAATCACGTCGCCCGGTTTCAGCCCGCGGGTAGCCGCCGTGCCATCCGGCGCAACGTCGGTGACGACAACGCCCTTCTGGTTGGCACCGAGCTGATATTTGTCCTTGGCATCCGGCGTCATCGGCGCCAGCGAAATCCCGAGGCCGGCGATCGCTGTCGGCTTGGTCGCATCGTCCGGCTTGGCCTCCTTGCTGTCCGCCGAGGCGACCTGCTGGTCGTCCGGCAGCTCGCCGACCTTGGCGGTGACAGTGACCTCCTTGCCGTCGCGCAGCAGCGTTACCGGCACCTCGGTGCCGATCGCGGTCTCCGCGACGATGCGAGGCAGGGTGTGATTCTCCTTCACGTCCTGGCCGTTGAACCTCAGGATGACGTCGCCGTTGTGGATCTTCGCCGCCTCCGCCGGCCCACCCGGCACCACGCCGGCCACCAGCGAACCCGTGGTGTCATGCAGCCCGAGGCTCTCGGCGATATCGGAGGTCACCGGCTGGATCCGCACGCCGAGCCAGCCCCGCCGAGCGTGCCCGAAGTCGCGCAACTGCGCGACCACGTTCTTCGCCAGGTTGGCCGGGATAGAGAAGCCGATGCCGATCGAGCCGCCCGACGGCGAATAGATCGCCGTGTTGATGCCGATGACCTGGCCGTCCATGTTGAATAGCGGCCCGCCGGAATTGCCCTTGTTGATCGCCGCATCGGTCTGGATGAAGTCGTCATACGGCCCCTGGCGGATGTCGCGCCCGCGCGCGGACACGATCCCGGCGGTCACGCTGCCACCCAGCCCGAACGGATTGCCGATCGCCAGGACCCAATCGCCAACCCGCGAGGCATCAGAATCGCCGAACGCCAGCGCCGGTAGCGGCTTGTCCGACTTCACCTTCAGCAACGCGATGTCCACCCGGTCGTCCCGGCCAATGAGCGTGGCCTTGAGCGAGGTGTTATCCTGCAGGGTCACGGTGATCTCATCGGCACCATCGATGACATGGTTGTTGGTCACGATGATGCCGGACGGATCAATGATGAAGCCGGAGCCAAGGCTTTGCATGCGCCGTTCAGGCGCCGGCTGGTTGGGTTTGCCCTGACCGCCCTGGCCTCCCTGGCCTCCCTGGCCGCCGGGACGATTGCGATCGAGGAAATCCTTGAAGAACTGCTCGAACGGTGAGCCCGGCGGAAACATCGGGAAATCCGGACCGGGTCCGCCGGCGCGCGCCGTCATCGTGGTGGAGGACGACACGTTAACCACCGCCGGCAGCAGTTTCGCCGCCAGATCGGCAAAACTGTCGGGCGCCGGGCGCGCGGCGGCGGGGGTGGGCGCCAGTATCGGCACCAGCGCCGGTGTCACAGTGGCGAGCGGCAAGGCAAGCGTGACGGCGAGGGCGGTGCGGACCGAGCGGTGTAGGCGACCTGGCATATTGGGAAATTCCCTGGAACTGAACGCGATATGGGCCGGGGATTGCCTCACGGCAATGCGGAGCGTGGCAACGCGACCGGAAGTGTAGTCGGAGGCTTGGTCCGGATCATGGGCTTGGTGGGGCCGGGGCTGCCTGAAGGTAGCGCAGATAGGCGTTGTCCGGCGTGATCACCAGCCGCGCGGCGCCTGTGGCGAACGCGTCGCGGTAGCCTTGCAGGGTGCGCCAGACGCCGAAGAACCAGGGGTCCTGGCTGAACGCCTTGGCATAGATGGCGATGGCTCCGGCCTCGCCTTCGCCGCGCAGGCGGTCAGCGGTGGCGCGCGCCTCGGCCAGCAGCACAGTGCGCTCGCGCTCGGCGTCGGCGCGGATCTTCGCCGAGGCCTCGGCGCCTTCGGCACGGGCCTGCGCGGCCACGCGCTGCCGCTCGGACTGCATGCGCTGGAGGATCGCTTGCGTGTTCTCCTGCGGCAGGTCGGCGCGGCGGATGCGCACGTCCTCGATGGCAACGCCGAAGCCGGGCATCTCGGCGTTCACCTGGTCGCGGATGCTGGCCATGATCTGCTCGCGCTTGGCCGACAGCACATCGAGCAATTGGTTGTTGCCCAGCACCCGTCGCAAGCTGGAGATCACGATCGAGTTCAATCTGCTCTGGATGCCGAACTGCTCAGGCCCGACCGCCTGATAGAAGCGCAGCGGATCCTTGATGCGGAACACCACGAAACTGTCAACGATCAGCCGCCGCTGATCACCCAGGGTGATGTCGTCGCCCGGCCGGCCTGGAAACTCGACCGTGAGCAAGCGCCTGTCGAACGGAATGACCGTCTGCACGAACGGTATCTTCACGTACAAACCGGGCTTCCTGATCAGCCGCACCGGGTTGCCGAACTGGGTGATCAGCACCTGCTGGGTCTGGTCAACGGTGAACAGGCTGGCGTCGAGCGCGATGAGCACGACCACCAGCAGGGCGACCAGCGCGAGGACGGGGCGACTCATCGGGCGGGTCCCTGTGACAGGCCGGGTGCGGCGGCGCTCGAGGGCGGCGGAGGCGGCGCCGCCGGCCTGCCGGGCGGCGGCAGATTAAGCGGCAGGAAGGGTACCAACCCCTTCAGCTTGTCGTCCACCACGAGCGGCTGCGAGTGCGTGAGGATGTCCTGCATGGTGTCCAGGTACATGCGCTGCAGTGTCACGTCCTTGGCCGCCTGGTAGGCTTTCAGCACCGCGTCGAATTGCTGCGCCTGGCCGGTGGACTGCGCCACCGCGGCCTGCTTGGCGCCTTGGCCCTCGAACACTATGCGGGCGGCGTCGCCACGAGCGCGCGGCACGATATCATTTGCGTAGGCCTGGGCCTCGTTGCGCAGGCGCTCGGCGTCGGTGTTGGCGCGCTGCACGTCGACAAAGCTCTCGACCACCGCCTCGGGCGGATTGGCGCCCTGGAGCGTCACCTGGGTGATCTCGATGCCGGCACCGTAGTGGTCCAGGATCTGCTGCGTCTGCGTGTGGACGTCGTTCTCGATCTGCTGGCGGAGCGTATTCAGCGCCGGCTGAATCGGGCTGCGGCCGATCACCTCGCGGATCGAGCTTTCAGCCACCGCCTTCACCAGGTTGTCCGGGTCGCGAACGTTGAACAGGTAGTCCGCCGCGTTGTTGATCTTCCAGAACACCGTAAGATTAATATCGATGATGTTTTCGTCGCCGGTAAGCATCAGGCTTTCCGAGGTCACGTCGCGCCCGTTCGTCTCGCCGCCGGCGACCTCGGTTTGCTGGCCGCCCGAGCGATAGCCGATTTCAGTGCGGTTGATGCGGGTGACAGCGGGGAGCAGTACCTTTTCGATCGGCCAGGGCAGATGCCAGTGCAAGCCGGGTTCGGTGCGGTAGCTGTAGGCGCCGAAGCGCATCACCACGCCGACTTCGTCCGGCTCCACGCGATAGAAGCTGCTGGCCAGCCAGAGTGCGACGACGGCGATGCCAAGCAGCGCCAGGCCGCGCCCGCCAGATGTCCGGTGCATCCGCGGACCGCCGGCGCCGCCGAGAATGCCGCGGATGAACGCCTGGATCTGGGCGATGAGTTGATCGAGATCGGGCATCTGCCCGCCGCCGGGACGCCCGCCCGATCCCCAGGGACCGCCTGGTCCGCCGGGCGGTGGCCGCCCGCCGCCACCGCTGCCATTGCCGCCGCCCGAGGAACCGCTGCCGCCCGATCCGCCTGCGCCACCGCCAGACGATCCCCCGGAGGATCCCCCAGGTGATCCCCAAGGGCCAGGGCCGCCAGTATTCCAAGGCATAGAGTGGGATGCTCCCGTGGTGTGTCCGCCTAGATCGCCGCGCCGCGGTTGGCGGTCCGGCCATCATACGCCATATGCAGCACCGATTGCGCCGCGTCGGCATGGCGAGGCGCATATTCACCGCCAGCAAAAGGTTTGCAAGCAAATGAGCACGCTCGGATGAGTATGGCGGGAGGGGACGCGCCGTCGCCGGAGGCATTGCGCGCGGCTTTGCGTGCGATCACCGACCCGGCGAGCGGCCAGGATATCGTCGCGGCCGGCCTGGTCGAAGGGATCGAGATCCGTGACGGCCTGGTGCAAGTGGCGCTGCTGACCGACCGCGCTCATGCCGCAAAGATGGAGCCGGTACGCAAGGCAGCGGAGGTACTGCTCGGGCGCCAGCCCGGGGTGGTGAACGCCGCGGTGGTGCTGACCGCGCAAAAGCCACCGCAAACGGCGGCACCGGCGGCGCAGCCTGGCGGTCATCAACATGGAGGCCATGGACAGCAGGGCGGCCACGGGCAGAAGGCAGCGCTGCTGCTGCCCGACGTGAAGGCGATCGTCGCGGTTGCGTCCGGCAAGGGCGGCGTCGGCAAGTCGACGGTGGCGGTGAACCTGGCGGTGGCGCTGGCGCTGCGCGGCCACAAGGTGGGCTTGCTCGATGCGGACATCTACGGGCCGTCGCTGCCGCGCATGCTGGGGCTCGCGCGCCGGCCGGAGGTCAAGGGCGACAAGATGCAGCCGCTCGAGGCGTGGGGCGTGAAGTGCATGTCTATCGGCTTCCTGGTTGAGGAGGAGACGCCGATGATCTGGCGCGGTCCGATGGTGATGGGCGCCCTCGAGCAGATGCTGGGCCAGGTAAGTTGGGGCGTGTTGGACGTGCTGGTGGTGGACATGCCGCCCGGCACCGGCGACGCGCAACTGACCATGGCGCAGCGGGTGGCGCTGACCGGGGCGGTGATAGTCTCCACGCCGCAGGACATCGCGCTGATCGACGCGCGGCGCGGCGTGAAGATGTTCGAGCGCGTGCATGTGCCGGTGCTCGGGCTGGTGGAGAACATGAGCTTCTACTGCTGCCCCAATTGCGGCCACCGCGCCGAGTTGTTCGGTCATGGTGGGGCGCGGGCCGAGGCGGCGCGGCTGGGTGCTGATTTCCTGGGAGAGGTGCCCCTGGTGCTGGAGGTGCGCACGGCGTCCGATGCGGGCACGCCGATTGTTGCCGCGGCGCCGGAGAGTGAGTCGGCCAAGGCGTTCCGCGCGGTGGCCGATGGCGTGTGGGCGAAACTGGAAGGCACCGTGCGGGCGACGGGGCCACGAATCGTGATCAACTGATTGTGGAGTTGTAAGGCGGAAAAGCCCTGCCCCCGGATGCTTGACCGGGGGGTAGCGCTTTCCGCCTGCTACGGCCGGCTGCGCGACGCGTAGCCACCCTACAACGTTCAGTGTGGCCGTGCCCCCGATAGAGCGTCAATTTCGATGGTCGTCGGCAGACTGGATTGACTGCCGGCGCGGGTGCAGCAGACTGCGGCGGCCACGCTGGCGCGGGTGAGTGCGTCGGCGAGCGACGCGCCGCGATCCAGCGCGGCAGCCAGCACGCCGACGAAACAATCGCCTGCCGCGGTGGTATCCACCGGCGTGATGCGGTGCGCAGGCACGCGCTGCACCACGGAAGCAGTGGCGACATCCGCGCCGTCTTCTCCCAGCGTCCGCACCACATCTACCCCGAGCGTAGCGCGCAGCGCCGCGGCGTCCGTGCTGCAGCCGAGATGATCGCCGAGCCAGCCGGCCTCGGTCTCGTTCACCACCAGCAGGTCGAGCGCACTCAGCGCGGCAGTGTCAATCGGCAGGGCTGGGGCGAGGTTGAGAATGATCCGTGCGCCGCGCGCCCGGGCGCGATGGATCAGCGCCAAGGTCGCTGCCGCCGGGACCTCCATTTGCAGCACCAGGGTCGTGGTGGGGCCGAGCAGCGCGTCCTCGATCTGTGTGGCGCGGGCGGCGAGATTGGCGCCGGAGCCGATGCCGATCGCGTTGGCGCCTTGTGGATCGACAAAGATGGCGGCACAGCCTGTGGCGGCGTCGGTCTCGACGACGCGCGACAGGTCGATCTGGGCGCGGCGCAGCAAATCCAGCGCGCCGGCGGCCAATGCATCGCGCCCGACCGCGCCGGCCATCACCACCTGCGCCCCGTCGCGCGCGGCCGCGACCGCCTGGTTGGCGCCTTTGCCGCCGGGTTCGATGCGAATGCCGGGCGCGAGCAATGTTTGGCCCGCGCACGGGATGGCGGGGAGGCGGAAGATCAGGTCGAGATTGATCGAACCGAATACGACGATCATATGCGGTCAGGCCACCGCCTCGAACGCGGTCTGCTCGATCAGCTGCGGCGCCTTGTCGAATGCCATGACCAAGTTAAGCGTTGCGGCATCCGGTTTGTTACGGCCCTGCTCCCAATTCTGTAGCGTGTTCACGTCCATACCCAGCATCTCGGCGAATTCCCGCTGCGACAGCCCGTGTCGTGCACGGACCTCACCGATCACCGCGGCTCCAAGGCTGCGGCGCCGGTAGACGCGGACATCCAGGGGCGCAAGATCGCGTGCCAAGGCGGAAATATCGGCACCCTCCGCGATGCGGCAGACCGCGAGGTCGGCTTCGGCGAGCCGCGTGACCACAGCGTGGGCAGCTTGAAGTGTCAGGCCGGCTGCACGCAGTCGCTTGGCGACGGAAATGCGGTTCTCATATTTTCCGTCTCGCCGCAGAATCAGCGTGACCAACTCGCCGGAAAACGAGGGTGGTGGGTCGGCGTCCCGGATTGGACCCAGACGTGCGAGCCGCGCCTTCAATTCGGAGTTCGTCGACATCAAGCAGCTCCATCACCCAGCGGGAGATCTCGTGCAACATCGACAAGCCCGCCGTGTTCGGCCCGGGGCCTTGGATGTGACAGCCCGAGAGCGTCGCCAGCGACCCGTTGACGTCGGCAAAGCCAAGCAATTCGATTTCGATATGTCCGTTCGATAGCCAGACATCGAAAAGATCGTTCGTCGTGATCTCGAAGCCAACCATGCATCAGCGCATTTTCCGGCTTCCTTGGGCACAAGCACGCCATTTCCAAAATCATCTTCATCTCACATATTATCTAATAATATCAGATACGAGGGACTCCTACCGGAGGCCCTCGACACGCATAGACTATACGCACATCACGTATAGCCCGTCAACCCCGTCCCAACGCCCCCATCAACTCGACCCACTCCCGCCGGTTGAGCCCGCTGTCGGCTTGCGTCACCGCCTGCCCGCCCACCATCCGGCGCACCGCCGCCAGCATCTGCGCCGACAGCGTCACCGCGCCCAGCCGGTAGTCGAGGAATGCCTGGTACGCCACCGGCACCCAGGCCTTCACCGTCTCGAGCATCGCGTCCGCATAGACCCGGATCTCGTACTGCGCGTGCGTATCCGCCCGCAGCGACAGGAAGTGCAGCAGGTTGTGCAGGTCGATCTTCCAGTACCACTGCGTGTAGGTATTCAGTGTCAGGTTCATCCGCGCCAACTCACGCGCCAAGCCAGGCCGCTCCGGGTCACGCGGCGCGCCCTGCTCGTCCTCGTTCAGCATTTCCACATAATGGTCGTAGCTGCGCGTTGCGTCGTCGCGCAGCAGGTCGAGGACCCGCGCCGCCTCGCCCCCGGTCAGCACCTCGCCGCGCCCTTGGCGGTTCGCCGCCGACTGCGCGGCCAGATGCTCCGGCGCCGGCAGGTAGAACTCACGGTCCAAGATCGAATACCGCGCGGAATATTCGTTCACGTTCGCCGTGCGATGGCGGATCCATTGCCGGGCCACGAAAATCGGCAGCTTCACGTGGTACTTGATCTCGCACATCTCGAACGGGGTAGAATGCCGGTGGCGCATCAGGTAGCGGATCAGCCCGGCATCCTCCGACACACGCCGCGTGCCGCGACCGTAGGAGACGCGCGCCGCCTGCACGATTGCCGCGTCGTCGCCCATGTAGTCGATCACCCGAACGAAGCCGTGATCCAGCACCTGGAACGGCTGATACAGCAGTCCCTCCAAAGTCGGGACTGTCGGTCGGCGTGTCTCGGCACGCTGGGCCCGCGCGGCTTCGATCTCGGCCTGCTGCTGCTCGGTCAGGGGCATGACAACTCACCTTTCATCGTGGCACCGGAGCGCCTATATTACCTGTGCCGGCTTGCCGGCTATGGCGATAAACGGTGCGTGGAATAAGCGTTGTGGACCCGGGGGCAGTGCCCGGCGCCTCCACCATTTCCCGGTTGGACTTGTCATCCGTCGGGGCGAGGGGGCGAAACAGGCTCGACACGCGTGGTAAAGACCCATCTTTTGCTCGGCATGGTTCCGCCGTTATCGGGCCAAATCACAGGTGCCAATGACAACATGGCGCTCGCTGTCGCTGCATAAGCGATAAGCGCGGTTCGGGGGGCACCGGGCAACAGAAGCCCCCCAACTCTTCTCCACGCGTAGGCGTAGGACGACGGGTGAGCGGAGCGCCATCCGCCGCGCTGGCACGTCCACCGGCGGCGGATGGCGCTTCGCTTATCTGCCCTACATGATGAGCCTTTCCGCGATCTGCACCGCGTTCAGTGCGGCGCCCTTCAGCAACTGGTCGCCAACAACGAACATCGCCAACGACCGCCCGGACGGATCGCTGCCGTCGCGGCGAAAACGCCCGACCAGCACGTCGCCCTGGCCGGAGGCCTCGTTCGGCATCGGGTAGTGATTGCCCTCGACATCATCGACGATGCGGATGCCCGGCGCCGCCGCGAGGATCTCGCGTGCCGCCGCGGGAGCGATCGGCCGCGCCAACTCGACCGTCAGTGCTATCGAATGTGCCCGCAGCACCGGCACGCGGATGCAGGTTATGCCGATCGGCAGTTGCGGCGCCTGCATGATTTTGCGCAACTCGCGCACCACCTTGCTCTCCTCCTCGTTGCTGCCGGTGTCCGGGTCAACCGCGGTATCGTGGCTGAACAGGTTGAACGCATAGGGGTGGCGCAGCACCGCGGGCGTGAATGCACGTCCCGCCAGATACGCCCCGGTCGCGTTGCGCAACTCGGCCATGGCCGCCGCCCCGGCGCCCGACGCCGACTGGTAGGTCGCGGCGATGACCCGGCTGATGCCGACGGTGCGGTGCAGCGGCCACAGCGCCACTGCGGCGATTATCGCGACGCAGTTCGGGTTGGCGATGATGCCGCGATGCGAAGCGATCGCGCCCTCGTTCACCTCCGGCACCACCAGCGGCACCCCAGCATCCATGCGAAAGGCCGACGAATTGTCCACCACAACCGTGCCGTGCCCGACCGCCGCTGGGGCGAATCGGCGCGATGTGCCGCTACCGGCGGAAAACAGCGCAATGTCGACGCCGGCCAAGCCGTCCTCGGTCAGGGCCTCGACCGGCACTCCATCGCCGCGGAACACCAGCCGGCGCCCGGCCGAGCGCCGCGAGGCATAGAGACGCAGGGATCGAAGGGGGAAATCGCGCTGCTCCAGGCAGGCGATCAGTTCGGTCCCGACGGCGCCTGTGGCGCCGACGATCGCGACCGAGGGATGGTTCAGGCTCATGGCACGGCGTTCCTTCACATAAAGCCGGAGGAGCGGGCGCCAGAAATTCAAAGGCCCCGTCCGTCGCCGGCGGGGCCTATCGGTTGTGCTATGTCGGCGTTGTCAGCTCGCGCACATCCGGACCACCCCATCGGAGGGCTTCGTGGTCTTCACAATGATGCGCTTCGCCGATCCGGACATGGCGCCACCGTAGGGCAGGGTTGCCGCGGCGTAAAGCCTGATAATAATCGGTATGCGAACCGGTCGGCCCATCAGTGTCGCCGAGTGACTACTTCGTCGAACACCGGGCAGGCCAGGTTGACGAGGCGCCGCGCGGTGGTGGTGTATCCGGCACGGTCAGCTTCTTCGGCCAGCGAGATCAGGTGGTCGGACAGCGTCAGTGGGCTGGTTTCGGTCGGGCGGGCGGTCACAACGGCAGGCTGGCTGATCATGAGTTTTTTTCCCTGTCACGGCGGTTTTCGGCCATGCGGGAAGACTGGCCACCCGCTCCGTACAAAATGGTTAACGCGGCGGGAGGTAGTGCTTAAGGGCTATAACTCGCAGCGCGGAGGCCAGCGTCTGGCCAGGCGTGCGCTGTGCATCCACCGACGTCACCAGCGCCGACAGGGGCTGGCCGCGCTCGGTGGCGATCGCGGCCAGTGCCGACCAGAACTCGGCCTCCAGCGCGACCGAGGTGCGATGGCCGGCGAGCGAGAAGCTTCGCTTGGTCAGACCGCTCACCCGTCGCCTCCTTCCAGCCGTTGCACCGCCCAGGACGCTGCCTCGGCCACCACGGGATCGGCGTCGCTCTGCCGGGCCGCGGCTACCGGCAGCAACGCCCGATCGCCGGCGTTGCCGATCGCGATCAGCACGTTGCGCACGAATCTGTTACGGCCGATGCGCTTGATCGGCGATGCACTGAACATGGTGCGAAAGCCGGTGTCGTCCAAGGCTGCGAGTTCCGCCAGATACGGCGCGGTGAGTTCGGCACGTGGGCGCAGTCCGGGGACCGATGTCACATGAGCGAAACGATTCCATGGGCATACCGCCAGGCAGTCATCGCACCCATAGATTCGATTGCCCATCAGCGGGCGTAGCGCGTGCGGGATTGGACCAGCGTGCTCGATCGTCAGATAGGAGATGCAGCGGGTCGCATCCAGCCGATAGGGAGCGGGAAACGCTTTGGTCGGACAGACATCAAGGCAGCGCGAGCATGTTCCGCAATGGTCCTGGTGCGCCGCATCCGCAATGAAATCGAGTGTGGTGTAGATTTCTCCAAGGAACAGCCATGAGCCGTGTTGGCGCGATACCAGATTGGTGTGCTTGCCCTGCCAGCCGAGTCCCGCCTGTGCGGCGAGCGGTTTTTCCATGACTGGCGCCGTATCGACGAACACCTTCACCGCGGGGCCGAACCGCGCAACGATGAACTGCGCGAGCGTCTTAAGTTTGCCTTTCAAAATGCTGTGATAGTCGCGGTTGCGAGCATAGACTGAGATCGTTCCGCGATCATGCAGCGCCAGCGAGGCGAGCGGATCATCCTCCGGTGCATAGGAAAGGCCCACGGCCACCACGCCCCGTGCTTCCGGCCATAAGGCACGCGGATGAACGCGCTGGCCGCTACGGCGTGCGAGCCAGTCCATCTCGCCGTGCTGGCCCGCGGCGAGGAAATCTACCAGCCGCTGGCGCGCTTCGGGACCGAGTTCGGCGCGGCAGAAGCCGATCGCATCGAACCCGAGGGCGAATGCGCGATCACGGATTTGGGACCGAGGATCCCTACCCGCGGCCACGGTAGGGCGCTACGTCCTGCGGCGGGATCCAGACATCCTCGGGTGGTGTGCCGGTCTGGTAGAACACGTCGATCGGCATGCCGCCGCGCGGATACCAGTAGGCACCGATACGCAGCCAGATCGGATCGAGCGCCGCGATAAGCCGTTGCGCGATCAACATGGTGCAGGCCTCGTGGAACGCGCCATGGTTGCGGAACGATCCAAGGAACAGCTTGAGTGACTTGCTTTCGACGATCCAGTCGCGCGGGATGGTGTCGATCACGATGTGGGCGAAGTCGGGTTGGCCGGTCAGCGGACAGAGCGCGGTGAACTCCGGACAGGTGAAGCGCACGACGTAGTGTGTGTCGGCGGCGGGATTGCGGACACGTTCGAGGGTCGCCGCGTCGGGGCCGGCGGGCAGGGGGGTGGGTCTGCCGAGTTGCGTAAGGCCGGCGTGGGCGTCCTCGGTCATGCCTCGTTCTCCGGCGCGTGCCAGGCGGCGCGGGCTGCCATGGCGAAGTCGGCCAGCCTGCCCGCGGCGATGGCGGCACGCATGCCACGCATCAGTCGCTGATAATAGGTCAGATTGTGCCAGGTCAGCAGCATCGGCCCCAGCATCTCCGCCGATTTGAACAAGTGGTGCAGGTAGGCTCTGGAATGGCGGGTGCAAGCGGGGCAGTCGCAGGCTGGATCGAGCGGGCCTGGGTCATCGGCGAAGCGTGCATTGCGCAGGTTGAGGATGCCATGCGTGGTGAACGCGCGCGCGGTACGTCCGCCGCGGGTGGGGATCACGCAGTCGAGCATGTCGATGCCACGTTGGACTGCGCCGATCAGGTCGTCGGGTGTGCCGACGCCCATCAGGTAGCGCGGGCGATCATGCGGCAGAAGTGGCACGGTAGTGTCCAGGATGGCAAGCATCGTCGCCTGGCCTTCGCCGACTGCCAGGCCGCCGATGGCGTAGCCATCGAACCCGATGTCGGTCAGTGCGGCTACCGAGGCGTGGCGCAGGTCGGGGAAGATGCTGCCTTGCACGATGCCGAACAGACCATAGCCCGTGCGCGGAATGAATGCCTGCTTCGACGCGGCGGCCCAGCGCATGGAAAGTTGCATTGAGGCGCGTGCCTGATCCGGGGTTGCAGGGAAGGACGTGCATTCGTCCAGCGCCATGGTGATAGTGGCGTCGAGCAGGTGCTGAATCTCGATGGAGCGTGCCGGTGTCAGGCGGTGCGCCGCGCCGTCGATATGCGACTGGAACATCACGCCGTCGGCGTCGAGCTTGCGCAGTTTCGCCAAGGACATGATCTGGAAGCCGCCGGAATCGGTCAGGATTGGACCGGGCCAGTCCATGAAGCGGTGCAGCCCGCCCAGCGCGGCGATGCGTTCCGCGCCCGGGCGCAGCATCAGATGGTAGGTGTTGCCGAGCACGATCGGGGCGCCGGTCGCGCGCACCGCGTCAGCGGTCATTGCCTTGATCGTGCCGGTGGTACCGACCGGCATGAACGCGGGTGTTTCGATCTCGCCGTGTGCGGTGCTGATCACGCCGGCGCGGGCCGGGCCGTCGGCTGCGATGGTACGGTAGGAGAAGGAACTCACGGCGTTGTTCATTGCGTTCCCGGCGAATTCTCCCCCTCCCTTTGCGGGAGGGGGGTGGGGGGAGGGGGTGGTGCCAGCGTCACACTGAAGCTTGTTGCGCTCCGTCTTCTCCGCTCAACCTTGGTCCGCTTCGCGGCCCAAGCCCTCAAGGGGAGGGGGAGACGCCCTGGTGCCGTCGATGTCATGGCACACCTCCATCTGGGGACGCGCTTCGATCCATCCACGGCATCAGTGCCGCTTGCTTGGCGGCAGGGCCAGGGTCAACCCCCCAGCCCCAGGGGGGTCGCCCGCCGGTCGGCCTCGGGGCCGCCCGGGGACTGGTTCCGGCGAGGGATTGAGGCTGGCCTCACCGCCAAGCACCCTCCACGGGCTTCACGTCGCTCATCGGTCCAGCAGGCAGGCGTCGCCGTAGGAGTAGAAACGGTACTCCGCCTCGATCGCGTGGGTGTAGGCCGCGCGCATACGGTCGGTGCCGGAAAACGCACAAACCAGCATGAACAATGTCGAGCGCGGCAGATGGAAGTTGGTCATCAAACCATCCACGGCGCGGAAGCGGTAGCCCGGCAGGATGAACAGAGCGGTCTCGCCCGCAAAGGCCTGGATCACACCGGCGCCATCGGCGGCACTCTCCAGCAGACGGAGGCTGGTGGTTCCGACCGCGACCAGGCGCCCGGTCCGATCATTGATCGCGCGAGCCGCGGCCCCGCTGATATGCCCGCGCTCCGCGTGCATGTGGTGGTGTGAGACGTCGTCGGTTCGCACCGGCAGGAATGTGCCGACGCCGACATGCAGCGTGATTGTCACGACCGTGATGCCTCGCTGCTCCAGGGCCGCTCGCAACGCGGGTGTGAAATGCAGCCCAGCGGTCGGCGCGGCCACCGCGCCGTCGTGCGCGGCGAACATGGTCTGGTAGTCGCTGACGTCCTCCGCGCGCGGGCCGGCCGGGCGATCAATGTAGGGCGGCAGCGCCAGCGCGCCGGCATGGTGCAGCGCTGCGGTGAGGTCCGCGCCCTCACGATTAAACCGCAGCACGACGCTGCCGTCCGTCCCCCGCTCGAGTACTGTTGCTTCCAGCTCCGTGTTGCCTTCGAACGTCAGCCGGTCGCCGGCGTGCAGCCGGCGCGTGTTGCGGGCCAGCGCCTGCCACGCCCCATCCCCGAGCGGCCGATCGAGCGTGATGCCGACCCGCGCGCCGCCGCGCCGAGCCTCCAACTGCGCCGGGATAACCCGTGTGTCGTTGACCACCAGCACGTCGCCCGGACGCAGCAGCAACGGCAGGTCGCGCACTCTGTAATCAGCCAATCCATCCGGATGAACGTGCAGCAGCCGTGCCGCATCGCGCGGTTGCGCGGGATGTTGCGCGATCCGCTCCGCCGGCAGGACGAAATCGAACTCCGATAAACGCAAGATCAGGCAGGCGTCGGCGCGACACGGCGCAACAGGCGGATGAACGGAATGCTGACCATGACCGCCCACAGCTTGCCGACCACCTGGCCAAGCAGGAAGTCCAGGCTGCCGAACGCAAGCCATAGGAACACCACCGAATCGACCACTAGCCCGAGGCCGGACGATACAACCACCGCCAGCATAAGCCGGCGCTGCTGCAACGGCGTGTAGAGAGCAAAATCGGCAAACTCGCTGATCAGGAACGCCGTCCCCGAGGCAGCCACCAGGCTCGCCGGCGCCACCAGCATCGACAGGCCAGCGCCGACGACGATCGCGAGCAGCCCGCATGTCAGGCCGAGGCAGCGCTGCACCACGTCTCGCAGGACCAGTGCGACGCCGACGGTCAGCACGCCGGACGGCGCCATCAGGCCCGGCGCGACCGGCACCAGGCACGGTCCCTGCGGCACGCACACCGTGCCGACATGTTGGATCATCCAGTTGGCCAGCGGGACCAGGGCGAGGAAGCCCGCGAATGCCGCCAGCCCGACGCGACGCGCGGGCGACCTCACAGCGGCAGGTAGGACGCGATTTCCACGAGGTTGCCGTCCGGATCGCGGCAGTAGACCGAGCGGATCGGTCCCAGCGCGCCGGTGCGCGGCACGGGACCCAGTTCGATCATCACGCCGTGGTCGTGCAGATGGGTGATGACGTCCTCGGCGACGGTGGCGGTGATGAAGCAGAGATCTGCGGTGCCGGGCGAGGTGTCGGTGGCGGCGACCCATTTGTGCTTGTCGGCGCCAGTCGGGCGAAGGTTCAGCTTCTGGCCGCCGAACTTCAGCGCGGTGCGGTTGTCGGGGCCGAAATCCTCGCGCTCCATGCCGAGCACGCGTTGGTACCAGGCCGCGGAGATTTCCACGTCCTTCACGTTCAGCACGACGTGGTCGATACGGTCGATGGTGAAGCGCATCCGCGGATCGCTTTCTGGTTGGTTGGGCAGCGAGCAAGTAGCCGATTTCGCAGGTGCCGCAAACCGCTGGTTGGGCGGGGCTTGTGCTGCGACCAATCCGGCCGATCCTGCACGAAAGGACAGGGCGTCTTCGTGTCGTGGTTGGCGTGCGGTCGTAGAACAGCAGGGTGAGGCCCGGCAATAGGCGTGCCAAGATATCGAAGTCGGCGTCTTCCGTGATCACTGTATAGCCGGCGGAGCGGGCCAGGATGGCGGTGATGGCGTCGCCGATCAGTTCCTGCCGGTCGGCCGCAGTTGTGACGGTCTTTGCCCCACCGGCGATGGCGCGTGCCGCGCGCCCGGCCAAGGTTCCCGCCGCCAGCCAGTCCGCGTCGGTTGGGACGAGCACCTTGGCCGGATCGATGTGGGATATCGCGCCCTCGATCGCCGCGACGACGCGCGCGGTGCCGGAATGGCCGGGCTCCAGCCGCCCGACGAGCCAGGACAGCTCGGCGCGCGTGGGGGCGGCGACGCATGCATCGGTGAGCGAGGCCAGCAACACCCGGGGCAGCGGCGGATTGCGTTGCGTAAGTGCGCTGATGAACACGTAGGTGTCGAGCAACACCGGCCCGCCTGGAAACGTCGCACCGATACGCGGCAGGAGCGCGCGGTCGCGGTAGCCGACTCGCTCAGGCGAGCCGCGCCGTCGGGGTGGCATACGGGAGGATCAGATATCGAGCTGGGCGAGCAACGCCGGGTCCAGGTCCGCCAGCACGCCCGTGTTGCGGGCGCGCCACGGCCCAAGATCGTCCTGGGTTGCCAGGGCGGCGAGGGCGGCCTGAATCACCACAGCGGGTGAATTGGTGCCAAGCCGTTTGGCGGCGGCATCGAACAGGCGAGGGGGTACTTTCGCGTTGAAGTGCTTGGTCTTCGGGCCGTCCAGGAGGCCCCGGTTCCTGGCGATGCGAAGCGCGAGCGTGGCAGGCTCGGGCGTTGGCGGCTTTTAGTCGCCCGCCGGGCGGCGTGAGCGTGGCGCTTGCCGGAAGTTGCCGCCGCGTGGTGTCCCGCGTCCATGGTGCACTCCGGTTTGTCTGGTAGTATTACCAGAGCCGCAGGACGGTTACACGATCATGTATGGCGGACGAGCGTAGTTGGGTGACCTTGGATTTGTCCTCGGCCGACAAAAGGTTGAGAACCCTTTCCAAGTGCAGCGATTCCATGACACCGCTCCTGTCATCGGGTTGGGAGCAAGGTTACTCCATCCCCTCATAAAAATCGTTCCCCTTGTCATCGATCACGATGAACGCCGGGAAATTCTCCACCTCGATGCGCCACACCGCCTCCATCCCCAGCTCGGGATATTCCAGCACCTCCACCTTGCGGATGCAGTCCAGTGCCAGGCGCGCCGCCGGCCCACCCACGCTGCCCAGATAGAACCCGCCATTCGCCTTGCACGCATCCTTCACCGCGCGCGAACGGTTGCCCTTCGCCAGCATCACCAGCGATCCGCCAGCCTTCTGGAACTCCGCGACGTAGCTATCCATCCGTCCGGCGGTCGTCGGCCCAAAGCTGCCGGTCGCATAGCCCTGCGGCGTTTTCGCCGGGCCGGCATAGTAAACCGGATGGTCCTGCAAATACGCCGGCAGGCCCTCGCCGCGATCCAGCCGCCC
This sequence comes from Acetobacteraceae bacterium, assembly GCA_035696165.1. Lineage (GTDB taxonomy): Bacteria > Pseudomonadota > Alphaproteobacteria > Acetobacterales > Acetobacteraceae > Palsa-883. The sequence goes on along the minus strand of DASRQX010000198.1, from coordinate 8,175 downwards.
CTTCAGCTTGGCGTGCGCGATATCACGCGCCACCACCATCGTGCCGTTCAGCATCACGCGCGTCTTCACCGGATACGCCGACAGCTGCTTCAAGATCTCCGGCATCGGCCGGTCCAAATCCACTACGACCGCGTCGCCACCGAGATGATCGTCGGTCGTCTCCGGCAGGTACTTCGCCGGATCGGTCTCCAACTGCTCCAAAAACACACCGTCCGGCGTAAGCTTCGCCAGCACCTGCCGGTCGGCGCTGCAGGAAACCCCAATTCCCACCGGCAGCGACGCCCCATGCCGAGGCAGCCGTATCACCCGCACGTCATGGCAGAAATATTTTCCGCCGAACTGCGCGCCGATGCCGATGCGGCGCGACAGGTCCAGCACCTTGGCCTCCATCTCCACATCGCGGAACGCGTGCCCGGCCTTGCTGCCGGAGGTCGGCAGCGTGTCCAGCCAACGGCATGACGCCAGCTTCACCGTCTTCAGCGTCATTTCCGCCGAGGTGCCGCCGATCACGATCGCCAAATGATACGGCGGGCAGGCCGACGTCCCCAGTGTCTTCATCTTCGCCTCGAGAAACCCCAACAGCTTCTCCGGCGTCAGGATCGCCCGCGTTTCCTGGAACAGGAAGCTCTTGTTGGCCGAGCCGCCCCCCTTGGCGACGAACATCAGATGGAACTCGTCGGCATGGTGCTCGCCGGGGGCGGCCATGATGTCGAACTGCACCGGCAGGTTGTTGCCGGTGTTCACCTCTTCGAACATCGACAGCGGCGCCATCTGCGAGTAGCGCAGGTTTGTTTCGGTGTACGTGCGGTGCACGCCCCAGGCCAAAGCCTCCTCTTCGTCACCGTCCACCCAGACGCGCTGGCCCTTCTTGCCGAACACGATCGCAGTGCCGGTGTCCTGGCACATCGGCAGTACGCCGCCAGCGGCAATGTTGGCGTTCTTCAACAGATCCAACGCGACGAACCGGTCGTTCCCGCTGGCCTCGGGGTCATCCAAAATCGCACGCAACTGCTTCAGATGGCCCGGCCGCAGCAGGTGCGACACCTCGTGGTAGGCCTCGAAGGCAAGTTCGGACAGCGTGTCCGGCGCCACGTGCAGCAGGCTGTGGCCGTCACAGACCGACGTGCTGACACCGCCGATCGGGAGCTGTTTCCAGGCCGTCTGATCCGGGCCCAACGGATACATCGGCGAATACAGGAAACCAGAAGGCCGCGGCATCGGAGCGTTCATCGAGCAGTCCCTTCCTGTCAGCGTTTGCCAGTCAATCGCGGGGTGTCACGTTTTCGATGGGGGCCGACGACGGAATGCATCGAGGCTGACCACTTGAGGCGTCTCCGGCGTCGTTTCCGGCGGCGCCTCAGCTTGCGGCTCGGCGGGCGCCTCCGTGGGTTCCGGTGCCGTGTCCGCTGGCCCCTCCGGCATCGCCGGTCGGAAGGCCAGGCCGAAGCGCACCGCCGGATCGGCGAACGCCGTCACCGCCTCCAGCGGGATCACCAGCGAGGCCGGCGTGCCGCCGAACGACAGTCCGACGCTGATCAGACCGGTCTGTTCGTCGGCTTTCAGGTCCCAGAACTGGTGTTGCAGGACGATGGTCATCTCCTGTGGATACTGGGCGCGCAGCCGCGGCGGGATCGCCACGCCGGGATGGTCGGTGCGAAACGTGATGTAGAAATGGTGCTGGCCGGGCAGCCCGTGGGCGCCGGCATGCGTCACCGCGCGTACCACCACCTGGCGGAGCGCGTCTTGCGTCCATGCCTCGTAGGGCAGGAGGCTTTCCGGGGGCGCTTGGTCGTCGTCGCTCATCGACGCGTGCATAGCAGCACGCGCCCGCCGGTGGCCAGCGTTCACCGACGCGGCAGCGGCAGCGGCGCTCCGGGGCGCGCCCTTAGAACCGGTGCGTAATGCCCGCCAGAATGGTGCGGCGGATGCCGAATTGCGGTGCGCCAACCCCGACGCCCGTGCCATTGCGGATCTCGTAGATATTGTCGGCGATATTCAGCACATCCAGCCGCAGATCAGTGCCGGTGGCGATGGTTTGGACGATGGACAGGTTGCCCGTCGCGTAGCTTGGCAACGCCACCCCGTTCGGGATCGTTGCCGTGCTCGCGCGCAGCCCGCTCTGCACCAGCAGGTCGGCCGAAACCCGCGTCGGATAAGGACTGTCGGAGTTGAAGACATAGGCGGCACCGGCCGAGCCGCTCCAGGTCTGATCGTGGTCAAGATGGATGAAATTGTTCTGGATGAACGCCAGATCGGCAGCGGAGAAATTGAATTGCGCAGAGTTGATGTCCTTTCCCATGGCACGTGACCAGGCCAGGTTGCCGTAGAGTGACAGCGGGCCGCGGTCATAGCTCGCGGTCAGTTCGACCCCGGTCTGGATGCCTTGTGCATAGTTGAAGGCGGTCAGGATGATCGGCGCACCGAACTGGCCCTCGTCGATTAGGTTCTTCGATATCTTGTAGTAGGCGTCCACACCGACCGTCAGGCCGGGTATCAGAACCTGGCTGGCCCCCACATCGAAATAGTTCGAACGCTCGGCGCGCACGGTGTTGTCCTGCGTCACCTGCGGCGCCGCCGTCGTGCCCTGGAAATTCGCGATGCTTCCCGGCGCCAAAGCCTCGTACGGTGGCGGAACGAAATAGCGCGCGTAGCCGATGTGCAGCGTGGTGTTGGTCACCGGCTTCCAGACCAGGTTGGCGCGTGGACTGAGCTGGCTCTCATGGGTGAATTCCTCAACCATGTCGAACCGCGCGCCGTAGTTCAGCGTCAGCGTCGGCAGCAGCCGCCATTCATCCTGGAGATAGAGGCCGTACAGCCCGCCCGAGTTGTTCTGGTTGTCGGCGATCAGGAGCGGCGTCGTTGAGGTTTGCACGCCGGCGGCGTTGACCGGCAGCACACTCGATAGTGTGTCGGAGCTGCCCTGTTCGAGTTGGGCCAGGAACCCCGCGCGCAGTGTGTGCTGGTCATTGATCCGCCAGCTTCCATCGCTCTGGAGGCCGCTCGCCACATCCTGGCGCGAAGCCTGCTGGGCGATGCCGTTGAACAGCAGGTCACCGACCCCGTCGGGCGTGAAATGCAGCGTGCTGGTGCGGTTGAACACCGAGATCTGCAAGTCGATCGTGTCGATATGCTTCTGCAGCGACAGCACCCCGAAGAAAGTCGACTCGCTCTGGTTCTCGTTCAGGTTCGCGCTGTTGAACGTGGTGGTGCCGTTGACGTTCAGGGGCAGCGTCGATTGGCCGGGATTGTTGGGAATCTGGAAGTTCCCGTCGAAGCCGCCGACGATCAGGCTGATGCGCGTGTCCGGGTCGATGATGCCGGAAACATAGGCGAGGCCGTGAAACTGGTTGGTGGTGTCGTGAATTGCGCTGAAGCTGGAGGTCGGATTCTCGATGCCGCGGTCGTTGTGCAGGCCGTCGACGGTGATGAAATAATCCACCGGACCACTGCGACCGCCGTAGTCCATGCTTGGCTCCAACCAGTTCCAACTGCCGCCATACATCGACAACGTCAGCCCGGGATTGCTGATGCCGGTCTTGGTCTGGATGTCCACCACACCGGCAGTCTGGAAGCCGTATTGTGCCGGCAGAGCGCCAGTAATCAGTGACAGGCTCTGGGCGAATCGGCTCTCGATCGCCTGACCGAATACCGACAGGCCCTCCGGCAGCTCCACGCCATTCAGGCGGTACTGCACGTTGGCGTGCTCGCCGCGCAGATGGATCTGACCGAAGCTGTCCTGCGCCACGCCGGGTGCCTGCAACAGCACCTGGTTGAGCGGTGCGTTTTCGCCTTGCGGGATGTTGCTCAACGCGTCGGGTGTGAATGTGTATGTGGTGGCACCGAGGCTGGGCTGGATCTGTTGGCGTGCGACGTCGAGCCGCTTGGATACGACGTCGATGTCCATCGACAGGTTGCCGTTGGCCTGGCTTGCAGGATTGGGCTGAGGCGCAGCTTGGGGCTGGGACGCAGCGGCAGTTTGCGGCGCGGAAGCGGGTTGGGTTGCGGTGGCGGGCTGGCTCGCCAGGTCCGTATCGGCGGCATGGGCTAGCCCTGCCATCGTTACTGCGCAGATGGCGGCGGGGACGAATGGCAGGGCGTAACCGCGCATTAGTTCTGGGCTCCTTCACAGGCAATTGGTTCCGGCGCATACTCGCAACCGATATGATACGTTATAACATACCAGTTTGGCGGACGCGACAAGCCGGTTTGACGGTTGAGGCACCCGCCTCCGGAACAATGGCGATCCGCTGGCCAGGCCCACGAACCAATAGCCGGCCATCAGCGACGGCGTTTTGCGCCGCTGCTTTGCTACATCTCGGCGCCTGCGTGTTCCTTTTGACGTTTGTCCAGCCGCCGGTAGCACCGGCGCCTTTGGACGATCAGCCTGTGCAATTGGTGTTCGCGCCGGCGCAAACCGCACGCGCTGAGCCTCCTGCGGTTCCTACCGTGACCGCAATGACACCGAATCCGGCTCCGGAACCACCCGCACCACCGGAAGTGCCGGACACCGCGGTGCAATCCCCGGTCGTGCCTAAGCCGTCGCCGAGAAGCGAGGCCTCCGAGCCGCCAGCCGTCCCGCCGCCGTCGCCGACCGTCGATGCGCTCACGCAACTGCCGGTCCCGCCGCCACCGCTGCCGGACCGTCAACCGCCGCCGAGGCCGAAGCCAAACAAGCCATCCCGCATGGCGACCGCCTCGCCGCCGCATACGGCGCCGGTAGCACCGACACGGCGGGCAACGGCACCAGCCGCAGTGCTACCGGTGCCGTCAAATGTCAGCCGGGAGGAAGCCAGCGCGCAGATGACGTCGCCATCCGCGCCGAACGCCCCCGCCACGACGGCCCCTGCGCCGATCGCCGCGGATTGGCAGCACGAACTCGGTGGCTGGCTCGCGGCGCACAAGACCTACCCCGATGAAGCACGCCGGCGCGGCGAGCAGGGCGGCGTCGTGCTGCGCTTCACGGTCGATCGGTCAGGGAAAGTGTTGGACGTGAAGCTGGTGAGCAGCAGCTTCTCGCCACGGCTGGACGACGCGGCTCAAGCGATCTTACGCAACGCGTCGCTACCGCCATTTCCCGCGACAATGCCGCAGGAACGGATCACCGTGACAATGCAGATCAAGTACCGGCTGACTGACTGATACCCGTAAGCGCAGTTTTAGCTCGTCGGTGCGGCCGGCGGCTTGGATACCCTGCGGCGCCTCGCGCCCCGTACCGCCAGGCCAACAAACTCTTTTGTCCGTTTCACACCAGGCGCCCGAAATGCTGGCGCTTCCAGTGTTGATCTGCGCGGCCAGCACCGCACATCGTCAATCGCGACCGCGGAATCTCCGGAACCGGACGCGCGTCATCGCCTGCTCAACGGAATGATGTTGGAGCCGGTGGTGGTCGTGTCAACCGGCGGTCTGACCTTGCTCAGAAAGTCGGGCGACACATTCCATTGTCGCCCCTCATCGGTGATGATCGTCACCGTCTTTTTGTTGTATCGCGTCAACATCCCCTCGACCCAACCCCGCCCCGGTGGTTGGAACCCAACCCGATCGCCAATCCGGAACTCCAACATTCCCGCATGCGCCCGCACCTCGTTGAGCAGGCGTAGTCGCGCGACAATGCGGTGATTGAGATCGATCAGTTCCGGCTCGGTCAACGCGTCGATGTCGATCATCATCCGGGTTGCCTTGCCCTCAGAAATTCTGCAGACGAATCGTAATCACCAGCATTCCCCAGCCCCTGGTGTGACGAAGACGTCCGGCGCGCTTGCCGATGCCACCCACCGGCCAGCGTGATCAGAGCCCGCCCGCCAACCCGCATCGGGCGATGCCGAAACCGGCACCAATGCCCGATCGGGTTGACATGGCATCGCCCCGGCTCAGCCGGTCGTCTTCAGCGCGTCTCGCGTCTCCTTGTCGGGCCGGCCGGTAACCTTCAGCCCGTGCGCCTTCTGAAAGTCCATCAGCGCCGCCTTGGTCTTCGAGCCCATCTTCCCGTCCACGGTCAGGGTGGCCCCGTTCGAGTTGAGTGCATTCTGCAGCTGTTCGACCCGTGCGGAGCGGGCGCTCGAATGCGCCGCCTTCGTCGGCGCGGCGGTGTCAGGTGCCGCGGCACTAGGAGCCGCGGTTGCCGGAGCCGCAGCCGCGGGAGCCGGGGTCGAGGGTGCCGGCGCTGCCGGTGCCGCAGGCACAGGCGCTGGCGCCTGGGCCAACGCCGGCACGGCGAACAGGGATGCTGCGAGCGCCAGGCAGGCGGGCGAGGCGAGCAGATATTTGGTCATGAAACTCCTCCGCAACGGTTTAACCGCGACACAGCGAATCGCCGCATCATGGCGATAGGATCAAGTGGAAAGCCGCTGGTGTCACATGAAATTATGGCCATGGCGCAGCCGCCGTCCAGGGGCCCTCCAGGGGCCATTCCGGCACCCACATCCAGGCGAGCGATCCCGTTCGCCGCCGCCCTGGTCGCCAGTCGCGCCCTTTGTGATAGGTAGGTCAGGGGATAGGGCCAGCGGAACAGTGCGAGGCATGCCATGCGCCAATTGATTGCCGGTAACTGGAAAATGAACGGGCTGACCGCACAGGCGGCCGCGATCGCCGGCCCGTTGCGCGATGCGGCAACCGCCACCCCCGGGCCCCAGGTCGGCCTGACCTGCGACCTACTGGTCTGCCCGCCCTTCACCCAGATCATCCCGGTTGCCCAACTGCTGCTCGGCAGCCAGGTGGCGGTGGGTGGCCAGGACTGCCACACCGCCGCGCAAGGCGCCCATACCGGCGACATCTCCGCCCCCATGCTGCGCGACGCCGGCGCGACCTGGGTCATCCTCGGCCACTCCGAGCGGCGACAGAACCATGGCGAAACCGACGAGTTGGTGCGTGAGAAGGTGCTGGCCGCCACCCAGGCTGGCCTGACGCCCATCGTCTGCGTCGGTGAGACCGCCGATCAGCGCCAGTCCGGCCTGGAGACCGAGGTAGTCGGCTGGCAACTCGCCGGCAGCCTGCCGAAACCGTTCAACGGCGTGGTGGCGTACGAGCCGGTCTGGGCGATCGGCTCCGGCAAGACGGCCACCGAACAGGACGTCGCCACCATGCACGCCTTTATCCGCGAGGAGTTGCTGCGGCAGTTCGGCGAGGCGGGCAGGGGGGTGCGCATCCTGTACGGCGGCTCGGTCAACCCGGCCAATGCCGCCACGCTGCTGGCGGTGCCCGAGGTCGACGGCGCGCTGGTCGGCGGAGCCAGCCTCAAACCCGGCGACTTCCTGGCGATCGCCCGCGCCGCCCGCCCCGGCCGCACGGCATCCGGCCAGGTCGTATAGAGTGCCCGCACCGCGTAGATCGCCCCACGCGCCGCCCGATCCATTGCCCGTGGGGCACGGGACGGGTAGAAGCCGCGCTGCCTGCCCGCCGCCGCGCCCGGAGCCAGATTTTTGATCGCCGTCCTGACGATTACCCACCTGTTCGTGACCCTGGCGCTGATCGGTGTCGTGTTGATCCAGCGCAGCGAGGGCGGTGGGCTGGGGATCGGCTCCTCGCAGGGCATGGGTTCCTTCATGTCCGGCCGCGGCACCGCCAACCTGCTGACGCGGGCCACGGCGATCCTGGCGACGGCCTTCATGGCGCTGTCGCTGGCCCTGGCGCTGCTGAACCGCGGGACCTCCGGGGTCGCCGGCTCCATCCTCAACACACCGCCGCCGGTTGCCGCGCCTGCCCTCCCTGCCGCCCCACCGAAGCCACCATCCGCCCCGACCAACTGAGAGCCGGACAAAATTCTCCTCCTCCCCTTGAGGGCTTGGGCCGCGACGCGGTCCAAGGTCGGGGGAGGGGTAGCACCCCCACAGAGCCGCGGGCACGCGCACCGCTTTCGCCTCAGAGCCTGAACATGTTTCGTCGCCTCGGGGGATTTTGCGAGTCAACGGGAATCGAGTTGGCTAGAATCACCATTGGGATCCTCATGGTGATGTCGGAATGGCGCAGGAAGATGGTGCGGCGCTGATCGAAGAGCTGCCGATCCAGTCGGCGCCGCAGCGGGCGAGCGTTGCACTTCCCCGGCTTCGCACGGCGGAACGGCGGCAGGTTGCGCTTCGTGCCGGGGACCTCGAGACCCTGCTTGCGGACGACCATCGGGTGCGCCTGGTCTGGAGCTTCGTCGAAGGGCTGGACCTTGCGGCGTTGTACAGCACGATCAAG
>DASRQX010000197.1:0-5424 GCA_035696165.1 Acetobacteraceae bacterium | reverse complement strand
GCCGAGCAGGACGCAGCGAGCGCCTTTGAGAAGATGTTCGGCGTCGTCATTCAGTTCCCTGGCCGCGGCCGCGCTGCTGAAGCAGAGGCAGCGGAGGAGCCCGAAGACGCCGATGCCGAGGCGGGGTGAGAATCGGAATGCTTCCGCCCGAGGCGCGCACAGCGGATGGCAGTAATGGGTGGATTTGCGACGGACTGCTTCGGCTCCGCCGGCGAGAGAAGCGGACGTTCCCGTGACGGCAGGTGCTGGCCGAAACCGGAACGGCTGGTTTGGAGTGCACAACGTCAATAAGCAGACGTTCATTCATGGAGATTGCCAACGCCAGGCGTCGACCCAAAGCGGCGGCAGGGCAGCCCGCGGCGGCTACAGCCGGATTCGACCGAGGCTGTGTGAAAACGCTCGATTGTAACGGGCGAAGAGAATTAGTTTCCCCGCCCGCTCGCGACTTGGGCACTAACTTCGATTTTCTTCAGTTAAAAACCTTGACTTCGACCGGTGCGGCACTCGCAGGTAGGAGAGTTTCCTCTTCCCAAAATAGACGGTCGCGCTTTCACGCAGCCTCGACCCAAAGCGGCTGTAACCGCGCCACCCGGGCGCGATGCCACCGCGTCCCGAGGACATCAGCCCGATCCGCGCGCCAGGCGATACGCTTCTTGTCGTGTGCGATGCCGGCAGCGAGTCTCATTCGATACTGGACGATATCGCGTTCTTCCATGCCGACGATGTTGTTCATATGACGGTCGTCCATGGCACGGTTGCTTGCAATTCGCGCGCAACCGGCATGGATTGATGCTGGCGGCCCGGGGTCGCTCACGGGCGGAAAGTGGGAGGAAACTGGGTATGGCGCTAGCACGTCTGAAGGTCTTCGGCTGGGGCCGCGAAGGCGAAGGCATGACGGCGGAAGAGGAAGCTTTCGCGCTTTCTATCCATCGTCGCCGCTTCGGGGTCGCCGACTTTCCCAGCATCGCCACGCCGGCGCTCGCCGATATCCGCCTGCGTGCCCCGCGCATCACCCCGCCGTCCGCACTTGCGCGGATCTGCTGCACCGATACCTACGACCGCGCCGCACACGCGCACGGCAAGGGCTTCACGGACGCGGTGCGGGCATTGCTGAACGACTTCGCCTCCGCTCCCGACGTCGTGGCCTATCCGGCGAACGAGCAGGACATCGCCGCGGTGATGGACTGGGCGGGCAGCGCGGGGGCCGCGCTGATCCCGTTTGGTGGCGGATCGAGCGTGGTCGGCGGCGTCACCCCGCCCGCCGATGCGAGTGCGACGATCACCCTCGATCTCAACCGCCTCGACAAGGTGCTGGAAATCGATCGCGCCTCACGCGCCGCGCGCATCCAGGCGGGCGTGTTCGGCCCGACGCTGGAGAGCCAGTTGCGTCCGCATGGGCTCACCCTTCGGCATTTCCCGCAGAGCTTCGAGTTCTCCACCTTGGGCGGCTGGATCGCCACCCGCTCGGGCGGGCATTTCGCCACGCTCTACACACACATCGACGATTTCGTCGAAAGTCTGCGCGTGGTGACGCCGGCCGGCACGCTGGAGAGCCGCCGCCTGCCGGGTTCAGGCGCCGGGCCGAGCCCGGACCGGATGTTCATCGGCTCTGAGGGCATTCTCGGCGTCATCACCGAGGCGTGGATGCGCCTGCAGGACCGCCCGCGCTTTCGCGCCGGTGGCGCGGTGCGGTTCAAAGACTTCTTCATCGCCGCACGCGCGCTGCGCGTGCTGAGCCAGGCCGGGCTCTTTCCGTCCAACTGCCGGATCCTGGATGCCGAGGAGGCGTTCAACACCGGCGCCGCTGATGGCTCGGTGGCGATCATGGTGCTGGCCTTCGAATCCGCCGACCATGAGCTGGACGCCTGGATGGCGCGGGCGCTGCAATGCTGTGCCGATCATGGTGGTGTGCTCGAAGCGGCGGGCAGCGCCGACGCCCACCGCGAGGGTGCGGCCGGGCAATGGCGCAATGCCTTCATCCGCATGCCCTATGGGCGGGAGAAGATGACGCCGCGCGGCATCATCTCCGACACGTTCGAGACCGCAATCACCTGGGACCGCTTCGAGACCTTCCATGACCAGGTGAAGGCGGCGACTGTGCAGGCGATCAGGGGGGCAACCGGCCGGCCGGGACAGGTCACGTGCCGCTTCACCCATGTCTATCCGGACGGCCCAGCGCCCTATTTCAGCTTCCACGCACTTGGCCGGCACGGTGCGCTGATCGAGCAGTGGCTTGCGATCAAGACTGCCGCCTCCGACGCGGTGATCGCCGGCGGCGGCACGATCACGCATCACCATGCGGTCGGGCGCGAGCATCGGCCCTGGTACGACCACCAACGCCCGGACTTGTTTGCTGCCGCGTTGACTGCGGCTAAGCGGACACTCGATCCACAGGGGATACTGAACCCGGGCGTGCTGATCGGCCCGTAGCCCCGAAGTGCGAGATCAATCCCGCCCGCTTCCGCCCACGGCGGCAAACGCCGGAGTGGCGGCGGTATTCAGCCTCGACCCTCTGCGGTCGTTCGACGACCGCTACGGATTCACCGCCGCGACCTGCGGCTCGGTGAACGGCTCGGTGCGGTGCACGACCCCGTCGGCGTACAATTTGTCGATCGCTTCCTCCGACAGGCCCAGCATGCGCGCCAGAATGTCGGTCGTGTCATCGCCGATCGAAGGCGCGCCGCGCCAGATGCGACCGGGCGTGAGCGACATTTTGGGCACCACGCCGTAGACGCGGATCGGTACGCCCGACTGCCGATCCAGCACCGGCACCGTCATCTCGCGCGCCGCGTAATGGGCATCTTCGTACTGGTCGCGCATGTTGAACACCCGCGCACAGCCGATCTTCGCGGCATTCAGCTCGGTTTCGACTTCCAGCGCGGTGCGCGCCGCGCAATACTCGCGCAACCGCCGGTCAAGCTCCTGGCCCTTCTCGGAGTTCACCGCCGTCGCGTCCTTCGAGCAGGCATCATAGGTATATTCGGCCGGATCAAGTCCCAGCAACCTGGGCACTCGATCATAGATCGGCCCGCCGAGGGCACCGACAAAGACCCACCCGTCGCTGCATTTGAACGTGTCATAGGGCTGGAAGCCCGGCGCGCGGTTTCCGGTGTGTCCGTAGATCGCGCCCTGGCCGGTGTAGAGTGGCAGGGCGTTGCCGTTGGTCTGCGCCACAGCCTCGTACTGCGCGAGGTCGACCACCTGGCCGCGGCCGCTCTTCTTCACTTCCCACAACGCCATCATCGTCGCCGCCCAGCCTGTCAGCGCGGTGAGGTAATCGCCGGTGAAGGTCTTTGCCCGCTGTGGCGGCCCCGCGGGGTCGCCAGTGAGGTTCATCATGCCGCCATAGGCCTGTGCGATCGCGTCGTAGCCCGCGCGGCCGAGAAAGTCCTCCTTGCCGTACTGCCCGTATGTGCTGACCCGCACGATCACGAGGCTCGGGTTGATCGCCAGCGCCAGTTCGTTGGTGATCCCGTTGCGTTCGAGCGTGCCGGGCGCCGATGATTCCATCCAAACGTCGGAGATTTTCCATAGTGCCATCAACAGCTCGATGCCCCGAGCGTGCTTCAGATCCAGGCCCATCGACAGCTTGTTCTTGGTGACCTCCGCCTCGTCGCAACCGTGCGGACGCGGGCCGCGGGTCAATTGCGGCGCGGTAAAGCGAAACACGTCCCCGCCGGGCCGTTCGACATGGATCACCTCTGCGCCGAATTCGGCCAGCTTCGTGCCGATGTACGGTTGCGCGATCAGGACGCCGGTGCCGACCACGCGGATTCCTTCGAGCGGCCCGAAGGCGGGAACCACACAGGGCGTCGCCGGCCGCGCCAGGTTCCTGATCCAGTCGGGGAGGCCCGGCTTCAGGTCGTCGATTGCGTCTTCGTGTTTAAGGAGCCGCGGATCATGCACCATCGTTTGCCCCCCCTGCGCGTCATGCCTCGCGCGTTTCCAGTCTCCGCTTTCATCCGGCCAGCCGGTACCGCTGTCGGATCGCAACAAGATATGACGGGAACAAACGGGGCGCGAGTACTTGTTTGGGGACGGCGAATGGCCGCTCTCCACCGAGGCTGTGTGAAAACGTCCGATTGGAGCGGGCGCAGAGAATTAGTTTCCCCGGTCGCTCTCGACTTCGGCGCCAAGCTCCATTTTCTCTAATTGAAAACCTGAGTTCGCCCAGTGCGGCACTCGCAGGTAGAACGATTTCCTCTTTCCAAAATCGGCAGCCGCGTTTTCACACAGCCTCCACCCTAAGCGGCGGTAGCCCGGGCGTCCGATAACCCTTAACAAATGCTGCCCGAAGATCCTGCGGATGGAACGTCCGCTTTGGATGAACAGCGACAGTCGGCTGAGCGTCCGTCATGGGCGCTGAGCCGACGATTGCCAGCGAAAGGTCGAGCGGACCTTCCATCGATCCAGGGTAGCAGATCCGGTGCAGCAGACACAGCGTTGGCAATCGGCTCGTCGGGGGGCATATTAGTTTTGTCGGGAGCCAATCCACCAGGGAGCCAGAGATGGCAGTAGCAAGCGTGTCGAAGATCACCGCAGCTTCGCCGACCAGTTTCGACGCCGCGGTCCAGGAGGGCCTCACACGCGCAAGCAAGACATTGCGTGGAATAACCGGTCTTCACGTGATCGAGCAGAAAGCGAGCGTGAAGAACGGCAAGGTCGAGGAATATCGGGTAACCATGGAGCTGACCTTCATTTTAGAAGGATAAGCTCGACGAGGGGACGCCCAGTAGCAAGAGCGGCGCGGACGGACGACGATATCGGCATCATCCCTGACTGCGAACGGCCGCAACAATGCGTTAGCGAGCCGACAGGCCGGGGGGCCTGACGCCGAGTACGTCTTCGTTGCCTCATCGGGAGTCGTCGCGGAGCTCCGACCATCCGCGCGGGCACTATATCTCGACTTCGAGACCAACCTCCACGACCTGGGCGGCTGGAACCCCGAAATACGCGGCCGGAAGATGGGCATTGAGGTGCATCGTGGCAAACAGCGATTTTCGCCAAACCGCCATGCCCGGTACCTTGTCGCTGGGGATCACCATCACCCGTCTGAAATAGTAGGTGATAGTCTCCGGATCGATGCCGCGAAGTGCAGGCTCCAGGCAGGCGAGCTGCAGCCCCTCCATCATGTCCGGCCTTTCCATGAAACCGAAATAAAACAGCACGCGGGTGATGCCACCACCCACCGACACCAGCTTGATGCGCTTGTCAGGCGCCACTCGCGGCTCGTCGGTGGTGATGGAGGCGATCAGCAGCACACGCTCGTGCAGGACGCGATTATGTCGCAGGTGATGCGTCAGGGCGAGCGGGATGCCGGTGCTCGCGGCGGTGAAGATCGCCGCGGCGCCGGGCAGCCGGATGGGCGGCGTGTCGAGCACCCACGCGACGAACTCGTCCTCGCGCTGGCGCAGCTTGGAACGC
>DASRQX010000196.1:0-13394 GCA_035696165.1 Acetobacteraceae bacterium | reverse complement strand
GCCCACAGCAGCGGCGCCGTGGCGTTGTCGCGCGCCGTCAGGGTTTGTAGCGCCAGGCTGAGCGCCAGCAGGACCACCACGCCACCAACCGAGATCAGCGGGCGAAGGATGCTGGCATGACGCTGGAACGCGCCGGTCAGCACGGACAGCAGCGCCATCAGGGCATAGGTCACCGCGGCAATCGGCGCGGTGACCCGCTTGTGCGCCTCCGCGATCCAGCGCGCCTGGTCGATACGCGACAGCGTGCTAGGCGGATGCAGCAAGACGTCCAGCGGGACCTCGCTCATGCCCATCACGCGCTCGGTCTGGTTGTGCGAAGGGCCGCTCAGATCCACCAGGTTCTCGTGAAAGGTCAGGATGTTGAGCCGCCCCGTCTGGGCTTCCACCTCCTGCCGGCTGCCGTCGAAGAGCAGCACATGCAGACCGTCGGCCGCTTCGACGAGTTGGCCGCGCTCGGCCAGGATCGTGGCGTGCGCGGATTTGTTGCGTGCGTCGTCGATCATCACGCCGCGCAACGTGCCATCCGGATCGCGCGAGCGGACATACACGGTGACATCGTCGGAGAGCGGCGTGAACACGCCATCTTGGAGCATGAAGGCGGCCATCTGGTTGCGAATCTCCCACTGGAACTCGCCGAATGCGGCGAGGCTGGCTGGGACCACCGAGAGATTGAGCGCATAGCCGGCCGCGACCACCATCACGACCATCGCCAGCACCGGACGCGACAGCGCAGCGGGTGAGAGACCCATCGCCCGCATCACCGTCAGCTCACGGTCGCCGGCCAGGCGCTGGTAGGTGAATTGCACGATCACGAAGGTAGTAATCGGTAGGATCACCGCGACGAAGCTCGGGACGAGCAGCCCGGTCAGCTTCAGGAAGACCCACAGTGACAGGCCGTGGTTCACCACGAGGTCGACGAACCGCAGCGACTGCACCAGCCAGATCAGCATGGTTAGGCCGGTGGTCACGGCCAGCAACCCGAATATGAGCTGGCGGAAGATGTACCAGTCGAGATGGGTGATGATTGGGCTGATCCGCATGATTGCCGGTCCTAGCACCGGCGGGATCGCGGGTGGAGCCGGACAGGGGTCGCTTGGTGCCCGGCGATGCGGGTAGCGCCGTGCCGCGCCATGTCACGCGGGTGCCCGCGCGACCTGCACCTGCCGGCACGCGCCTTGCTGGCGCCTATCATGCCAACACTTATCATGGTTGGGCCGGCCCGGGTTGCGCCGACCGGGAGCGCTCGGTCCGCTTTACCTGCTGCCAGGCAGCTTCCATCGCCTCAAGTGGCACCTCAGCCAATGTTAGTTGTTTAGATTCTATTAGTCCTTCCATATCATTGAATCGTCGCTCGAATTTCCGATTGGCCTGGCGCAGGCAGGTTTCGGGGTCCAGATTGAGCTTCCGCGCAAGATTGGCCAGCACGAACAGCAGATCGCCAACCTCGTCCGCCAGTCGCACTGGATCGCGTTCTGATAGTTCGGCGCGCAGTTCGCCGATCTCCTCATCGAGTTTCTCCAGCACCGCGGCGGCATCCGGCCAGTCGAACCCGACACGGGACGCGCGGGTGGTCAGCTTGGCGGCGCGGGTGAGGGCAGGGAGGCCAACCGGCACGCCGGCGAGGCTGCCGGTCTCCGCGCGCTCCAACCGCTCCGCCTCCTTGTGGGCCTCCCAAGCGGTGGTCTGCGTTGCGGCGTCCCGCTCGGCTGCACCACCGAAAACATGCGGATGGCGGCGGATCATCTTGTCTGCGACGCGGCAGGCGACGTCGGCGAAGCCAAACCGTCCGTCCTCCTCGGCCATTCGGGCGTGATAGACGACCTGGAACAGCAGGTCGCCGAGTTCGTCCGGCAGAGCAGCGAAATCGCGCTGCGCGACCGCGTCCGCCACCTCGTAGGCTTCCTCGACCGTGTAGGGAGCAATGGTGGCGAAGCTCTGTTCGCGATCCCAGGGGCAGCCGTGGTGCGGGTCGCGTAGCGCCGCCATGATGCCCAGAAGGCGACGAAGTTCGGCCTCGGCGGTGTCTGGCATGGGCGGCGTTTCCTGCTGGCGGACGGCCGCCGATAGGCCAGCCGCGTGATTGGCGCAACCGGCGTGTGGCGTTGCAGCGGAGCTGGATGGCGTCGGGTGAGGGGCGGCAAACCGCCGCGGTGCGATTTG
The DNA here is from genome assembly GCA_035696165.1 of Acetobacteraceae bacterium. Lineage (GTDB taxonomy): Bacteria > Pseudomonadota > Alphaproteobacteria > Acetobacterales > Acetobacteraceae > Palsa-883. The sequence goes on along the minus strand of DASRQX010000196.1, from coordinate 11,234 downwards.
AGCATCGCGCAAAGCGGCGCGTGGTGTGGCGTCGGTATGCCAAGCCACCTGCCTTTGCGGTTGATGTGGCCAGGGAGATCGTCGATCTCGAGCGGGCCATCCTTGGCGATGTGGTGCGTCATCTCTAACAGAACCGAGGAACAGGGGCCGTCGGAAATGGTCCGGGAACCGTGAGCCCGGCGAGCTATCCTAGCCGCCTGCCATGACTTCGCCGCGCGGTGCCGGCCTTGGTAACGCCCTCCGAGAAAAACCAGTCAGTTATGAGATTCTGAGCTCTTCCAAGAAAAATTAACTAACGTCCGGATAATAGCAGGTCGAGACTCTACGTGTAAGCGGAACTAACAGGGACCGCACCCGTCATGCCGAAAGCCCTCACACCACAATTGCGAAACCAGCACATGGCCGCGGTGCACGCCCTCGGGCATCACGGCTCACCACCGCCACAAACCAAGTGGATCCACCCAGCACATGGCCGGACCGGCCAAGCAGCCACACCCGCGCGAATCGTGGCACCGCCGGCAGTTTACGCACCAAACACGCCGAACGCAGCGTCACTGGCACAAGGGATCGGCAGCGATCTCACCGTGATCTGTGCCGGACCGACGATCAATAGCACGCACAACGCCGCCACCGGTTACAATCTGCGGTCCAGCCCGTCCGGCGCCGGCATCTGGTCGATGGTGTCAGGCGTCACCAGGCCATACACACTCATCGGCTTGGCAGCCGGTGCGGCGTTCGACGTTCAAGTCCAGAGCTCAAACACGGCCGGCACGGGCGCATGGTCTGCCATCAGCACGCTCGTTACAGCCACAGCCACACCGAACACGCCGAGCGCTGCATCACTGGCACAGGGTGCCGGCAGCAATCTGACTGTCACCTGGCCAGCGTCGGCAATCGACAGCACGCACAACGCCGCGACCGGTTACAACCTGCGATCCAGCCCGTCCGGTGCCGGCACCTGGACGACGGTGCCAGGTGTCACCAGCCCTTACACGCTCACTGGCCTTGCAGCCGGCGTGGCGATCGACGTTCAAGTCCAGAGCTCAAACATCACGGGCGTGTGTGCAGGGTCGGTCACCAGCACGCTCAGCACGGCCACGGCCGGGACTGGAGCGTATGCGCCGAACACACCGGTGATCGCCGGCGCCGCGCCGCCGGCGGACGGCACCACCACCAAGCTCACTGTCATCTGGACCGCCCCGACGGTCGACGGCACGCACAACGCCGCGACCGGCGACAACCCCGTCCGGTGCCGGCAGTTGGACGACCGTGTCAGGTATCACCAGCCCGTACACGCTCGCCAGTCTGGCGGGCGCGACTGCGATCGATGTGGAAGTTCAAGCCACCAACGCCGCGGCAAGTCCGGGCACCTGGTCGGCCATCACGACAGGCAAAACCTGGGGTGCCACTGTCGCGCCGGGCGGCTGGACCGCCGCGTCCTCGCAGGTTCACAGCGTAAACGTTGCGCCGAACGGCGGCGTGCAAATGATCGCAGTCGCGGCACCGACCGCGGTGATCGGTGCAGCCTTCGCGTGGTCGGTGAGCAGTTCCGCCGTTCCGACCACAGGACTGACCGCGGCCGCCGGCGACGGCCAGATAAATGGTTGGGCGCAGTATTTCACCGCACCAGCCACTGCCGGTACCTTCTACCTCTGGATGCTGGCTACCTCTGGATGCTGGCGCAAGGGGCGGGCGCCATCACGACCGGCGCCCTCGTTACCTCGGCAATTACGGTGTCGTAGACTGCTGGTTGCACAAGCGCCGGCCACAATCGGCCGGCGTCCGGAGATAACCAATTCGGCACTCCCGCGCGCGCTGAACCCAGCCCCCTGACGTCGGTCTGAAAAAGCCCGCAGATCGACGCTGTTCCACCAGCTGTCTGTGGCGCGCTTCGCCCCGAGATGCACGGGCGCGTCACCGGAGATGTCGACACGCATGAACCCGGGGGACAAGCGTCCGGTAGGCTGGCCGGATCGCAACACCATCATCTCCGATTGCCGCAGAAGATATATTATGGAAAGTAGAGAGGCTTGACAGAACCGGCTATCCTTCTGCCGCCCATAGTTCCACCAAACCGATAACCGAGCGAGCCGCCAATGCCCATCCGTGCCGTGTGCTTCGATGTCGGTGAGACACTGATCGACGAAACGCGCCACTGGGGCGAATGGGCCGACTTCCTCGGCGTGCCGCGGCTGACGCTATTCACAGCGATCGGCGTCGTAATGGAGCGCGGCCAGTCGTTGCGCCGGGTGTTCGAGATCTTCCGGCCGGATCTAGACTTTGCCAACGTCCGCAAACTGCGGGCCGCCCAAGGTTATCACTACGACTTCCACGCCAGCGATCTCTATCCTGACGCCATTCCGTGCCTGACCGCACTTAAATCCCGCGGGCTGAAGGTGTTGATCGCCGGCAATCAGCCCATCGAGGCTGAAGCCGCGTTGGCCAAGCTCCAAATACCCGCCGACCTGATCGCGTCCTCGGCTGGGTGGGGGGTCTCGAAACCTGATCCGGCATTCTTCGAGCGCGTTATCGATCTAGCCGGTGAATCGCCTGATTCCATAGCTTATGTCGGTGATCGCATGGACAACGACGTGTTGCCGGCGCGGGCCGCGGGCATGGTGGCGGTGTTGCTACGCCGTGGCCCCTGGGGCTGGATGCACGCTGAGCGGCCCGACGCGGATGCTGCGCATCTGTTGTTGCACGATCTGACGTCGCTGCCCGACGCGCTAGCTGCGCTGTGACCTCGCCACCATGTGGCGATTTCTCCGTAACATGCTGATCTTGCTACTCCTGGTCGCCGTTTTGTTGGTAGGCGGCGTGGCTGTCCTGCTGTGGACCACCTTGCCGCCCAGGTCGCAGGAAGCGCACATCCCGGGACTCGCCGCGCCAGTGGCGATCAGCGTCGACGCTGACGGCATCCCCCGCATCCAAGCTGCTAACGACACCGATGCTGCCGCCGCGCTCGGATTCGTGCACGCGCGCGACCGGATGTTTCAGATGGAACTGATGCGCCGCGCCGCATCCGGCCGGCTGTCGGAGATCGCCGGTCCGGCGACGCTGCCGATCGACCGAATGATGCGCGTGCTCGGCCTGCGGCCACGCGCCGAGGCGGATCTGGCGCTGCTACCCGCCGACACGCGCGCCGTACTGGATGCGTACGCACGCGGGGTGAACGCCTGGATCGCGCGGCGCGGCCGGCGGGCGGCGCCGGAGTTCCTGCTGCTTGGCGCACCAGAGCCTTGGACTTCGGTCGACAGCCTGCTCTGGGGCGAGACCATGGGGTTATGGCTGGCGTCCAATTACCGCACCGAGCTGTCGCGCCTGGCCCTGACCGGGAAGGCGCCGCAGTGGATGATCGACACGTTATGGCCGCCGGACACGGCCTCGGGCCACCCGGAGGCCAGCCTCCCCTCCTCGCGCTTCGCCGACGCGGCTAAGCACCTGATGGCGCTGCTGCCGCGCTTTCCCGGGCCGTTCACCCTACCGGGTACCGCGTCGAATGCCTGGGCGGTGGACGGGACGCACAGCGCCACCGGCGCGCCGCTGCTGGCCGGCGACCCACATCTGGCGTTCGGCTTCCCTGGCATCTGGTACCTGGCGCGGATCGACACGCCGGGCACCACCCTCGCCGGCGCCACCGCGCCTGGTGTGCCGTTCATGGTGCTGGGCCGCAACCGTGACATCGCGTGGACCTTCACCACCACCGGCGCCGACACGGAGGACGTATTCATCGAAACCCCAATTAGCGCTGAGGAACGCGGCGGCAACGCAGTCGGCGCCGCCGAGTATGCCACGCCGGACGGTCCGCGCCCCTTCGTTAGCCGGCATGAAATCATCAAGATCAGGGGTCAGCCGGATCAGCTTATAACCGTGCGCGAGACTCGGCACGGCCCGGTGATCAGCGACCTGGACGACGGCAGCGGCCCGATCCTGGCGGTCAGCATGGCCAGTCTCAAGCCAGGCAACACAGCGGCGGCCGGATTGCGTGCGCTGAACCTGGCGCACAGCGTCGCCGAAGCGGGCCGTGCCGCGCCCGAGATCACCGCGCCGATCCAGAACCTGATGGTCGCCGACTACGCAGGCATTGCGCTGTTCGTTACCGGCCGGGTGCCGATCCGCCGCGCCGGCGACGGCTTCGCGCCGGTACCGGGCGCCGACGGCGCGCATGACTGGATCGGTTGGGCGTCGGGCGATCAGCTCCCGCATGTCGTCGCCCCGGTCGGCGGCCACCTCGTGAACGCCAACGAACGCGTCGCGCCGCCGGGTTTCCCGGTGTTCCTCGGCCGCGACTGGTTCGGCGACTGGCGCGCTCGGCGCATCCGCGAGTTGCTCGGCGCCACCGACCGGCACACGCCAGACGATTTCACCCGCATGCAACTCGACGTGGTCAGCCCATTGGCGCGTGACCTGCTGCCGCGCTTGTTGGCGGTCCATGTCGACGACCCACACACGGCAGCGGCGCTCGGGCTGCTGCGAACCTGGGACGGCAGCATGGCACGCGATTTGCCGCAGCCGCTGATTTTTACCGCCTGGCTCGAGCGGTTCGTCGATCTGGTGCTGCGTGGCGCCAACATTCCGCTCGCCTACGCCGGTCCGCGCAGCGAGTTCGCCGCGTACGTGCTTTCGGCCCCCGGCGCCCGCTGGTGTCGCGGGGACTGCGGCGTGATGCTGCGCGCCTCGCTGGAGGCCGCGGTGGCCGACCTTGGGGCGCGGCTCGGCTCCGATCCGGCCACCTGGCGCTGGGGCGAACCGCACCAGGCCGTGTTCGCCAATCCGCTACTGAGCCGCCTTCCCTTGATCGGGCGCCTGTTCAGCTTCCGCATCGAAAGCCCCGGCGGAGATACCACGATCGACCGCGGCGTGCCGGCACGCGACAGCTTCGAATCGATGCATGGTCCGGCGTTTCGCGCGGTGTATGATCTCGCCGATCTCGATCGCAGCCGGTTCGTCGTCGCTCCCGGCCAGTCGGGCAATCCGCTCAGTTCGCATGCGGCGGATTTCCTGCGCCGCTGGCGCGACGGCGACACAATTACGCTGGGACCAGGGACGCCTGAATCGAGCACTGCCACCGCGAGCATCCGATTGCTGCCATGATCTACACCACGCCCACTGCCGCCAACTCGATGTGGGAAGCTGCTCTGCTCGCCGGCGTACGGCGGCGCCGCTGCTTCGCCTGGTTCATCGACCTGGTGCTGGTGACACTGTTGGTTGGCGCGATCTGGTGGTCGTTGCTGCTGGTCGGCTTGATCACTTTCGGCCTGGGTTGGTGGCTCCTTGGCTTCCTTCCACTGGTGCCGTTCGCCTATCACTGCCTGTCCCTGACGGGAACATTGTCCGCGACACCGGGCCAGGCGACGCTCGGCCTGATAGTGCGGCGCGACGACGATCTCGGCCCGCCGACCCTGGTGCAAGCGGTGATCTCGACGCTGTTCTTCTACCTGACGCTGGCGACCTCCGGCCTGCTGCTGCTGGCGGCTTTGTTCACCGAGCGCAAGCGCACGCTGCACGACCTGATTTCCGGCCTTGTTGTGGTGCGGACGCGCGCCTGGCGCGACTGGGCGTTGACCAATGACGCGGCGTCCTGGAACATGCGCGCCGGACACCCTTACGCATGAGCTACAAGTCCCCACGCCGCCCGCAGTTCTTCTACACGACTGCGCCCCTGCCCTGCCCCTACGTGGCCGGCCGCACGGAGCGCAAGGTTGTGACGGAGATCGCCGGTCCGGAGGCCGACGCGCTGCATGACCGGCTGTCACGCGCCGGGTTCCGTCGCAGCCACAACATCGCCTACGCGCCGGTCTGCCCGGGTTGCCAGGCCTGCATCCCGATCCGCATCCCGGTCGCCACCTTCCAGCCCGACCGCACGCTGCGCCGCATCGCCCGCGCCAACGCGATGATCGAGGGCTACGAGGTCGCCGCCCGTGCCACCGCCGAGCAGTACCAGTTGTTCCAGCGCTACCAGCAGGCGCGCCACGGCACCGGCGATATGGCCACCATGAGCTTCTACGACTACCGCGCCATGGTGGAGGACACGCCGATCGAGACATTCGTCATCGAGTTGCGCGATCCGGACGACCGCATGGTTGCCGCGTGCCTCGCGGATCGGCTCGGCGACGGGCTGTCCGCGGTCTACAGTTATTTCGTGCCAGGAATGGACCAGCGCAGCCTCGGCACTTTCACCATCCTCTGGCTGATCGAACGCGCGCGGGCGCTCGGGCTGCCTTATGTCTATCTCGGCTATTGGGTGCCGGAGAGCCGCAAGATGGCCTACAAGGCGCGCTTTCGGCCGGCTGAGATCCTGATGGGCGGCGCCTGGCGCATGCTGACCGAGGCGGATCACACCCGCGCCCCGACGCCGAACCTGGTGCCGGTCTCCGCGGATTAGCATTGGTGGCTTGCCGCGGTCGAGCCGGGGCCGGCCCCAATAGGCATGAAGACCCCAACTGGGGACGCCGTTGAGCACGATTGCCGGCCCAGCAGTGCCGAACAGGCCGCCAAGGGGTGAACGCAGCCGCGATGCCAGCCGCGCGACCACGCTGGCAACGCCAGACATATGACCACGCACGGAGGTACCGAACGATGATGAAGTTCGACCATCTGAGCATCCCGGTAACCGACACGAACCGCTCGCGCGATTGGTATGTCGCGACGTTAGGGTTGAAAGTCGAATTCGAGGTTCCCGAGCGGCGCACGATCGCGCTGCAGGATAGCGAGGGATTTGCGCTGTTCCTGCAAGAATCCTCATCGCCCATCAGCCCGAACGGGTGCGCCATGTGGTTCCAGGTGCCTGACGTCGATGCGACCTTCGCCGAGTGGTCCGCACGGGGCGTCACGTTCGCGCACGATCCACGCAAATCCTTTTGGGGATACGGCGTCGAGCTTGCCGACCCCGACGGATACCTGGTGCGCCTGTGGGACGAGCGCTCGATGACGGAGAAATAAAGCCGCATGCCGATCATCGCCGCTGTCGACGAGCGGCGGAAAGCGCCTTGGCAAGCTGCCCGACGATTTGATGATTGAAAGCTGCTGGCCACGCCAGCTAACCTGCCTTCGGATCCGGCGCGGGAGCCGGTCCTGGCGGAAGTCCCGGTCGGGCTTCCAACGAACGTCCAAAAGCAAAACGTCCATACCGGCGTCAGGCAACGCGGCCGGCACAGGAAACACCGAAGGATCAGCGCAAGTATATTTTCGTTCTCGAGCGCCTTGACGTGAAACCCGCAAGACAAACGCGCTCTTCCGCCTCTGCCGAGCCGTCGCCGGATTGGACAAATCTGGGAGAACGACATGAGCAGCACCGGTTTCGTCGGCAGGCCGCCCATTCCGGCCAGCCATATCCTGGGCCGCAAGCTCGATAGCATTCCCTTCAGTTCCTACCATGTGCTGGTGATCCTGGTGCTCGGCGCGGTCGGCTTCGTCGAGGGCTACGATCTGGCGCTCGGTGGTTCGCTGCTGGTGCTGGCCAAGGAACCGTTGCAACTCACCGGCAGTCAGGTTCGCTGGCTCGCGGTCGCCCCCACCATCCTCGTCGTCATCGGCGGCTTCGTTGCTTCCGCGATATCCGACCGCATCAGTCGCAAGACGGTGATGCAGATCGGCGTGGTCATCAGCACGTTTTTCACCCTGCTGATCCCCGTCGCGCAAAGCGGCACGCAACTGATCGTCATCCGCATCCTCACCGGCATCGGCCTCGGCTTTGCCATCTCGGCGCCGTTCCCGATCGCGGCCGAACTCATGCCGAAGCAGCACCGGCGCACCTACGGCGCGATCTTCGAGGTCATGCTGGCGAGCGCCTTCACGCTGCTGCCGTTCGTTGGCTTCCTGCTCGCCGGCAACCCGAACGGCTTCCGCCTGATCGCGCTGCCGGGCGGTCTGGCATTGGGGATCGTGCCGTTGCTGGTGCATTTCGGCCTGCCGGAGAGCGCACGCTGGTATCTGCGCAGGGGCAACCCCCAGGCGGCGGTCGACACAGTCAACCTGATGATCGCGCGCTGCGGCAACCGCGTGCCCAAGCTGACCGTCGCGGAACTCGGATCCGATCTCGCGGATGCGCCCGAGGCGCTGCCTCCGTTCACCGCGCTGTTCCGTGCCGGCCAAGTGCGCTGGACCGCGGTCGGAATCATTTGCTACGCTGCCGCAACTACCGCGTATTACTGTTCGGCGATCCTGCTGCCAAAGGCGCTGGTGGACCAAGGTTCCGCCGTTGGCCTGAGCTTCGGTCTCGGCACGTTGCTGTTCATGGTGACGATTCCCGGCAAGTTCTTCAACGGGTTCATCATGGAAGTCATCGGCCGGCGCTGGTCCATCACCTATTGCCTCGGCGGCTCGGTTCCCGGTCTGGTGCTGATGGCGATGGCGCACAACGCCGGTCCTTACGCGACCGTGGCGATGACCGCCGGCGCGATCATCACCGGGTTCACCGTGCTGTCCTCCTTCCCGGCGGTGCGGGTCTACCTGTCCGAGCAGTTCCCCACGGCGCTGCGGGGCCGCGGTCACTTTTTCGGCGAGGCGACCGGGCGAATCTTTTCCGGCGTGCTGACCCCGTTCTTTCTCGAACCGTACACGGGATCCGCAACGATTTTCTTCGGCACGATCGCCGTGGTGGTGGCGGCCGGCGCCTGCATTCCATTGGCGTTCGGCAAGGAAACCGTCGGCCAACTCGAACTGGTCACCGAGACCAGCAAGGAGCCGGTCGCGGAGCCCGCCTTCTAGTCGGGCCGAGTTTGCCAATCAACGCCAATCCGGCCGCCATTTCCGGCAATGAACGACGGCACCGGATCGGTTCGCGTGCATGCTCCGGACAATCCGGTCACGCACGACGGCGAACCATGATTCGGGCCAGCACTGCGAGGACCAGAGCCAGCCCCACCAACCAGTCCAGGCTGGCGCCGAAAGCGGTCGCATAGGCGGCGGCCGGCGGCGCCTGCGCCAGCACGCCGAAGAACACCAGCCCGATCAGCGCAACGCCGAGCGCATTGGCGAACTGCTGCACCGCCGCCAGCACCCCGGCGGCAGCACCGGCGTCGCGTGCCGGCAGACCCGCCAGCGCGTTAGCGACCAACGGGGCCATCACCAGACCCATCCCCGCGCCATCCAGCAGCAGCGCCGGCAGCAGCAGCAGCGGCGAGCCGCCGGTGCCGATCCAGCCGACAGTCACACGCAACCCCAGCAACCCTGCTGCCATGCCAAGCGCGCCAATCACCAACGGCGGCCGACCCAGCCGCCGCGCGATGCGGCCTGCGACCAGCGAGGCCGCACTGAACGCCCCGGCCAGCGTGGTGAACATCAATCCGGCGGCGAGCGCATCGAGCCCCCTGCCCTGCTGCAGATACAAAGCCAGGACCAGGAAGAACGATGCCACGCCGCCGAACAATGCCAGCACCGCCAGCAGCCCGATCCGGAACCTCGGCACACGGAACATTGCTGGATCGATCAGTGGCGCCGCGTGCCGGCGCTGCTGGTGGCGGCGCTGTTGGTAAACGAACCCGCCAAACAACGCGACCGCGGCGGCGAGCGAGAGCCAGGTCCAAGTCGGCCAACCTTGCCTGCGGCCCTCGATCAGCGGCAACAGCAGGGCGGTGATCGCCAGGGTGATCAGGACGACACCGGAACCATCCAGGCGGCGGCCGATCGGTGCCCGCGATTCCGGCACCAGGGATGGCGCCAACAGCAACGCCGCCACCCCGATCGGGATGTTGACCAGGAAGCAACCGCGCCAGCCGAGGCCAAGCAGATCGGCCCGGATCAGCAGCCCTCCGACGACCTGCCCGCAGGCTGAGGCCAGCCCCAGTACCACGCCGTAAATGGCGAAGGCGCGTCCGCGGTCCGCGCCGGTGTAGGTGACACCGATGATGGCCAGCACCTGCGGGGCGAGCAGTGCGGCGCCGGCGCCCTGAGCCGCGCGCGCCACGATCAGCAGCGCCGCATCCGGCGCCCAACCGCAGGCCGCCGAAGCGAACGTGAACACCGCCAGCCCGAGCGCGAAGATGCGCCGGCGTCCGTATAAATCGCCGAGGCGCCCGCCGATGATCAAGCCAGCGGCATAGGTCAGCCCGTAGCAGGCGACGATCCACTCGATCGTCGCCGCGTCGGCATTCAGCTCGCGCTGCAACGACGGGATGGCGACGTTGACGATGAAGAAATCGAGAATCACCATGAAGGTGCCGGCAAGCAGCACCGGCAGTGCGAGCCACCGGCGCAGTTCAAGCGTTGCCGGCAGTGTCTGGGATTGGACGTTGCTCATTGACCAAGGTTCCGCGCGCCGGGTTGTTGCTGTACCGAAGCGTGCGTCATGATCGTCGAGCCGGTGCGGCCAGGTCGATTACGTGGCAGGTAGCATCGCGCGTTTTCCAGAAATCGCGTCCGCCACTACCCCCGCCTTTGCCGCGCTGCCATATTCACCTCTCCCGCTTGCGGGCTTGGGCCGCGAAGAGCGGACCAAGGCATGCCCCCAGACGCTTGATCCGGCGGGCGGGTCGCGCAGCGACCCGGGTGAAGGTGTGCCGCCCAAAGATCCAACCCGGTGGCAGCTGCCACCAGGCCGGTGCCAGACTGTTGCATCGCGCATACCCTCTCGCACTTGACCGAAGGGCATGCCCTCGGACGCTTGACCCGAGGGTCGTTGCGCAATTTCGCGAAAAGCACCCGCGCCCCCTACAACCGGCGCCTACTCGCCACAGCCAGCCCCCAAGCCGGCCACCCGTCGCCGCGGGACCGGACCGCGGAGGACGCGGAAAGCTGCTGGTGATGGCGCTCCGTGCGAAGCGCAATCCTGCCCTTCCAAGCCCTAACGGCGAGCAGCAAGAATCTGAACCGCAGAAAACGCAAATAACGCAAATAGACCGCGCCGCACGGTCGGTCGATCGTCCCCCGTAGCCCCAATTCCGCTCGGACCATTTGCGTTTTTTGCGGTTCGAATCCTTGCCTGCCTTCCTGCACCACGGACGATGCCGCTTCGCGCGGCCCGCGCGCAGTTGCCAAGGAGCGCAGGCGAGGCCCCCCGCCCTCACTCCTCCCCAGCCGCAGCCGCAGCCCGCGACGCCGGCGTCAGCATCTCCAGCGGTGCCACCGGCCCGGTATACGTGTAGTCAAAGTAGTCCCGCCGCTCCGGCTTGGTGATGTTCTCCCACCCCGGGTACGTCTGCGCCGCCCGCTCATCGGGCACCCAGGTCCGCGCGTAATCGTCCGGCTTGTACTTGTAGATCCGCCGCGGTCCCGGCTTCACCGGCAACGCGGGT
>DASRQX010000195.1:0-6530 GCA_035696165.1 Acetobacteraceae bacterium | reverse complement strand
ACGGGGCATGGTTGAAGAACTTGCCCGGCGCGTGAAGGAGGGTTTCGTGCCGCTGATGCGAGGGATGCAAGGCTGGAAGGGCTACTATCTGCTTGATGGCGGGCCGGACGTGCTCATCACCATCAGCATATTTGATAACGCGGACGAAGCGCTTGCCTCCAACACCATCGCAGCAGACTGGGTGAGGGACAACGTCCTGGAGTTCACGAAAGGGATGCCGGAAGTCATGGTGGGCAACGCTCTGGTCGCGGAGGTCAAGTAGCGGCCAGGCAACTTGCGTTCAGTAGCGCCGTCTGCCTGAAGGTCTCGCCGACGTCGACCGGGAAATTCGCCAACGAACCGGCGATCACTGCCTTCGAGCAGACGGACCGGGCGGCACGCCATTGGGCGACGCCGGCGGATTAACTCGAGCGGGCGTAAACCGCCATTATGTTGCCGGCTATTCCCGATCCTTGGTGAGGCTGTCGCCACCGCTAGCCTGAAGATGTGACGGCGCTTCCGCCATTTCGTCGTATTCGCGTGCGTTCAAGGTGTCCCCGATCACGGGGGCCTGGTCGGGTGTCGGCCGCCGAGCCCGGGGGGGCGGGTTGAGCGCCTGCCGCGCCGCTGGCACGCCGTGAGTTTGAGCATGCGACGGAGCCTCCGCCACCACGTCGTACTCACGTGCGTTCAGTGTGTCGGCGGTCACGGCCGCTCGCTCGGGTCCCGGCCGCATGTGCCGGGGCAATGGATTGAGCGTCCGGTGCACCGCCGGTACGGTCATCGCTGTCAGCATGGTGCCGCTGTCCGCCCAGTCATAAATAAACCCATGGGTCGGATAGATGCTGCCAAAGGAGGTGGCGCTTCCAAGGCCGACGCGTACTGCTGTCCAGTCATTGTTCTCCGACACGTCTACGACCGGCACGCCGCGCGCAACGCCGCCTGCCGCCCAATTCGCGTGATCGATCTCGATCTCGCGGTTGTTAACCACCCTGGTGACCACTGCGACGTGGCCAAGCGGCATCCGCTCGTTGGCGCGGAATGCCAGCACGCTGCCCGGTTCCGGCACGCCGCCGCGCGCATATATGCCAGTGGCAAGGTCCCACCATTGCCAGGCGTCTCCGATCAGCGCGATACCCGTGGCGTTGCGCGCGTAGGGAACGCACGACATTCCGACGTCGCGCACCAGGGGCGGCCCCGCCTCGCCACGTGCCGCGGCCGAACGCGCCGCTGCACGGATTATTTGGTTCACTGTGGCCAATTGTGCCTCACGCGCCTGATGAGCCGTCTGTACGATCGGGTGCGTCGCATACTCATGCGTTTCGGCGCTGGCGTAACTGGGACTGGCGTAACCAGGCGGGGCGAAGGTGGATAATGCGACGGCCAGGACGGATTCAAATAGCCAGGCGCGGCTATCGCAACATCTTGCGCTCATGCGATCGGTCCGTCGGTTCGGTCATGCGGCACCACGACGGCGGTGCCCACGAATCCCGTTGCCGCCTGGACCATCGTCAACCCGCCATCCCCAGACCGCAGGCAACCGTGGTTCTGCGGCGCGGCAATCATCGCAACGCGTGCGAGCGTCGCGGTGATATCCATGGTTGGCATCCATTCCTCGTTCGCCGACTGACAGACGGGGACTGTCCAGAGATTGAGGGTCGAAACGTTTCTGGGTTCCTCCGGCAACCTCATCGGAGCTGGAATGCCTGGACAACTGCAGGCCTTCCAGGAGGCGTGTCCCCCGTATCCCCCCAATCTCTGGACACTCCCGCCACCATCGGCGCTACTCCCGATAGCCGTTATTGGACGCGCTTGCGGCGCCGGATGAGGTTGAGACCGAACAGGCCGCTGCCGAGCAGGGCCAGAGCCGCAGGTTCTGGCACTGCGGAAGGATCGCCAGTGATGGAATTGGACGCGATGTTGCCGGTGCCACCGGACGGGCCGATCACGTCGGCGGAGAAGTAATAGCCCCCGCCGCTGTTCTTCACGAAGTCGGACGTGCTGATCCCGCTGGCATCCGTCACCTTGAAGTCGAGCGGGCCGGGATTGTCGTGGCTCGCGCCCGGTCCGCAGCCGGGGCAATCGATACCGGAGGTGAATGTGCCGTAGGGCGTGTTCGACGGGTTGGCGTCGGACAACGTGAAGATACCGCCGGTCGGGCTGGTAATGGTGACTGCGTAGGTTGACAGCAGATCGAGATTGAAGACGAACGCGTTGTGGTGCTGCGATACGCCCGTGTCGACGAAGTCGGTGTTGGGCGCCAGTGTCACGGCAACGTCCACCTCGTCGGCGCCGTTCTGGGTGAGCGTCACGGTGCCGAGCGTGCCGCTGCCGATGGTATCGGATGAGATGATATTGAGGCTGGAGGAGACCGGACCTGCGAAGGCCGGTACGGTGGCTAGCAGCACCGCTGCTGCGAAGCCCATCCCGGCAAAGCGCCCGCGAGTCATGGTCGGTCTCCTCATCCAGGACGCGCCTTCTCCTGACGGCGGGGCCAAGCCCCCCATCATGGTGACAACGCAGAGGATCCCCAGAGCCGCCGAGACCGGATGCGTACGATCTGTCGATCACTATGGAGCACTCAAATTATCTTGGCAAGGACCATTTTTGATCTCCATACAGAAAATGTCGAAAAATAGGATGCGAGTTATGTGAAAATATCTTGCGCATGGGAGCGCCTCGCCTGCTGAACCCGATCTCTAGTTGGCCGGAACTAACCAACTGACCTCCTGGTACGCATAAGGGGACGGAACCAGAATGGTCCGTCGGTCCATCCTCAGAAATCCGCCATATTTGAGTTCCGGCGGTCGATCGGGTTTCGATGGCGACAACGGAAATCAGGTGTTTTCCGTACACTTCGGATCGAGGCCGGATCGGCCCTATAAATCGAGTTCCAGACTGCACGAAAATCCGTGTCGGATTGACAAACTATGCGGAAACCGTCTGGGATAGGTTTTCCGACGGAGCCTTTCACGGCATATGCGTACCAGGAGGCCAGTTGGTTAGTTCCGGCCTTACTGCGCGGCCCGGCTCGCCGGCGCCTTTGTCGAATCGGTGCTGCGGAAGCCCGCGGAGCGGATCGTTGCGCGTGCTTACGTCGACGAGCGCATGTGGTCCGGGTCGACGGTCCGGCGGGCGCTACGGCTTGCCAAGCTGCGCGACGAAGGGCTGCACTGGCACGGCACTGACGCGGCGATCAGCGCTTCGGATGACTACGCGACCTCACGACGGCTGGCGCTCGCGCTCCACACCGCATTCCCGGACCTCGACGGGGTGGCGTACCGCGCCCGGCATAACAACGGCGAGGTCTGTTACGCTTTGTTCGATCGGGTGTCCGCGGCCGATCTGGTGCCAAGGCCGCCGCAGCAGCTCGCGGAGCATCGAGCGGAGGTCGATCAGCTGATGGACTTGCATGGCGCGCTGTTCGACACCGACGCGCCGGTACCACCCCCTTGAATGAGCGGCGGCGGGTTTCTGGCGACGTAGCTGTTAGTGCTTCTTTCCGGCACCGTACATCTTTTCGGTGACATTGTTGCGCCAGAGGTCGGCGGGGCGGAGATAGCCGAGGGCGACGTCGGTGGATGTGTTGCGGGTCTGACGCATCAGCTCGGCGAGGCCGGCGCGCAGGCTGTGCCCGGAGAAGCGGTCGGGGTCGAGGCCGGCGTCCCGGGCGGCCTGCTTGACCAGGCGCACGACCGCCTTGTCGGACAATCCCGCATCCGTGACCCGGCCGATTTTGGTGCCAGAGAGCCCGAATCGTCTACTCAATCCGGCTCATCCGGAGGCGTCGACTGCCCGTGTTCTCGATACTCGCCGGGCCACGTTTGATCCGTGGCTATGGCGTCCACGCGGAGGCGGGCCATGTCCGGAATCCGGGGGCAGGGGAGGGGGCCATGCCGTGCATCGCAGCGACGCCGAAACCGAATTGAAATCCCCGCCAGAGACCTGCTGGGCGCGCCCTACATCACCCCGGTCAGCGCGTTGTCCTCGAACAGGTCGCCCTCTTCGATATAGCCGGCGATCGTGGCACTGCACCGGGCGCGTGCTGCGCTTTGCCAACGCGGCCGGTGGGCTACCGCGACGTGCTCGGGTGCGAGCTGCGGACGCGGGGCATGGACACCGGTCCGGCCAAGGCCGACTGCCGGGCGCGCTGACGGCGCGGCTGCAGCGCATGCGGCGATTGATCGCCTGGTGCGGCTGCCTGATGACCGCCGGGTCGGCCGAAACCGGGCGGGAGGGCAGGGGAGGCGCGCCGGGGATAGCAGGGTCACCGCGCCGTCCGGCGTGTCATCCTGGCCTTCGGTACTGCCGCTCATGCCATCCTCCGGGTGCCCCAACCGTGGTTTCGGGCGGCAACGTGGCAGGGCAGGGGAGGGAGGAGATGTACCGGGCCGACCGTCGCCAGCAGCCGAGGCGGTATCGGCGCCGAGGGTCTCACGAATTCCGCCCCACAGCCGGCCCGCTTCCATCGGAAATGCGCCGCCTGACGTTTTCGTGATGCTTCAATCCCCATTTTGAAGAGCAACCCCAAGCAAATCGCCAGTTGCCACAATTCGACGCCGTCTCGGAGGCTCACGCCTTGCAGCCGGCGGGGGTGGCGTGACGCGCGAAGCGGTGGGGCCTGGCGGGAGACAGAGGCAAAAAGCCGCCATCAAGCGGTTGGCGCGCCGGGGCCGAATTCCGGCGCTGTCGGCCCGGGTGCCCGGCGGCGGGCTTTGCGCCGGGCGCTGCGTCCCAGGTCCGGCACGTGGCTGGTGTCCGTCCCCGTGGCCCGGGTCAGCGGACGGCTAGCGCCGGGGCTCGACCGCAGCGGGGCGTATTAGACCGTTTGCGGCTGCGCGCCCCGGATTTGGCCGCGCTAGGCCGGCCGATCATTGGCGGCGGAAGCGGACAACGCACTTGTCGCCGTCATTGAACCTACGGTTGTGCGAGACCAGATGCAGCAAGCATCGCGCCAACGTCCACCGCAATGCCCGCGTCGGCTGTGCCGCGCACCGCCGACCGGTGCCGTCACGTTACGATACGACCTTGGCCACACTACCGCCGCGATCGCAACCTATATGGTCGTAAAGTACGGTGGAGTAAGAAGCCATGAGCGCTGTCTTTTCTTCGACACTTCGCATCGCGGCCCTGGCCGGTGCCTTGGCAGTGCCGCTGGCAGTACCGTCGCCTGCTCACGCGGAGTGGCACGGTGGTGGCGGTGGGGGCGGGTGGCACGGTGGTGGCGGCGGCTGGCACGGCGGGGGCGGCGGCTGGCACGGCGGGGGCGGCTGGCACGGCGGCGGAGGCTGGAATGGCGGCGGCTGGGCAGGCGGATGCTGCTGGCGCGGCGGCGTTTTCATTGGGCCGCCCGTGGTCTATGTGCAACCGCCCGTCTACTACGCGCCGCCACCAGTCTACTACGCGCCGCCAGCGTATTACGCCCCGCCGGCGTATTATCCACCGGGATAATTCCCGGGCCAAACGAGCCCTTGGCATGACCGCATGCCTGGGCTCCCCAAGGGCTTGATCGGGGCCGCTACTCGGGCGGCCCAACATCCGCGTAGCGCCCCGCGACCGGCGTCATGGCACCAGCCCCCGACCACCTGGCGCTGGCTACCAGGAGAGCATGACCTTCTGTGGGGTGCCAGGACGAAACGGTGGCTTGGGCGGCAGAAGCAGTGGCAGAAACGGCCCCTGTCGGAAGCGCCATCTGCGCCGTCCACCTTGGGCACCCCACAGGAGGTCATGCTCTCCCTATGGTTCAGAAAAAAGCACCAAGAACCGCCAAAATCGTGTATCACGGCTGCTCCCCTCACTGGCCCTCGGGGTGCAGCATGCGGGACCGGAGCCGGGCTATCGCTCGGGCAAACAGTGCCTCGTCCTTTGTCGCCCGCGCCAGTACGATGGCGCCCTGGATGCCCAGTACAGTATCCTCGGCAGCCTGGCTGGCGTCCGCTGGGTTGCAGCCTTGGCGGACAAGAGCATCTCTGAGGGAGCCAATCCATCGGATGAAGTATCCGGAGATTGCGGCGGCAAACCGATCGCGTGTTCCGTCGAGAGCAAAAGCACCGACGAGGCAAATGCGTCGACCCGAGCGAAAATAGGAATCGACAGCCTCCCACATGCGGCGGATGGCAATCTCTGGCGGGTCGTCGCGCAAGGGCTGGAAAACATGGCGTTCGAACCAGGCGTCCACGTCGTCGAGTACGGCCTTGGCCATGTCTTCCTTGCCGCCAGGGAAAAAGTGATAGAGGCTGCCCTTTCCCACGCCGGATTTCTCGGTAATCCGGCTCAAGGACGCCCCCTCGTAGCCGAACTCCCGAAAGACTTCGGCTACGAGAGGTACGACGTCAGGGCGCTCGTTGAGCGTCCGCATGCGATGCGCCTCGCCGGCTTAGAGGCCCAGATCCGAGAGCCCGGGGTGACCATCCGGACGCCGGCCGAGAGGCCAATGGAATTTACGATCCGCTTCCTTGATCGGAAGGTCGTTGATGCAGGCGAGCCGGCGCTGCATCAAGCCGGCGGTATCATATTCCCAGTTCTCGTTGCCGTATGAGCGGAACCAGTTG
>DASRQX010000194.1:0-6052 GCA_035696165.1 Acetobacteraceae bacterium | reverse complement strand
CGCGACCACGCCGGCGCGGTGCATGTGTTCCTGAATTCCTGCCGGCATCGCGGGATGAAGATATGCCGCTATGAGCAGGGCAACACCTCATTGTTTGTCTGTCCGTATCATTCCTGGAGCTACACCACCGACGGCAAGCTGCAAGGCGTCCCGCTATATCGGGTACTGTATGAGGGCACGCTGGACCGCTCGGCATGGTCGCTGATACGGGTGCCGAAGCTGGAGATCTACAAGGGCACCGTATGGGCATCCTGGGACCCGGAGGCGCCGGACCTGACCAGCTACCTGGGCGGCGCAATCGACCATCTGGACCAGGTGCTGGACTGCCGCGACGGGCGGCCCGGCGGTTCAGAAGTGATCGGCGTGCACAAATGGGTGTTCCCGTCGAACTGGAAGTTCGCGGCGGAGAATTTCCTCGGCGACACCTATCACAATCCGTCGCACCGCTCTGTCGACATGATCGGCATCAGCCCCAGTGGGCCGCGCGGCGTGAAGGGTCGGCGCGACAACGAATACAACAACGGCCAGCATGTCTGGGTCGGCTTCCCGCAGGGCCACGGCATGCACAGCGTGCTGATGCCGGCGGATATGGAGTATGCGCCGACGTATCTACAGTATCCGGAGGTGGACGAATATTTCCGCCACTGCTTCTACGAGCGCAAGCGCCGGCAGGCGGAGAAGGCGCGGCTGCTGCCGTTCGTCGGCACGATCTTTCCCAACACGTCCTATCATGGGCGCCAGCCGCGCGCGCTGTGCGTCTGGCACCCGCACAGCCCAACCGAGACCGAGGGCTGGCGCTTCTTCCTGGTGGATGCCGACGCGCCGGCCGCGGTGAAGGACGTGCTGCGGCGGTTCTACATGCGCTACTCCGGCCCCGCCGGAATGACTGAACAAGACGACATGGAGAACTGGCTCTATGCCACGCGCGCCAGTACCGGAACGATCGCGCGGCGCTATCCATTCAACTACCAGATGTCGATGGGGGCGTACAAGACCAACGATCCGGTCCCGGGCGATGTATCGACGCAGATCACCGAACAGACGCCGCGGAACTTCTACCGGGTCTATACGAATGATCTCGAAGGTGGCGACTGGAACTCCCTGCTGGGGGTTGATCGCGGCCCGGCGCGCGCGGCGGCGGAGTAGCGGGCGATGAGCGCGGTGATCGAGCGGCCTCGGCGCGGCCTGGCGTGGTATGAGCTGAAGCAGGAGATCGAGGAATTTCTCTATCACGAGGCCGACCTGCTGGATCAGCGACAGTTTCGTGAGTGGCTCGATCTGCTGGCCGAGGACCTGGTGTATTTCATGCCGGTGCGCCGCAACGTGAAGTTCGGCCAGCACCCCGAGCGCGAAAACACGCGCCAGGGCGAGGACATCTCCTGGTTCGATGAGGACAAGTGGACGCTGAGCAAGCGGGTCGAGCAGATCATGACCGGCGTCCACTACGCTGAGGAACCGCTGTCGCGCGTGACGCACATGGTCAGCAACGTGCGGCTGCTGGACGTGGCGCCGTCGGTTGAGATGCCGGAGCAGGTGACCGTGGGCTGCCGGTTCCTGGTGTATCAGAACCGGGTGGAATACGAAAACTTCACCTTTGTCGGCCGGCGCACCGATGTGCTGCGGCGGACGCGCGACGGCTGGCTGATCGCACGGCGCGAGATGCTGCTGGAACAGAACGTTCTGCTGGCGAAGAACCTGAGCATCTTCTTTTGACGGGAGCGGCGAATGATCGAGCTGATCGGCATCGAACCCGGCACCAGGCTACGCATCGCCGGCGGCATCACCGCGGAGGTGGTGCAAAGCCTGAACGACGAGTGGGTGCGCGTGCGGCTGACCGAGGTGCCACTGGGCTGCGGCAGCGCGGGCGCCGAGGAACTGTGCCACGCGACAGACGTGATCGAGGTGCTGTGATACCAGCGGCCGTAAAGATTGACCTACCGACGGTACCCCCACGTCATGCCGGCGAGGGCCGGTATCCACGACTTGTCTTCGTCGCAACAAAGAAAGCCATGGATACCGGCCCTCGCCGGCATGACGTGGGGGCACCGTGGAAGAGCCGATCATTCGGACGGCTGGTATGAGCATGCTGCGCCTCGGCTTCCTGCCGAGTGACTTCAATCCGATGCTGTTGATGCTGGGCGAGGCGGAGGATCTCCGGGCACTGGCCGGCGTACTGCGCCGGTTCGCCCGGGAAGGCGGCAGTGTGGCACTGGACGAGATGGCATTCTGCGCCGCGTGGCGGACGCAGGTCACGTTGAGCGCCGGGACCGACCCGGGCAAACCGCCAGGGCTGCATCCGCTGGACGACACCGGATGCTTCGTCTGGCGGCTCGACGCGATACGGGCCTCGGCGTTTGCCGAACTGGTGGAGGCTCTTGCGGCACCCGGCCAGGTTGCCGGCTCGGAGATGCTGGAGTGCGGTATCGCGGAAGAGATCCCTGTGAAAGTCTCACGCGGGGAATACACCGACGACTTCCTGAGCGTTGGCGCGGCATCGTCGGCGTAGCGAGACACCAACGCCAGTCAGGCTGACCGGGCGTGGCGTCGCGGCCACTGTGACGCCTACGCGACTTGAGTGTTCGATCGACACCAAGAAAATTCACCACGGAGATGGAAAGATCACGGAGCAGCGCCCGACGCGTTTCGCGCGAAGCGTCACAATTCCTGTCTCCGTGTTCTTCCCATCTCCGTGGCGAATCTTGCTTTTTTTTCGGAACGTATCAGGTTCCAGGCTGTCAATCCTCCCCACCGATCCCCCGCGTCTACTCGGCCGCCAGCCCCGGAACGAACGCCGGCACCGCCGCGCGTTGCGCCGTATCCATCGGCTGCGGCCACCAGCGATCCTCCCAGTCCGGGAACAGCTTCCACATCCGTGGCATCACCGCCTCGGCGAACAGCTTCGTATTATACTTCGCCAGCTCCTTGCCCATGTTCCCGAACTGCAACAGCAGCATCAAATGTCCGACATTCAGCGTCTCCGCCACCTCGGTAAGCTGCGACACCACTTCATCCGGCGACCCGACGATGACATACCCGAGATCGATGATGTCCTTCATCTCCGTCGCCCGCTGCCGCGCCCGAGCACCGGTCGCCGAGGCACGTCCCACCTGGCTGACCATGCCGGCACGCTGCGTCGCCTCGGTAACGTAGCCCGGCGGCGTGGCCCACATCGGATCGGTGTGCAGGCAGCGCCCATAGAAATATTCCGCCGGCTCGCGATACAGCTCCAACGCCTTCTCGCGCGTCTCGGCGACACCAACGAATTGCAGAAACCCCGCGCGGTACGGATTACGATCCTTGCCCAACCGGGCCATTTCGCCCCAGAACCCATCCATCGTCGCGCGGCCGTCCTTGTAGCCGAAATACGACAAGTAGGCGTAGACATAGTCCATCTTCGCGCACCACTGCCAGGTCTCCACCGAGCCCCCGCCCGGGATCCACACCGGCGGATGCGGCTGCTGCACCGGCCGCGGCCAGATGTTGACGTAGCGCTGCTGGTTGAAGCGGCCATTGAACGCGAAGGTGTCCCTCTCCGTCCACGCCCGCATCACCAGGTCGTGCGCTTCCAGGTACCGCTCGCGCAACAGGCTGGGGTTCTGGCCGAAGGCGTAACAGGTGTCCATCGGCGTGCCGACCGGGAAGCCGGCGATCAACCGCCCACCGGAGATGCAGTCCAGCATCGCGAACTCTTCCGCAACGCGCGTCGGCGGGTTGTATAGCGCCAACGAATTGCCCATCACGCAGATTGCGGTGTCGGTTGTGCGACGTGCCAGTGCTGCGGCGATCAGATTGGGCGAGGGCATCAATCCATAACCGTTCGAATGATGTTCGTTGCAGCAAACCGCGTCGAAGCCGCAATCGGCCGCGAACTCCATCTCGTCCATGAAGTCGTTGTACATCAGATGCGCGCGCTTCGGATCGAACAGCGACGAATGGATGTCCACCCAGACCGAGGGATGAACCCGGGCGAAGTCGTCCGGCAACTCGGTATACGGCATCAGGTGAAACCATAGCAGCTTCATGGCCGGCCCCTCGATTTTCCGCGCGCCCCGCGATTTTCGGCCGCGGTGAAGCACACTGTCCCGCGCGCGGCCGCCCATGTCCAGCTTGGGCTTCTCGCAGCGGGAAGCCGGCCGAACGAGGCAACGGTTGAACAACAAAAAACCAAGACGTTGCCTAGGCCTTTCGTCGTTCAACCGATTCCCTCCGCTGACCGGTGGCCGGCAAACGCCGACCACCGGTCGCGCAACGTCAGGCCTAAGGGGCCAGGCCGTGACGTCAGGCTGTCGTCATCAGGCCCAATGGCCCTCGATCCAGACCCAGCCGCCGGTTGGCTGCTGCATCCAGCGTCCGGGGATCCACGCCGTCTGGCCGTTCGGCGGTGGGACGTAGCCGCCTGCCATCCACACCCAGCTTCCGCCGTTCACGGCCGAGAACCGCCAATGACCGGGTTGCCAAACAACCGGGCCCACGCCTGCCGGCGGCAGCGGCACCCACTCGGCTTGCGCCGGCGGGGGCGGCCCAGGTGCCATGACGGTCGCCGTGGGTGGGCCAACCGACTGTATTGTCAGCTGGGTCGCAGGTGGCGGCGCCGAGCCGCAACCGGCGACCGCCAGCAACACGGGCAGCGCCGCTGGCGTCAGACCCGCGCGGAACATCCTGGTCCTCCTACGATATAAACCGCGTCAGGTCGCCCAGTGGCCGGCCACCCACACATAGCCGCCGCCAGGGGTCTGCTGCATCCACTGGCCCGGCACCCAGGTCGCGGCGGAGTCCGGCTGCTGCACACGCTGCATGTAGCTGCCATCCATCCACACCCAGCTCGCGCCGTTCCAATTCCAGTGTCCCGGCTGCCAGTAGGTGGTCACCGTCGCGGTGGCCGGCGGCTGCGGGACAGCTTCGACCTGCGGCGGTGGCGGCGCGGTAGGTGCCACGACGATCGTGGACTGGGGGAGCTGGACGGGCGCCGTCACCACCACCTGCGCCGCCGCCGGGTAGACGGCAGCCGCGCCAACCAGGGCGGCCGCTGCGGGAAGCGCAAGGAACGCAGTTCGTCTGTTCAGCATGATCTGTCTCCATGTAAAGCTCACGAAACAGTGTGTCTCCGGCAATAGAGGTTCACCGGACACCACTCCGTCTGCGTGCAGTGATGATGGGGAGACAATAAGGTGGCAATGCGGCCACCAGTGATGGCGGAATTTCACATCTCATTGATTTATGTTACCTATATTTGATCTGGCTTGACTCCCGCTGCTTAACACATCGCTTTGAATATTGTGGATTTTGGCCGATTTTCCGCCGCGCAAACCGCATCACACCAAAGCAAATATAGTTGACTGCGTCAGCATAATATATGACCCTGTCACATGATGTCCGAGCCAGACCCCCTCCCCCACCGCGTCGCCGCCATCCGGCGGTTCAGCCGCTTTTACACAGGCGCCATCGGCGCGCTGCGCGAACGCCTGCACGACAGCCGCTTCTCGCTGACCGAGGCGCGCGTGATGTACGAACTCGCCCATCGGCAAGACCTGACCGCCGCCGACATCGCGCGAGAACTGGGCCTCGATTCCGGTTATCTCAGCCGGATCCTGCAACGTTTCGGCCATGACGGGCTCCTGCGCCGCGATCGCTCACCGCATGACGGGCGGCAGACGCGGTTGGCACTGACCGAGGCGGGACGCACCACCTTTGCCCCGCTGGAGGCCGCATCGGCGCAGGAAATCAACACGCTACTGAACCGACTGCCGCCGCCCGCGCAGGCGGCGCTGGTCACCGCCATGGGCCAGATCGAGACGTTGCTCGGCGGTGCGGACACCGCCGCGCGTCCCTGGCTGCTGCGCCCACCACGGCCCGGCGATATCGGCTGGGTGGTGGCGCGCCACGGCGCGCTATTTGCGAACGAATATGGCTTCGACGCGCGGTTCGAGGCGCTGGTGGCCAAAGTCGCCGGTGCATTCCTGGAAGCGAACGATCCGGCCTGCGAACGCTGCTGGATCGCCGAGCGCGACGGGGTGAATGTCGGCTCGATCTTCCTGGTGCGCGGCGACGCGGA